>DAHUZQ010000018.1 GCA_027306495.1 Actinomycetota bacterium | reverse complement strand
GAATGCTCCAGGGGATCAGTTTCGGGCGGCCCCACCAGGCCTGGGAGCAGGTCCGCTTGATGGCGATGAGCGACAGCCGGATCGACAGCAGCGCGGGCAGCACCGTCAGGCCCGCCAGCAGGATCACCCCGATGGCGATCGCGAACGGCACGCCCAGATCGCTGTAGAACGGGAAGCTCGCCACCAGCAGCGTCAGCACAGCCGCGATCACCGTTGCCGCGGAGAACGTGATGGACTCGCCAACCCTGGTCACCGACGTGGTGATGGCCCGCCTCGCCGCTGGCCGGGCACCCAGCAGGTCCCGCCCGACCGACCGGAGCGCGTGCCCGCCGGTGCCGTAGCTCTCCTGCGAGTGAGCACCGCTACGCAGTTCCTCGCGCGCCCGGAACACCAGGAAGAGCCCGTAGTCGGTGCCCGCGCCGAGCACGAGCACGATCATCAGGTACTGGGCCAGGGGGGAGACCTGCAGGCCGTGGTGAGCGGCCTCGGCCACCAGTGGCCCGGAGATGACCACGGACAGCGCCGCCGGTGCGATGGTGGTCAGGGCCAGCGTCAGCGACCGGAATATCAGTACCAGCAGCACGATGATGAACAGCATCGACAGGTTCTGGACCTCGCTGCCGGTGCTGCCGGAGGCCTTCTGCTGGTCGACGGAGACGGCAAGCTGGCCAGCCAGATGGGCGTGCAGGCCCGCGGGCAGCCCGGCGTGAGCGATCGCGCTCCGCAGTGCCCCGATCAGGGCGATCGTTCGGGTCTGGTCACCCGCGACCTGCCGGGCGAGCACGAGCATCTGGTCAGCCTGCGCGTGCGGGGACAGGCCGAGGTCGATGACCTTGACGACGCCGCTGACGTCGGCCAGCTTGGACCGCAAGGTGGTCAGGGCGGCGAGATCGCCCTGAGTCAGGACGGACCCGTCGCCGGCGGCCACGACCGGGATCGGCGCGAGATTCTCGGTCCCGAACGGCTTGGCCAGTACGGCCGCATGCTCGCTGGGAGCGTTTGCCGGCAGGAACTTGGTGTTGTTGCTCTGGGTGACGCTGGCCAGCGTGGGCAGCAGCGTGGCGGCGGCAATCGCCCCGGCTATCCAGACCGCGACCACCAGCCAGCGGAAACGTACGGCGAAAGCGCCGATGGCGCCGAAGATGCGGTCTACATGCACGGGCAGAATATATGTGGCCAGCGTGAGTGCCTGATGGCGCCTTCAGGGCTCTTTCAGCCACCATCAACAGACAGCGATGTCCCGCAACCATGAGTGAGACCGAGTGGGCCGGGCAGGCCCCGCTGCTGAGCATTGTGCTCCCGGTGCACGGTGTGGAGCAGTACCTGGGCGCCTGCCTGGACTCGGTGCTCTCGGGGCGGCCGGGGGACATAGGCCGCCGGATTGGGGAGACCGGCCCGCTGGTGGGGGAGACCGGCCCCCGGATGGGGGAGACCGGCCCTCTGGTGGGGGAGGACGGCCCTCTGGTGGAGGTGATCGCGGTCGATGACGGCTCGCCGGACCGCTGCGGCGAGATCCTGGCGGCCCGCGCACGGGCCGACCCTCGCCTGCGGGTAGAGCACCGGGCGCGCAGCGCCGGCCCGGGCGCGGCCCGCAACGTCGGCCTGGCGCTGGCCCGGGGCGACTATGTCTGGTTCGTAGATCCCGATGACGTGCTGCCCAGTGGTTCCCTCCCGGCCGTGGCACGGGCAATCACCGCGCTGCATCCAGACGTCCTGTTGCTCGACTACCGAATGATCAGTCCCGGTGGCCGGAGCGAGCCCAGTCCGGGGGCCAGGCTGCTCGCTGCCTCTGAACCGGGTCCGATCCCGCTCACGCTCGCTGATCGGCCTGCCCTGATCGAGCGGACGATGACCGTCTGGAGCAAGGTGTTCCGGCGCGACCACCTCACTGGCCTCGCTGTCCCTTTCCGCGGCGGGATCCATGAGGACGTGCCGGTGTCGTGCTGCGCCCTGCTCGCGGCCAGGTCGATCGCGCCACTGGCGCGGGTGTGCTACCTGTATCGCCGTCGGCCGGGATCCTTCCTGACCACTGCCAGCATGGACCACTTCGCGATCTTCGGCTCCTACGACGCGGTCTTCGCGTGGCTCGACCGCCCCGGTTCACCACCCCGCCCGCCGGTGGGCGGGGTGGTCCGCGCGGCACTGTTCGCCCGGATGATCGAGCACTGCGCGTCGATCCTGGCCCCCGGGCTGGTGCCGCCCTCCGCCCGGCGCGAGTACTTCGAGTGCATGGTGAGGTGCTTCCACCGGCACCGCCCGCCGGGGTACCGGCCCATCTGGCGCGGGCCGCGGGCGTGGAAGATGGCGCTCATCGAACGCGACGCCTACCGGGCATACGAGATGCTGGCGCCCTTGAACGATGCCAGAGTCGCGATGCGGCGCGCGGCGCTCCGCCATACGGGCCGCTCGGCGGAATGACACGATTCGGCTACAAGATAACGGTCAGATCACGTAGAGTCTCAACCGTCACAGCAGATGAGAGCGGGATTAGGGACACTGGTGCCCCATGCGCCATCTGGTGGGTTTCATCCTGGCGCTGGTCAGCGCCGCGGCTTTGCTCGGCGGCGGAGGTTGGGCCGTTACGAACCTGTCAGCGACCGCCGCTCATGGCGGCGGACCGGCTGGCGTTCCCGGCCTGCTGGCGCTGGCCGCGCTGGCGGCGGTCGGCCTGCTGGCCGGCATCCTGATCCTCTGGCCGGCCGTCTCCCCGCTCGCGACGGGGCTGCCGGGCCTGGCTGCGCTCGCCTGGTCCGTGCTGCTGGTGCTCAGCGTGCACCGTGCGCTCGGCTGGTTCCCGGCCTCGGCGCAGGCGCCGTGGGCTGGTATCCGCTTCATGCTCAGCCACGGTGTGCTGGCCCTGAGCGGGGCGGCCATGGCCGCCCCGCTGTTCGTGCCATCCCGCTGGCGGAGCCGGCGTGCCGAGGACGATGACGACGACCTGCTTCCCGAGCCGATCGGGCTGCTCACCTGACCACGGTGACCGGACGCGGCCCGGCTGACCTGACGCGGCTGACCGGGCCCGGTCAGGTCAGCGGGCTGCTGAGAACTGCTCCGCCTCGGTGGACCCGGCCAGCGCGACCGTGGCCGCGTCCGGCGTGATGGCTGAGGTGACCAGGTCGAAGTAGCCGGTGCCGACCTCGCGCTGGTGCCGCGTAGCGGTGTACCCCTCCGCCTGCGCGCCGAACTCGGCCTCCTGCAGGCGGACGTACGCCGGCATGCCCTCGGCCGCGTAGCCCTTCGCGAGTTCGAACATCGCATAGTTCAGCGAATGGAACCCGGCCAGGGTGATGAACTGGAATTTGTAACCCATCGCGCCGAGTTCACGCTGGAACTTCGAGATGGTGCCGTCGTCGAGGTGGCGCCGCCAGTTGAACGATGGGGAGCAGTTGTAGGCGAGCATCTGGTCGGGATAGTGCGCCTTGACCGCCTCGGCGAACTCCCGAGCCTCGGCCAGATCGGGGGTGGAGGTCTCCATCCAGATCAGGTCGGTGTACGGGGCGTAGGCGAGGGCGCGGGCGACCGAGGGCGCCATCCCGTTGCGCACCCGGTAGAAGCCCTCGGGGGTCCGCTCGCCGGTCACGAACGGCCGGTCACGCTCGTCCACGTCGCTGGTGATGAGGGTCGCAGCGTGGGCGTCGGTCCGGGCGATCACGAGGGTGGGCACGCCCATGACGTCCGCCGCGAGCCGGGCAGCGTTCATGGTCTTGATGTGCTGGCCGGTCGGGATGAGCACCTTGCCGCCGAGGTGGCCGCACTTCTTCTCCGACGCTAGCTGGTCCTCCCAGTGCACCCCCGCGGCGCCAGCCGTGATCATGTTCTTCATCAGCTCGAAAGCGTTGAGGACACCCCCGAAACCGGCCTCGGCGTCGGCGACGATGGGTGCCAGCCAGTGCGGCGTGGCGCCGGTGCGGCCACCCTCGGTCTCGGACCAGGTGATCTGGTCAGCCCGCAGCAGTGCGTTGTTGATCCTGCGCACGGCCGCCGGGACCGAGTTGGCGGGGTACAGGCTCTGGTCCGGGTAGGTTTCGCCGGCCAGGTTGCCATCGGCTGCCACCTGCCAACCGGAGAGGTAGATGGCCTGCAGGCCGGCGCGCACCTGCTGGACCGCCTGGTTGCCGGTGATCGCGCCGAGGGAGCTGACGTAGTCCTGCTCGTGCAGGAGCTTCCACAGCCGATCGGCGCCGAGCCGGGCAAGAGTGTGCTCTTCCTGTACGGAGCCGCGCAGTCGGACCACGTCGTCGGCCGTGTACGTCCGTTCGGTGCCCCGCCAGCGCGGATTGGTGGCCCAGTCCCGCCGCAGATCCGTTGCCTGCGCTGCGAAAGCGTCCGCACGCGCAGGGCCGTGACCGTTCCCGATGTGCCCGTCAGTGCCCTCGAGGCGACCTTCGCCCACGTGATCCTCCACCCTGCCGTTCCCGGGGCAAGCCGTTCCCTGGGTAATACGTACGAGGATGCGGCCCAGGCCGGAGCGCCCGCCAGGAAAGTCTGTGGAAAGATCTTCCAATTTTCACGTACCATCAACTTGTGGTTGACTTCACCGGACAAGAAACTTCGACATTTCCGCTAAGTGGTCTAGACCTAGCGACGTTCGGCCAACGCCTGCGACACGTCCGGCGGCTGCGCGGGATGACGCTTGCGGAACTCGGGGCAAAGGTGGGCCGGGCGCCGTCCGCCTTGTCGCTGCTGGAGAACGGCCGCCGTGAGCCGAAGCTGTCACTGATCGAGACGCTCGCTGGCGCGCTTTCCGTCCCGGCTGGCGAGCTGCTGCGCCAGCAGCCGCCCAGCCGGCGTGCCCAGCTCGAGATCGCTGTCGAGGAAGCTCAGCGTGATCCGGTGTACACGGATCTGGGACTGCCCTACCTCAAGATTGGCGCCCGGGTGCCCAGTGATGTGCTGGAACATCTGGTGGCCCTCTATACCGAACTCCGCCGCCAGCGCACCCGGCCGACCGCCACTCCCGAGGAGGCCCGCCTCGCCAACGCCGAACTGCGGCGGGCCATGCGCGAGCGGGGCAACTACTTCGAGCCGATCGAGCAGGCGGCCGCCGAGGAACTCGACGCTGTCGGTTACCGTGCGGGCGCGCTGTCGCAGGGCACCCTGCTCTCAATCGTCGGCCACCACGGCTTCAGCGTTCGCTATGTGCAGGACCTGCCCCGGTCTGTCCGTTCCGTAACAGACCTCCGGCACCGGCAGATCTACCTGAAGCAGGAATCGGTCGGCGCGCACTCACCGCGCACGATCCTGCTGCAGACGCTGGGCCATTTCGTGCTGGGCCACGACACCCCCCGCGACTTCGCGGACTTCCTGCGCCAGCGGGTAGAGGCGAACTACTTCGCCGCCGCCGTGCTGGTCCCCGAGCGCACGGCCGGGAGGTACCTGCGCGAAGCCAAGCTTGCCCGCGACCTGTCGGTGGAGGACCTGCGGGATGTGTTCGCGGTCTCCTACGAGATGGCTGCCCACCGCTTCACCAACCTCGCCACCCACCACCTCGGCCTGACCTGCCACTTCGTCAAGAACGACGAGAGTGGTGTGATCTACAAGGCCTACGAGAACGACGGCCTGGTGTTGCCACGGGATGCCTCCGGGGCGATCGAGGGCCAGCGGATGTGCCGGAAGTGGGCGGGGCGGCTGGTGTTCACCTCAGCCGACCGGTTCTCGCCCTACCACCAGTACACAGACACCCCGGCCGGGGCGTTCTGGTGCGTCTCGCACGTGGACCCCGCCAGGGAGCGGGGATTCGCCATCACCCTCGGCACACCGTACGAGCACTCGCGCTGGTTCCGGGGGCGGGACACCGTCACCAGGATGGCCTCGCGCTGTCCCGATGGTGAATGCTGCCAGCGCCCGCCGTCCACGCTGGCGAGCAGATGGGAGGGCATGGCCTGGCCGTCCGCGCGTGCCCACTCGCACATCCTGTCGGCGCTGCCGACCGGCAGCTTTCCAGGGGTGGACGAGACCGACGTGTATGAGTTCCTGGATCGGCATGAGCGTGACTGAGGCACCACTGGCCGGGGCCGTCGCGGAGAGCTAAGCTACTGTTGGGTAACATAGTTGGCACGGCTCTGTACGCAGGCGAGGAAACGGCATGAGCGAACCGCAGGCTCCCGCGGCTTTCAGCCTCGACCCGGGCCCGGATCTCACGCAGATGCGTGACTGGGTGCACGGGTTCGCCGCCGATGTGATCCGGCCCGCGGCCGCGGAGTGGGACGAGCGTGAACAGACGCCCTGGCCCGTGCTGGAGGAGGCTGCCAAGATCGGGCTGTACTCACTCGACTTCTTCGGCGGCCAGTGGCTGGACGAGAGCGGCCTGGGCATCCCGATCGCGTTCGAAGAACTGTTCTGGGGTGACGCGGGCATCGGGCTGTCGCTGGCCGGTAGTTCACTGGCGGCCGTCGCGGTGGCGAGCAACGGCACGCAGGAGCAGATCGGCGAGTGGCTGCCACAGATGTTCGGAACCCCCGGCGACGTCAAACTCGCCGCCTTCTGCGCTTCCGAACCCGACGCGGGCAGTGACGTGGGAGCCATCCGGACCCGCGCCACCTACCTGGAGGCCAGCGACGAGTGGGTGCTGAACGGCGCCAAGACCTGGGCCACCAATGGCGGCATCGCCGATGTCCATGTCGTGGTGGCCACCGTGGAACCCTCGCTCGGCAGTCGCGGCCAGGCGTCCTTCATCGTCCCGCCGGGAACGCCGGGGCTGAGCCAGGGCCAGAAGTTCCGCAAGCACGGTATCCGCGCCTCCCATACGGCTGAGGTGGTGCTGTCCGACGTCAAGGTGCCCGGCCGCTGCCTCGTTGGAGGGAGGGAACGGCTGCAGGCGCGGTTGGAGCGGGTCCGTGCCGGTGGGCGGGCGGGCGAGCAGGCCGCCATGCGGACGTTCGAGGCGTCGCGGCCCAGCGTCGGCGCGATGGCGGTGGGCGTGGCGCGGGCCGCTTTCGAGTACGCCCGCGACTACGCCCGCGAGCGCCAGCAGTTCGGCCGCCCGATCGGCCAGAACCAGGCGATCGCCTTCATGCTCGCGGACATGTCCGCGGCGGTGGACGCCGCGCGGTTGCTGGTCTGGCGGGCCGCCTGGATGGTGCGCAACGGCCAGTCGCTCGACGCCGCACAGGGGTCGGTGTCGAAACTGGTCGCGGGGGAGACGGCGGTGCGGGTGACCGAACAGGCCATCCAGATCCTCGGCGGCAACGGCTACACCCGTGACTACCCGGTCGAGCGCTGGCACCGTGACGCGAAGATCTTCACGATTTTCGAGGGCACGTCGGAGATCCAGCGGATGATCATCGGAAGGGCCGTCACCGGGCTTGACGTGCGGTAATAGCCGCTGGTCATGGCGCAAATGCGGGGTTGGCAGGGCGCGCTGAGCGGGAAAGTTGGGCCGCCGCTTCTTTGCCCGTTATTCCCCGTTGGTTCCCGCTGGTTCCCAACGCCGTGCTGGATCCGTGCTGACCCCTGGGGGCGATCCGGCCGTCGGCAGCTGACCGATCGTGGTTACAGCGGGTAATCAGCGCGA
>DAHUZQ010000017.1 GCA_027306495.1 Actinomycetota bacterium | reverse complement strand
GCGCGCTGCGGACGGCCCTGAGCGTCCCGCGAGTCCGGGACGGCGGTGACCCGCAGCCACCGCAGTTCGCCGGTGCGTGCGTGCGGCACGCCCATCACCACATCGGCCACGATTTCGCCGGTGCGCAGGGCCCTCACCAACGGGAAGTCCTCCGGCGGCAGTGCCGAGCCATCCTCCCGGATCGCCGCTATGGAGGTGGCCAGGGGCCAGGTGGCCAGGGGCCAGGTGGCCAGTTCCGACGGCTCGAAGCCCAGGATTCTCCCGGCTGCGGGGTTCGCCCCGATGATCGATCCGTCGGCGCCGTAATACATGACCCCGGGCGGCAGCGTCTCGAAGAGCGTGCGGTAGCGCTCTTCACTGTCGGCTAGCCGGGCTGCCAGTTCCGCCAACCTCCGGCTGTCCCGGACATGCGGGGTGACATCGCTGGCGTAGAGGAGCACCCCAGCGACACGCCCGGCGTCATCTCGCACCGGCTGGTGGACGACATCGACGAACAGTTGCTCAGGCTCCTGGCCGTACCGGCGGATCCAGACCTCCGACTCATTCTCCCGGAACGGCTGCCCGGTGCTGGCCACCTGGAAGACGTTCTCAAGGCGCATACGGGCCAGGTCCGGCATCGCCTCCCGCAGCGGCAGCCCGATGAGGTCGCGCCCGCCGACCAGCTGGCGGTAGGCGTCATTGGCGAACTCGTAGACCAGGTCGGGACCGTTCAGATAGGCGACGGCGGCGGGCAGATTCACCAGCAGTTCGCGCATCAGCATGAGCCCGCCCGAGCCATGCCGCCGGCCCGGGATCCCCCGTGAGACCATCATCATCCCCCGCAACCGCGCACCCGCCGCATCCCCCGCACCCGCCGCAACGGCGCACCCGGGCATCCCCCGCACCCGCCGCATCCCCCGCAACGGCGCGCCAGCCGCCGACACCGGCCAGGATAACGGCCATCCAGCCCCGGCCCGCACGGACGTTGGTCCGTGACCGGAGGACCTTGTGTCTACTGCTCACGCCCCATATCCGTGCCGCGTGTGTGGTGGGCGTTCCCCCGGCCGAGCGACAGGCTGGCGAGCAGCCCGAGCGCGAGGAAGGTGGCGGCGGTGAACGCGGTCACCCGGGTCGCCTCGGAGAAGGCCTGTTTCGCCAGCGCCGCAACCTCCGCCGTGCGGGGATCGGCGGCCAGGTGGCTGATCACCGCTCCGGCGCTCTGCTTGACCGCGGTCACGAGCGCGGCGCGCTGCCCGGCCGGCAGCCCGGGGACGCTGGATAGCCGGTGTGACAACTGGGCGCCAAGCACGGTAAAGAGCACCGTGCCCAGGATGGCGATCCCGAATGCCGAGCCGACCTGCCGGCTGGTGCTCTGGGTTCCCGAACCCTGGCCGCTGTTAGCCACTGGAACGTCGGCCAGTACCACACCGGTGAGCTGGGCCGTGGCGAGCCCGACACCGATCCCGTACACGAACAGCACTGGTGTGGTGGCCCACCAGGGGGTGGCGGGTCCGGCCACCACGCCGATGCCAGCGATGCCGGCGATCTCCAGCACTATGCCCAGGCGCACCGCGAACACCGGCCCACGCCGGCGGGCGAGCTGCGCCCCGAAGCCACTCGCCGCGAAACTGCCAGCGGCCAGCGGCAGTAGCGCGATCCCGGTCCGGAAGGCGCTGTAACCGCGCACGTTCTCAAACCACAGCGGCAGCGCGAACAGCAGGCCGAACTCACCGAGGCTGACAATCGCTGCCGCGATGTTGCCATTGCGGAACGACGCGATCGCGAAGAGCTTGAGATCAAGGAGCACGACGCGGCCCGCGGCGTTGCGGCGCAACTCGACGCCGGCGAAGGCCACCAGGCAGATGGCACCCGCGGCGAACGCCACCGGCACCGGTGAGACAGGCCACCTCCAGTCCAGGCCGGCGACGCTCAGCGGTCCTGTCCGCGTCCACCAGCCGTAAGTGCGGCCCTGGATGAGCCCGAAGACGATAGCGCCGAACCCGAGCACCGACAGCAGGGCGCCCAGCAGGTCGTTCCCGCGGGCTGCCACAGTCTCCCTGGACTCCGGCACGAGCAGGAGGGTTCCCGCCACGACGGCGAGACCGAGCGGGATGTTGATCGCAAAGGCCCACCGCCACGAAAAGGATGTCGTCAGCCAGCCACCGAGCAACGGGCCGAGCGCCGCCGTGCCGCCGATCGTGGAACCCCACACCGCGAAGGCGATGGCCCGGTCGCGGCCCCGGAACCCGGCGTTGAGCAGCGACAGCGAGGTGGGCAGCATCATCGCGCCCGCTACACCCTGCAGCACGCGGCTGCCGATCAGTTCCGGGCCGGACTGTGCGAGCGCAGCGAGCACGCTCGCCGCCGCGAAGGCGGCTGCGCCGGTGACGAACAGCAGCCGGGGGCCGTAACGATCGGCCAGCCGGCCCCACACCAGCAGCAGCGCCGCGAAAACCAGCGTGTAGACCTCCTGGACCCACTGCGCATCGCTGGAGGTGATGCCCAGGTCCTTGATGATCTGGGGCACCGCCACGTTGACGATCGTGGCGTCCACGATGATCATCGCGACGCCCAGCGCGATGAAGACCAATCCCAGCCACCGGCGCCGCGATGCCGGGTCAGCGGTGGCCGCAGGAACCGTCTCTACAGTCACAGGATCTCCCCGCCTTTTTACTCAGTATGCTTAGTATCAGCATACTGAGCATTGCTCCTGCGCTGCGCCCCGGCCGGGTCGCCGGTCAGCGGCGTACCCTGCTACCGAGATGAACGCATCTGGCCATGACCCGGCGGGTGGCCAGAACATGGCCAGCGATGCACCTGAGTGGTCTCTGGGACGCCTGCTCTCCATGGCCGCGCGCCTGGTGGAGCAGGACTGGAACAACTGGCTCGCCAGCCGTGGCATGACCCATGCCGGGCTGCTCGCCCTCCACGTGCTGGAAACAGGGCCACACACGCAGCGCGAACTCGCCGCGGCCAGCATGGTCGAGGAGCAGACGATGAGCCGGGTGCTCGACCGACTGGAGCGCGCGGGTCATGTCACGAGAGAGCGCGACCCCGAGGACCGGCGACGCCTTATCGTCCGGTCCACCACAACGGGCCGGCAGGCGTACCGTGCCGCGATCGATGCTGACGTCGCGAACACGATCATCACTGACGGACTCGAGGAGTCTGACGCATTCCGCCGCATGCTCATCCAGCTCATCCTCAGCCTGCTTGCGGTCCGTGGCGAACCAGCGCCCGACAGTCTGCTCGCAGAGTCCGGACACTTGCCCCAGCGGGGCCGGCGGCGGACATCCGGACAGGGATAGCCCAGCAGCGGTATTGCCATCGGCGCGGGCCCGGTGCCACATCCCAGCCCGCCGCGCGGTGATGCTGTCGCGGCCGGCCCGGCGGTGCCGATCGTCGTCGCCCCTGTGCTGATCGGAACTGGTGTGGGCGCCTGTTCAGCGGGCCTGTCCTCGGCGCGTGGGGATCGAGGTGCGCGCGGCCACCGGACGATGGGTGACTTCGCGTCGATACGCGGCCTTCCCTGAGCCCGCCCGCACGGCTCAGCGGAAGCGGTCCCGCTGTCGCGCGCGGGCCGGCGTTCCTCCAGCCGAGCACCTACGATACCGTAACCTACGTAACCGTAGGCTGGAGGCGTGTGGTGCTCGGAGATGACGCAGTCGCGTTGCCCACCGTTATCCAGGGCGGCATGGGCGTGGGGGTTTCATCCTGGCCGCTGGCACGGGCGGTATCCGCAGCCGGCCAGCTTGGCGTGGTGTCGGGTACAGCGCTCGATGTGGTGCTCGCCCGCCGGCTGCAAGAGGGGGACCCGGGCGGCCATGCGCGCGCGGCGCTGGCTGCCTTCCCGGTCCCTGAAGTCGCCGCCCGTGTCATCGACCGTTACTTCCGAGCGGATGGCCGCGAGCCGGGGACGCCCTATGCGCCCGTCCCCAGGCTCAGGCTGCGCCAGGACCGGCACGCTCAGGAACTCGCCGTAGTGGCGAACTTCGCTGAGGTCTGGCTGGCGAGGCGAGGCCACCAAGGCCCGGTGGGGGTCAACTACCTGGAGAAAGTCCAGATGGCTACGCCCGCGGCGGCCTACGGCGCGATGCTTGCCGGCGTCGACGTGGTGCTGGTGGGAGCCGGTATCCCACGGGGGCTGCCGAGCCTGCTCAACGCGCTGGCGCGGCACGAGCGGGTCAGCACGTCCGTCGATGTCATCGGCGCCTCCGACGGCCAGCAGCACACGGTTGACCTGGATCCGGCCGGCCTGCTGGGTGTGACCCTGCCGCCGCTGCGGCGCCCGGTTTTCCTGGCCATCGTCTCCTCGCACATCCTCGCCGAGTACCTCGCCCGCAATCCGGTGATCCGGCCCGATGGTTTTGTCATCGAGGGCCCACCCGCTGGCGGCCACAACGCACCCCCACGGGGCCAACTCACGCTGGACGACGAGGGGCAGCCCCGCTATGGTTCGCGCGATGACGCGGACCTGGGCCGGCTGACCGCAATTGGCCTGCCATTCTGGCTGGCTGGTTCTTATGGCACCCCAGCCAGGCTCAAGGAGGCCCTCACCGCGGGCGCGACGGGTGTGCAAGTGGGCACCCTGTTCGCCCTCAGCAGCGAATCCGGGCTGCGCCCCGACCTGCGCTCACAACTGCTCGACCAGGCCCGCGAAGGCACCCTGCGGGTGCGCACCGATCCGCTGACCTCACCCACCGGGTTCCCGTTCAAGATCGCGCAGATGCCGGGCACCCTGGCCGACCCGCAGCGCTACGCCACCCGGCCGCGCCTGTGCGACCTGGGGCACCTGCGCGTTCCCTACCTTCGGCCCGACGGCGCTGTCGGCTACCGGTGCCCGGGCGAACCCGTCCACATGTACCTTCGCAAGGGCGGCGAGGCCGCGGACACAGCCGACCGGGCATGCTTGTGCAACGCACTGCTGGCCAACATCGGGCTCGGCCAGACCCGGCGCGGCAGCGGCTACACCGAGGACCCGCTGGTCACGCTCGGGTCCAGCCTCGACGGCGTGCGCGCGATGCTCGAGCGCTACCCACACGGCTGGTCCGCCGCCCAGGCCCTGGATTGGCTGCTCGCCGCCTAACGCCCATCCGGGCTGCGACCGCGCATGACGGCGACCATTTGGGCGACAGCTTGCTGCGCGGTTTCATCTCTGGCTCTCAGAACGAACCAGAAACCGGCTCTGGCGAGTAGCCGGGGAATCTCACCCGCCGGCCCTCTCAGAACCGTGCATAAGCCTCTCGATTTACACTGCTCCCATCATCTAGCCGTTCCGCGCGGCTCGCGCCCTGGGACTTTTTCGGGCACTCTCCGACGCATCCCAGCGGTCCCCACGTGCATGGCGCTGACCAGCACAAAGGCAACCCCCCCGGGGGGGCAAGCGGCAGCGGGTCCGCCTTCCACCGTGAGGCGCTCAAGAACGTCGCGTAACCGCTTATGACCAGCGATCTTGTGTGGTGGCAGGTGATGGATCCGAACCATCGCAGGCTGAGCCGACGGTTTTACAGGTCACGCGCCGCGGCAACCGGCCCTCGGGCACCGCTGACCCGACCGGGTCCGGCCCATGGCAGGGGCCAGCGGTCTGGCAAGCCGCCCGTCCCCCAAAGAGTCGCCCTTGTCGGCAGCAGCCATGGGTCGTCGTCGTTGGCGCCCGCCCGACGGCCCGCACTACCGTCAGTCTACCGTCAGTCGCATCACAAGTAGACTGACGGTAGACTGACGGTAGACTGATATTCGGCGCACTGCGCGAAGGCACATCTGCGGTTCGTGAGCCGCCAGTCACAGGCAAGCTGGAGGTTCTGGTGGATGCTGATGGCCTGAATCGCATGGTGGCAGAACTTCGCTCCGTTGGAGCGGACACGCACTTGGTCGAGGTGAAGTCGGCGATGGGGAAGTTGCCGAAGTCGCTGGCCGAAACACTCAGCGCGTTTAGCAACAGCGCTGGTGGCACGGTTGTCTTGGGGCTGGACGAGGGGGCGGGTTTCCGGCCCGCTTCCGGGTTCGACGCTGTGCGGGCACGGGATGCGCTGGCTCGTGCGTGCGCGGATGACGTCAGCCCTCCGGTGCGAGCTGTGACGGAGATCCTTCCGTTCGAGGACGCACATGTCGTGGTGGCGGAGGTTCCTGAGATCAGCCCGCTCAGCAAGCCCGCGTACGTGCTTGGCCGCGGGGAGTACCACGGATCATTCATCAGGGGCGGGGCCGCGGACCGGAAGCTGTCGGACTACGAGGTCGCGCTCCTGCACGCGAATCGGGGGCAGCCGCGTGACGATAGGGAACCGGTCGCCGAGGCATCAACTGCCGACCTGGATGATGACGCTGTCTCGGCGCTCCTGCATCGGATGCGACGCCGCCAGCCCCGGGCCTTCCGCCCGGTAACCGATGAGGTGGCCCTGCGGCGGCTCGGCGTCCTGGTGCCACAGGCCCCGCAGTCGGAAAGGCTGGTGCCGTCACTGGCGGGCCTTCTCACCCTCGGAACCTACCCGCAGGAGTTTTTCCCGCAGCTGAACGTCACCCTCGTGGTGTTCCCCTCGGATCAGGCGGGCACCGTCCCGGAGGGCGGCCCGCGATTCATCGACAACCGGACGCTGAACGGCGCGGTCCCCTGGGCCGTGTCCGATGCTGTGGACGCCATCACGAGGAACATGCGGCTTGCAGGCACCGTACGGGGCGTCGGCAGGCAAGACGTCTATGAGTATCCGGTCGAGGCACTGCGAGAGGCGATCGTCAACGCCATCATGCACCGGGACTACTCACCGCCGTCACGAGGAGCGCAGGTCCAAGTCGAGATGTACCCGAGCCGGCTCGTCGTGCGGAGCCCCGGGGGCCTGTTCGGGCCGGTGGCCGAGGGCGATCTGGGCGCCGAAGGAGTTACCTCGTCCCGCAATCCGGTCCTGTCGGCCTTGCTCCAGGAAGTACAGCTACCCGACAGCGACCGGGTCATCTGCGAGAACAGGGGTACCGGCATCCCGACAATGCTCGAGCAACTGCGCCGCTCGGGCACCGCATCAGTGAAGTTCTCCAACGCGATCAGCCACTTCACGGTCACTTTCACTCGCGACGCCCCCAGCGGCGAGTCCCGTCCGGGAAGAGACCTATCCCGCAGCGGGGAACTCACCGGGCGGCCCGCCGAGATCCTGGCACTTTTCACGGGCTCGCCGGACCTCACCGCCTCCGATGTCGCCAAGGCGACCGGCCTCAGCAAGGCCATGACCAACCGCCATCTTGCCCGGCTCGTCACAGACGGACAGCTGATAGCGACCGCCCCGCCAGCCAGCCGCAACCGCGCATACCGCCTGCCACCTAAACAAACCATGAGCCAGTAGCTCTGCGAGCCAATCGTTCATACTCTCGTGCTGCCGGTGGGATAGGTGACTGATGTCAAGCGGTGGTCAGAGTGAACCGGCGCCGATTCCCCTCTGGCGGAACCGCGATTTCCTCCTCCTGTGGACGGGGCAGGTCGTATCGACGGTCGGCACCCGGGTCAGCGGTCTGGCGTACCCGCTGATCGTGCTGGCCATCAGCGGTTCGGCGACGCAGGCTGGCCTGGTGGCTGCCGCGCAGACCGCCCCGTTCCTGATCTGGTTCCTGCCGGCCGGTGCCCTCGTTGACCGCTGGCCCCGCAAACGGATCATGCTCGCTGCCGACGTCGGCCGGGCGCTGGCCCTGGCATCAGTCGCGGCGGCCGTCCTACTCGGGACAATCACGATCGGATACCTCATTGCCGTGGCGTTCGTCGAGGGGACGCTGTACGTCTTCTTCCTGCTCGCCGAGACCGCCGCCCTGCCCTACGTGGTACCCAAACCACAATTGCCGACGGCGGTGGCGCAGAACCAGGCCCGTGATCAGGGCGCTGGCCTGATCGGCCAGCCCTTAGGAGGCTTCCTGTTCGGGCTGGGCCACGCCATGCCGTTTGCGGTCGATGCGGTGTCATACCTGGTGGGCGTCGCCATGACCGCCCCGATCCGGCGGAGATTGGAGGAGGAACGGCCTCCGGAGCGTCGCCACCTGCTGGCGGAAATCTCCGAGGGCGTGCGCTGGCTGTGGGGCCAGCATCTCCTTCGCGCACTCGTAGCGATCGCGGCGGCCGGCAATCTCGCCTTCAGCGCCCTCAGCCTGACCATCATCGTGCGCGCCAAAGACCTAGGCGCCTCCTCGACCTCCATCGGCGTTCTACTCGGCCTCTTCGGCGTGGGCGCGATCACCGGCGCCCTGGCGGCCCCGCCGGTGCAGCGCCTCGTCCCCCCGAACGTGATCCTCCTCGGCGCTCTTTGGTGGTGGGTCGTGCAAATGGTGGCGCTCGCCCTAGCCCCAACCGTGTTCCTGCTGGGCGCGGTCTACACCGTCGGCGCCCTGATGGGCCCGATCTACCAAACAGCCAATGCCGCCTACCGCTACGCCCTGACCCCCGACCGCCTCCAAGGCCGCGTCTACGGAGTCTCGCGAATGATCGGCTGGTGCACCGTCCCCTTGGGCGCCCTCCTCGGCGGCATATGTCTGCAAATCCTGGGCGCGGTGCCAACCTTCGCCGCCCTGGCGACGTGCCTGGCAATCGTCGCGGCCGCGTCGACGGCGAGCCAGCAGATCAGACGGGCCTCAAGGCCGGAACGCTCACACACCTGAGAACGCGTCTCTGAGCAAGCCAGGGCTTCCCTTGCCACTGGGGCTGCGCCTGGACCTGCCGGCCGTGACGGCGGCACGGCCGATTGCCGCCACCCGCGCGGGTAGCGGGGGCCAGCACCACAGCCTGCCGGACTAGGGAGTCCGGCGCTGTCGAGCACAGGCCCAGCCTCGCGGTCTCCGACACCGCTCCCACCCGGAGGCCCCTCACGATGCGCCAGTTGGCCTGACCTGCTAACGGGCGTCGCAGATCCGACCTGTGCCCGGCAGCGGACGGCTACAGAGGCCGGAACCTTCTCCGCGTATTCTCCGAGCACTGCCTCACCCGGTTGAGCCTCAGGCCCGTTTACCCCGCTGACCTGCGCAGATGAGCAGCGGCGTCGACCATCGAACATGGACCGCCGAACCACCCGAAATCGCTGCTGAACGCAACCTCAAGGGGTCTGTGACCTGGGGCTATACGTGGTGGCAGGTGTTGGGTTCGGACCATCGTAGGCTGAGCCGACGGCTTTACAGACCCACTGCGGCAACCTCGTGACCTGCGGCTTATCCCGACGTCCCGGCCCGGTGGGAATATCCTGGGAACGGCCCGGCCGCAGGACTGGTCAGGTCGGTCAGTTGCGAAGCCGGGCCGGGTAACACGATCACTTGCGCGCTCGCCGAGCCGGATGCTCAGGCTCCATCCTGAGCCAGGCAGCCGCACGCGCCGTTCCCCATCGCCGGTATCGGCCCGCAGGCCGTCAGGCGACGTCGAGAAAGCGGCGCAGGGCCTGCCGGATGATCTCGCTCGTGGTGGTGTGCTCCGCATCGGCGCGGGCCTCCACCGCCTGCCGCAGATCGGGGTCGAGCCGGACGGGGACTACTGCCGAGGGCGCGCCGCCCAGCATCGGCCGCCCCCGGCGCCGCGACTTGAGTACCTCCACGTCATAGCCGCGCTCCGCCTCCTCAGCCATCCGCTCAATATCGGTATCGGTGAGGATCTCGCCAGTCTCGGTGGTGTAGGTCTTCGGCTTATCAGTCATCACGGTGTCCTGGGAGCAGGCGATGGTACTTGCGGCGCAGGGGCATGGCGTGGGTCACCAGCAGCCTGCCGCCAGCCAGGGTCAACACGACCACCTCAAGCAGGTTCCCGGCCCGGTCCGGGCCGATGACCTGCACCCTGGGCGGTCAGTGTCAGGATCGATGTCGGCCACCACGACCGGACTCCCGGCTGCGTGGCGGATGTCCTGGTCGTCAACACCGTGACGGCGAGCTGATCGGTGAATCTCCACACGTCAATAATGTATTACATTATTGACTGACGGGCAACGCTGGCCCAGCATGGCAACCTGCGAGCCGCCCGCAGCCCCACAGCAGTTCGCCCGCGCGGCCAGGGGCTGCAAATTCACTCGCCCGGCCAGGTGTTTCCTTGCCATGATTCCGGCGTGGGGCACAGCTTCGATGACCTGATCGCGGAGGGCGCGGCTGTGCCCACCGAAGGCTGGGACTTCTCCTGGTTCGAGGGCCGGGCGAGCGAGGAGCTCCCGGCCTGGGGCTTTGCGGGGATGGCCGTTGGGCGGATGGAGCATGCTGAGGCGGCCCTCGATGTCCAAACCGGCGGCGGCGAAGTCCTCGCGTGGGTGCTTGGCCAGGCTCAACATCGGCCGTCACGCCTGGCGGCCACCGAATCCTGGCCGCCCAACGCCGCACTGGCAGCGCGCCGCCTGCGTCCATTCGGCGTTGAGGTGCGCGAGGTCGCCGACGAGGACGGCCTGCCATTCGATGATGGCTCTTTCACCCTGGTGGTGAGCCGGCACCCCGTCATCACCCCTTGGGCGCAGATCGCCCGGGTACTCACCCCCGCAGGCACCTTCTTCTCCCAGCAAGTCGGGCCCGGGTCGAACCGGGAACTGTATGAATTCATCATGGGTCCGCAGCCAGACAGCGATGCGCGAAGCCCGCAGCGCGCGGCCGCCCAAGCCCAGGCCGCGGGCCTGACGGTCGTGGACCTGCGCAGCCAGGCGCTGCGGGTCGTCTTCAACGACGTCGGCGCCGTCACACACTTCCTGCGCAAAGTGCCCTGGACCGTGCCCGGCTTCACAGTCGAGGCATACCGCGACCGGCTCGCCGCCCTCCACCAGCAGATCCAGGCCCACGGCAATTTCGTCGCCCACTCG
>DAHUZQ010000016.1 GCA_027306495.1 Actinomycetota bacterium | reverse complement strand
GTCCTTGAACGGGTCGCCCACCGTGTCGCCGATCACGGTCGCGGCATGCGCGTCCGAGCCCTTGCCGCCGTAGTGGCCATCTTCCACCAGCTTCTTTGCGTTGTCCCAGGCGCCTCCGGAGTTGGCCAGGAACACCGCCATCAGCACGCCGGCCGCGATCGCTCCCACCAGGAACGAGCCGAGCGGCGCGTAACCGAACGCGAAGCCCACGGCGATGGGCGTGAGCACCGCCAGCAGGCCGGGGGTGGCCAACTCCCGCAGCGAGTCGCGGGTGCAGATGTCGACGACCGGGCCGTACTCGGGCTTCTCGGTGAAGTCCATGATCCCGGGATGGTCGCGGAACTGTTTGCGGACCTCCTGCACGACCCGCTGGGCGGCCCGGCCGACCGCCATGATCAACAGGCTGGAGAACAGGAACACCACAGCCGCGCCGACGATCACTCCCACTAGCACGTTCGGGTGGTCAACGGACAGGCTGAAACTGGGCGCCGCCTTGCCCAGCGCGGTCTCCACCACGCTCCGGAACGAGCCGAACAGCGCGGTGGCGGCGAGCACCGCGGTCGCGATCGCGATGCCCTTGGTGATCGCCTTGGTGGTGTTGCCGATCGCGTCCAGGTTGGTGAGAACCTGCGCCCCCTCGCCCTCGACGTCGCCGGACATCTCCGCGATGCCCTGCGCGTTGTCGGTCACCGGCCCGAAGGAGTCCATGGAGACGATCACGCCGACCGTTGTCAGCAGGCCAGTGCCGGTCAGCGCGACCGCGAACAGCGCCAGGGTGGCGTTCCCGGTGCCCAGCAGGAAGCCACCGTAGACGGCCCCACCGATCAGCAGGGCCGAGTACACGGCGGACTCCAGGCCGATCGAGACACCGGACAGGATGACTGTGGCCGCGCCCGTGGTGGAACTCTGACCGATCTCCCGCACCGGGCGGCGGCTCGTCTCGGTGAAGTACCCGGTCAGCAACTGAATGGCGCTCGCCAGCACCAGGCCCAGGATGACAGCCCCGATCGCGAGCCAGCGCGGGTTGCCGGCGTGGTGCAGGATCGTGGGATCGATCACGCCCTTCAGTTCGCTGAACTTGGCGGGCAGGTACCAGAAGGAGGCGCCGATGACCAGCAGCAGTGAAATCGCCGCCGAGACGAAGAACCCGCGGTTGATCGCGCTCATGCCGCTGCGGTCGCCGCGGCGCGGCCTGACCACGAAGATGCCGACCACCGCGGTGACGACGCCGATCATCGGCACGATCAGCGGGAAGACCAGCCCGTAGTTGCCGAAGGCGACCTTGCCCAGGATCAGCGACGCCACCAGCGTGACCGCGTAGGACTCGAACAGGTCGGCGGCCATGCCGGCGCAGTCCCCCACGTTGTCGCCGACATTGTCGGCGATCGTGGCGGCGTTGCGCGGGTCGTCCTCGGGGATGCCCTTCTCCACCTTGCCCACGAGGTCGGCACCGACGTCGGCCGCCTTGGTGTAGATGCCGCCACCGACGCGCATGAACATGGCGAGCAGCGCGGCGCCGAAGCCGAAGCCCTCCAGCACGTTCGGCGCATTCGCCTTGTAGATCAGCACCACGACCGCCGCCCCGAAGAGCCCGAGGCCGACCGTGAACATGCCCGCCACGCCACCGGTGCGGAAGGCGATCCGCATCGCATGCCGCTCACCCGACTCCCGTGCGGCCGCCGCCACCCGGACGTTGCCGCGGACGGTCAGCGACATGCCGGTGAATCCGGTCAGCGCCGAGAACAACGCGCCCACCAGGAAGAAGATCGAACGTCCCCAGCGCACACCGGACGTGTCGGCCGGGAGCACCAGCAGAACGGCGAAGATGATGACGACGAAGACGCCGAGGGTCTTGAACTGCCGCCGCAGGTACGCGGCCGCGCCCTCCTGGACCGCCTTGGCGATCTCCTGCATCTTTGCCGTGCCCGGGCTGGCGGCGAGGACTTCCCTCACCAGCCAGCCCGCCACGGCCAGCGCGAGCAGCGCGATCACGGCGACGATGACAACCAGAACCAGGTTGCCCCCGGTCAGGCTGACCGGATTCACCGCTTTCACCGCCCCACCGCCCGCGGCGAGGTTGTGCCTCAACATCTGTCCTCCTATACAGGCACGCGCGGGGCGCGCGCAAGATGACCGTCCGGGGGCCGGCCGCCGTGTCCAGGCATGAACGCGCCCGGCGAAGGCGGGCGCCACCTGGATAGTGCCGGGAGTCTACGCACGCTCGCCACCGGTGGCGCCGCCGGGGATGCCACCGGCGGCAATCGCGATGCTTTGCCATGCGAAGGTAACAAAGACTAGTGGCAGGCCGGGCCGAGGAAAACTCCGGACCACCCTCGGCACGCGGACGGCGTCCCGCCGCTAGCCCGCCGCATCCCCCGACGGCCAGCTCATGCGGATGCTGAGCCCGCTTTCGGTCCGGGCGATCCGGACGTCGTCGACCAGGCCGGCGATGACGGCGAGACCGAGTTCACTGGGCAGGAACCCGGGCAGCGGACCCTCGCTCGCGCCAGGGTCCGGTTGGGCCCCCGCGCCGGACGGGCCCGGTGGCTGCCCGCCGGTGTCCCGCAACGTCGAGGCGGCGTCGGTCACGACCACCTCGAACCGGCCGTCGCTGCCGGTGAGCGCGACCCGGACCGGCTGATCCGGGCACCGCTCCCGGTGCGCCTCGACCGCCCGCGAGCAGGCCTCCCCCACCGCGAGGCGGACCTCGTCCAGCAGGGTTTCAGCCACCCCGCTGCGCCGGGCGACCGCAGTCGCGACGAGCCTGGTCGTGCGCACGTGGGCGGGCAATGGCGTGAAGCTCATCTCGACCGTGGCCATGGGCGTCGACATCAGGGCGCGGCTGCCCTACTTCTGGGCTTTGCGTGCCGTGATCGCCGCGTCCACGGTGTCATGGATCCCGAAGACCTTGGTCAGGCCGGTGATCCGGAAGATCTTGAGGATGCGCTCCTGGGTGCAGACCAGGTCGAGTGAGCCATCATGCGCCCGCACCCGCTTGAGGCCGCCCACCAGCACACCGAGGCCGGTGGAGTCCAGGAATTCGACCTTCTCCATGTTCACGACCAACTGGTAGTGACCAACCTTCACCAGTTCGATGAGCAGCTCGCGCAGCCTCGGGGCGGTGTAGACGTCGATTTCCCCCTCAACGTCGACGACTTCGATCCCATCCTTGGTGTAGTGGTCCAGCTTGAGGTCCACAAATCCTCCCGCGCCATGCCGCTTCGGACTGTCCGTGGGTGCCGGTCGGCGATCCTCCCGGCGCCAGGGCCTATGACCCCGTCGCGCATTCAATCACGCTCTGATGTCATGTCTACACGAGTTCGCGCGCGCAGGCATCTCGGCCACCGGTGCACACTGGGAGTCGATGTCCATCACCGCCATGCCGGACGAGCAGGCAGGCGCCGGCGCCGGGCCCCATCTCGCCACCGCGCTCGTGCTGCGCCGGGGCGAGCGGACCGGGCGGCTCGTCCACGTCGAGCGGATCCCCGCCAGCCCCGGGCGGGACGTGGCGTGGCCCGCCTGGGTGCCGGAGCCACTCACCGGGGCGCTGCGGCGTTCCGGGATAGAACGGCCGTGGGCACACCAGGCCGCCATGGCCGAGCATGCCAGGGCCGGACGCGACGTGATCGTCTCGACCCCAGCCTCGTCGGGCAAGTCGCTGGGCTACCTGCTGCCCGCGCTTACTGCCGTGCTGGAAGGGCGGACTGCCCTGTACCTGGCGCCGACCAGGGCGCTGGCGGCCGATCAGGTGCGGGCGGTGCGGGCGCTGGGCCTGCCCGGCGTGCGCCCGGCGGTGGTGGATGGCGATACTCCGCCCGGGGAACGGGAGTGGGCACGCTGCCACGCGAGGTACCTGCTGACCACCCCCGACATGCTGCACCACATGCTGCTCCCCCACCATTCCCGCTGGAGCGGGTTCTTCGGCCGCCTGGCCTACGTGATCGTCGATGAGTGCCACGGCTACCGGGGCGTGTTCGGCGCCCACGTCGGCCTGGTGCTGCGGCGGCTGCGGCGGGTGGCCGCCCACCACGGCGCCGGATTCGCACCGCCAGCCGGCGGCGGCGGGCATGGAACGGGCCACCGGGCCGGCCCTGTGTTCCTGCTCGCCTCGGCCACCCTCAGCGAGCCCGGCACCTGCGCCCGGCAGCTCACCGGAGCGGACGCCGTGCCGGTCGCCGAGAGCGCGGCGCCCCGCGGGCCGCTCACGTTCGGGCTGTGGGAGCCCCCGCTGCTGGCGGCGGGGCAACGGGCCAAGCCGGTGCGCCGCAGCACCACGGCGGAGACGGCTGGACTGCTGAGCTATCTGGTGGGCCACGGTGTGCGGGCGCTCGCCTTCACGCGGTCCCGGCGCGGCGCCGAAGCGGTTTCCATGGCCGTGCGGCGCACGCTCGCCGAGGGCGGTGATCCCCGGGTCGCCGCCTACCGGTCCGGCTACCTGCCGCAGGACAGGCGGCTGCTGGAGGAGGGGGTGCGGTCCGGGGCGCTGCTCGGACTGGCCAGCACGACAGCGCTCGAACTCGGCGTCAACATCACCGGCCTGGACGCGGTACTGATCGCCGGCTGGCCCGGCAGCAGGGCGGCGCTGTGGCAGCAGGCGGGCAGGGCGGGCAGGGACGGCCAGCCGGCCGTCGCGGTGCTGATCGCCCGCGATGATCCGCTGGACAGCTACCTCGTCCACCACCCGGAGGCGCTGCTCCGCCAGCCCGTGGAGACGACGGTCTTCGACCCCGGCAATCCCTACGTGCTCGGGCCGCACCTCATCGCGGCCGCCGCCGAACTGCCGTTGCTCGCATCCGACCTCACGCTCTTCGGCCCCGGCACCCAGCAGGTGGCGGACAGCCTGGTCGAGCGCGGTGTGCTGCGCCGCCGGGGGGACCGCCTGTACTGGACCCGCCGTGGCCCACTGCCCGGCCCCGACCTGCGGGGCGCCGGCGGGTACCCGGTGCGGATCGTCGAAGCCGCCACCGGCCGGCTGGTGGGGACCGTCGACGAACCCTCCGCCGACGCGCTGGTGCACGCCGGCGCCACCTACACCCATCAGGGTGAGATCCATCAGGTGGCCATGCTCGACCTCGCCGAACGGGTGGCGCTGGTCGAGCGCCGCGATCCCGGCTACGTCACGGCGGCGCGCCAGCATACGGCGATCGCCGTCCTCGCCGAACTGCGGAGCCGGCGGTGGGGGGCGGCCACCATGCACTTCGGGGATGTCGAGGTGGTGCGTCAGGTGGTGTCATTCTCCCGGCGTGACCCGCTCACCGGCCGGGTGCTGGGGGAGGAACCACTCGACCTGCCCGCCCGGGCGCTGCGCACCCGGGCGGTCTGGTGGACGATCTCCCCCCGGCAGCGCGCGGACCTGCTCCGGCGCGGGGTGGACCTGCCCGGTGCGGCGCACGCCGCGGAGCACACCTCGATCGGGTTGCTGCCGCTGTTCGCGGCCTGCGACCGCCTCGACATCGGCGGCGTCTGCGGGGACCTTCATCCGGCGACGGGACGGCTGACCGTCTTCGTCTACGACGGTCACGAGGGCGGTGCCGGGTTCTGTGAACGCGGGTTCGAGGTCGCCTCCCGGTGGCTCACCGCCACGGCGGACGCGATCGCGGGCTGCGACTGCCAGTCGGGATGCCCGTCCTGCATCCAGTCTCCCAAGTGCGGCAGCGGCAACGAACCGCTCGCCAAAGACGGTGCGCTGGACCTGCTCGCCACGGTGCTGCGGCCGGTGCGGCGCCGGCCGGGGGCGCTGTCAGCGGCGGCTGAGATAAGGCGACCCCCGCCGGGGGGGAGAGCGGGGGTCGCCGCGACTGTGGTCTCAGAGAGCCCAGCCGCATCGGAGCAAGCCTAGTTGCGTGCGATCACGTTACCAACCGATCACGGTGAGATTTTACCGATTGCCACGTTTACCCTCTATGCTGCCGGATCGTGAGCAGTTACGCCGAGGACGCTGCGCCCGTCGCGGCGGCGTTCTTCGACCTCGACAAGACGATCATCGCCCGGTCGAGCACCCTCGCCTTCGGCCCGTCGTTCTACCGGTACGGCCTGATCGGCCGCATGGATGTGATCCGCACGGGCGTCGCGCAACTGGTGTTCCGGTTGCATGGAGCCGACCACAGCCGGATGGAGAAGATCCGGGCTCAGGTGAGCCAGGTATGCCGGGGGTGGCAGGCTGAGCGTGTGGCCGAGATCGTGGCGCGGCATGTGGCCGACCTGATCCTGCCCCAGGTCTACGCCGAGGCGTGGGAACTGCTGACCACGCACCGGGGGGCCGGCCGGGATGTGGTCATCGTCAGCACCTCGGGCGAGGAGATGGTCGGGCCGATCGGCGAACTGCTCGGCGCCGCGGCCGTGATCGCGACCCAGATGCGGGTCAGCGACGGCAGGTACACAGGTGAGTTCGACTTCTACGCATACGGGGAGGCCAAGGCCGCGCGGATCAAGGCGCTGGCGGCCGAGCGCGGCTACTCGCTGCCGCACTCCTACGCCTACAGTGACTCGATCACCGACCTGCCGATGCTGGAAGTGGTGGGCCACCCGCGGGTCGTGAACCCGGACCGGGCGCTGCGCCGGATCGCCGAGTGCCGGGGCTGGCCGGTCCTGGCGTTCACCCGTCCTTCCCGCACCGAGCCGGCGGGCCGGAGCGATCCCGTAAGATCTTTTCCTGTAGGCGGCTCATCCACCGGAGAAATCGCGGGCTCTGCGGCCCGCGAGCGCGACGCCGCGCGCGGCCAGCCTGACGTCCACGGCTAGGCCCGCGGGAGGGCGCGCGCAAGAACGGGAGAGTGCGTGATGGCCGAGCCCATCCCGACGCGGGCGGCGTTGAGAGACGACCGTTCCGTCGGCGACCTTGTCACGCAGACGGTCCGGGACATCACCCGCCTGGTGCGTTGTGAGCTCGATCTGGCCAAAGCCGAGTTGCGGTCCGATGCCCGGCGCATCGGCCTGGCGGCCATCCTGCTGGCGATGGCGGGTTTCGCCGGATGCCTCGTGCTGGTGCTGCTGTGCTTCGCGTTCGCCTATGGCCTGATGGCTCTGGGCATCTGGCCATGGGCCGCGTTCCTGATCGTGGCCGGGGTGTGTGTGGTGCTCGCAGGCGCCGCCATCGCACTGGTCGCCCATAAGGTCAAAGCGATGACCGGATTGCGCCAGACCAGGCAGACGGTGCAGGCCGACCTGGCGATCCTGCGCCGCGAAGATCCCTCGGCGGTGCGGGCCGGGAAGGCCGGCTGACCCGGTGGCCGTCAGGCCCGACTCAGCTATCTACCTGGACGGGCCCTGGTCACATCGCCCGGTGACGGCCAACGGCACCCGCTTCCATGTTGCGGAGAGCGGCGACGGCCCGCTGGTCCTCATGCTGCATGGCTTCCCGCAGTTCTGGTGGACGTGGCGGCACCAGCTCAGTTCGCTGCCAGCGCACGGCTTCCGGGCGGTCGCGGCCGACCTGCGGGGCTATGGCGGCAGCGACAAGCCACCCCGCGGCTATGACCTGATCACGGCCGCCTCGGACGCGGCCGGCCTGGTCCGGGCACTGGGCGAGGCGAACGCCATCGTGGTCGGCCACGACTGGGGCGGGCTCGTTGCCTGGACGATGGCGGCTTACTTCCCCAAGGTCGTCCGGCGCCTGGCCGTCGTGTCCGTCGCCCACCCACTGCGGATGCGGGCGGCCGTGCTGACGAGCCCGCTGCACCGCTGGTCCGGCGACGGCGCGCTGCTCGGCTCCCAGTTGCCGATCCTGCCGGAACGCCAGCTTGTCCGCGACAACGGCCTGCGGGTCGGCCTGCTGCTGCGCAACTGGGCCGCTCCGGGGTGGCCGGACCCCGAGACCGAGCAGCGTTACCGGGCGGCCATGTGCCTTCCGCTGGTGGCGCATTCGGCTCTGGAGTACCACCGCTGGTTCGTTCGTTCCAGCCTCCGCCCGGACGGGATCCGTTACGCCCGCCGGATGCGGGCTCCCGTGCAGGCTCCGACGCTGCACCTGCATGGCGCCCTGGATACGTGCGTGCTGCCGCGCACCGCGCGCGGGTCGGGCAGGCACGTCGACGCGCCGTACCGGTGGCGGCTGATGGACGGCGTCGGCCACTTTCCCCAGGAAGAACAGCCCGGCCGGTTCGACAGCGAACTGGCTAGCTGGCTGGCGGACCCAGAACCGGAACGGTGAGCGGCCAGGACCGGGACGAGGCGGATGCGCATCGGCGTGCCGCCCGGCCGCCGGGGGGACAGGACCCGGACCGCGAGGCGGGCGGGCGGCCCCGGAACGTGCGGACGCCGCTAAGACAGGACCCGGACCGCGAGGCGGGCGGCCGCCCCCGCAACGTGCGGACGCCGCTCAGACAGGACCGGGACCGCGACGCGGGCGGCCGCCCCCGCAACGCCCGGCCCCGGGATGCGCTCGGCCGCCCACTCGCCCACGGTGCTGCCCAGGCCGCGCCGCCGCCGCCAGAGCAGGCTCTGTCGCCGGCTGACGCTCTCCTGCTCACCCAGCGGCTGCTGGACTCCGACCGCCCCTTCCACGCGCACGAGGTGCTGGAAGCGGTGTGGAAAGCCGCGCCGGGGCCGGAACGGGAGTTGTGGCGTGGCCTGGCCCAGATTGCGGTGGGCATCACTCACGCGCGCCGGGGTAACCCCCGCGGGGCGGTGGCGCTGCTGAAACGCGGACGCGAGCGCGTCGCGCGGTACCGGCACAACCCCCCGCATGGCCTCGACATCGCGGATATAACCCGGCAGGCGGCCGCACTCGCCGCTGCGATCGAACGGCAGCACCCGCAGCCCGTCCCGGCCGACGCCGTCCGCTTCAGCCTGACCCGGGCAGCAGGGAACTGACGTCAGCCGCCGGCCGTGCAGGCCTGCGTCCCCACGGTCGTCACAGCGTGTGCGCCGCGGGTGGCGTCAGGGCTCACCACCCGCGCGGCCAGCGCGTAACCGGTGTCCTTGACATTGGACGCGGCCGCGAACACCACCCCGTACACCCGGCCGTCCGGCGCCAGCAGCGGCCCGCCGGAATTGCCCGGCCGCACCAGCGCGCGGACGGAGTAGATCTCCCGGCTCACGTACCGCGTCTGGTAGATGTCGGGAGCCGTGGCGGTCTCCTCGGAGGCGACCCGCGCCGGGACCGCGGTGAACCGGTGATTTTGCGGATAGCCGGCCACGATCGCGTCGCTGCCGCTCGCGGCACTGCCGGCGAAATGGAGCACCGGCGCGCTGAGCCCCGGCACATACAGGATCGCGACGTCGCGCAAGGGATCGTAGAGCACGACATGAGCGACCAGCGTGCCCTGCTGGCCGGCGACGACCACCAGGTCGGCGGTGACCCCGGCCACCACATGGGCGTTGGTGAGCACATGCTCAGGCGCGATGACAAACCCGCTGCCTTCCAGCCGCCGCTCGCACTCCGGCGCGACCCCGACGATCTTCACGATGCTTGGCTTGTCCCTGGCCAGCCCGGGCGCGTCCAGCACGCGCGGGTCAGGTGCGGGCACGTTGAGCGCGCCACCAGCGCCCAGCGCCCCGAACACCTGCGGGTAGGGGCCGTTGGTGAAGAGCCGCCGGAAGTTGGAGAACATGACGTGGGCGGCTGGTGGCATCAACCTGTCCACCGCGCGCAGCACGACCGACCCGTGCACCTGCTGGGAGACCCCCGGCATCGGGGCGTTCGCCACCGCCGACCCGATCAGCCAGGCGATCAGCAGGACGGACAGCACGCTCACCGCGGCTCCACCGATCGAGTCGACAAAAGCGACCGGGCGCCAGGTGAGGCGTGACCGGAGGGCCGCACCGATCATGGAAGCGATGAGCTGGCCGGCGACCGCCGCGACGAAGACCACGACAATCGCCAGCAGCCCCTGCTGGGTGGGCCCATGGACAAGGCTGGCGACCCGTGGCGAAATGGCCGCACCCACCGCCGCGCCGCCCAGGAACCCGACGAAGCTGAGCACGCCGATTACAAATCCCTGACGGTAGCCCGCGACCGCGAAGGCAGCGGCGAGCGCGATGAGGATGAGGTCCAGTGCATCACCAGGCACCCGCCCACGGTAGCGGGCAAACCGCGGGGAACGGGCCACTTGCCACCCGGTAGCGGGCGCTCAGCCCCGGCGGGAGGCCGCCAGCACATCGGGGGGCAGGTCTTCTTCACGGCCGCTGTCCCAGGGGCGCTCCCAGCCGCCGAGCGCCAGCAACCGGTCCACCAGGGCCGCCGTGAACCCCCAGACCAGCATCCCGTGCAGCCGGAAGGCGGGCCCGCTCGTCCCCAAGGGGTGCCGGACCCGCAACCGGTTGGCCGGATCAGCGAGATCGGCCAGCCTGACCCGCACCGCCGAGGTGACCTCGCCGTCGGCGGCGGGCACCAGCGCAACCGGCCTGCGCCACCAGGCGAGCACCGGGGTGACCACGAAGCCACTGCGGGAGATGAACAAGTCGGGGAGCACCGCCAGCACATCCACCCCGGCCGGATCGGTCCCCGTCTCCTCCCAGGCCTCCCGGAGTGCGGCCCCGACCGGACCGCCATCCGCCGCCTCGACCGCACCACCGGGGAAGGCCGGCTGGCCGGCGTGGCGGCGCAACAGGGGGCTCCGCTGCACGATGAGCAGGTCCGGGTGACCTTCGCTCTCACCGAACAGCAGCAGCACGGCGGACGCCCTGCCGCCGCCCGCAGGAGGCAGCAGTACCGGCGGCACCTCCAAACTGACAGCGCGCGCGGCCAGGTCGGTGAGCCATTGCGGGGCGCCGCCGGCCTGTCCGGCGGTCACGAGAATGGCCCGGCCTTCACCAGTTTCTGGGCCAGCACCGGGTCGGTCGGGCCTTCCCCGAAGGAGGGGCACATCTCGGCGAGCCCGCAGGCTCCGCAGGCTGGCTTGCGGGCATGGCAGACGCGCCGGCCATGCCAGATGAGCCGGTGCGAGAGCATGGTCCACTCAGACTTCGGTATCAGCGACCCCACCTCGGCCTCGATCTTGTCGGGGTCGGTTTCAGTGGTCCAGCCGAAGCGCCGGGAAAGCCGGGTGAAGTGGGTGTCCACGGTGATGCCCGGGACGCCGAACGCGTTGCCGAGGACCACATTGGCGGTCTTCCGGCCGACCCCTGGCAGCGTGACCAGGTCACGCAGCCTGCCGGGCACCTCGCCGCCGAACCGGTCACACAGCGCCTGACCCAGCCCGATCAGGCTGGCCGATTTGGTGCGGAAGAACCCGGTCGACTGGATCATCTTCTCAAGGTCCTCGCGATTGGCGCAGGCGTAGTCGGCGGCGGACCGGTACCGCGCGAACAGCACCGGAGTCACCATGTTCACCCGCTTGTCGGTGCACTGGGCCGACAGGATCGTGGCGACGAGCAACTCCAGCGGCGTGGAGAAGTCGAGTTCGCAGTGCGCGCCGGGATAGAGCGCGGCAAGTTCACGGTTGATCCGCCGTGCCCGGCGGACGAGGGCGGTGCGGGAGGGGGGTTGCTGGCTCACCGCTCCAGCCTATTGACCCCGACGGCACCTGGCACGTCATCGTCAACGGGCTCGGATATGCTGGCGCAGGCTGACAGGGGGTCACTGTTACGGCAGCCAGCCCGCGGCCCGACGCACACGGCCGCGCCAGCCAAGCGGGAATCCCAGGCGGCAATGCGGGCGCCGATGCGTGATTACACCCAGAGTGCCGGGATAGGTAGATTGCGATGCCTTCAGATGCCGTAGGGCTGCGGGCGCGGCGCGGGACCCGCCGGTGGGCACCGATCACCGGCTGGGCCGCGGCGCTGGTACTGATCCGCCGGCACTGGCTGGTCACCGCGCTGCTGACGGTGGGGCTGGCGTTGCGGGTGATGACTGCGCTCGCCTACCGGCCGGCGTTGCTGTACATCGACTCCATCAAGTACCTGTTCGGCGCCTACCCCGGCAACGACCCACCCGGTTACCAGCTGATGCTCGCGCCGCTGGTGGGCACGGTGAGCCCGGCGGTCATGGCCGGCGCACAGCACGTGCTGGGCCTGGGGATCGCGGTCACCATCTACGTGCTGCTGCTGCGGCGCGGCGCACCCCGCTGGCTCGCGGCACTGGCGACCGCGCCCGTCTTGCTCGACGCCTACCAATTGCAGATCGAGCAGACCATCATGCCCGACGTGGTCTTCGAGGCCCTCATCACCGCCGGGCTCGCCGCGCTGCTGTGGCACCGCCGGCCGCGCGTGGTCCTGATCGCGGTCGCCGGGCTGGCGCTCGGGGCTTCCGCCACCGTCCGCGAGATCGGCGAGATCTTCCTGCTGCCGGGCCTGCTGTTCCTGCTGCTGGCCCTGCCCCGGTGGCGGACGATGTGCAAGGGTGCCGCCATCTTCGCCGTCGCGTTCGCCCTGCCCATCCTGGGCGCCAGCTACCGGGACGCGGTCGCGTTGCACCACTTCGGCCTTGCCCCCTATGCGGGCGGCACGATATACGGCCGGTTCGCCGAGGCCGCCGACTGCGCCACGCTGAAGCTCGCCAGCTACGAGCGCCCGCTCTGCCCCACCCCCGCGCAGCAGCGCATGGGACCGGACTGGCTCGACCACAGCCACACGTCCCCGGTGCGCACCTATGTGGCGCCCCCAGGGCACTCCCGGTCCCAAGCTGTGAGTGGCTTCGACCGGCGGGTGCTGACCCAGCAGCCACTGCGGGTGCTCTCGCTGGTCGGCAAGGACGCGCTGAAGCTGTTCGCACTGCAGCGGATCCGCTTCCCCGGCGACGCGCCGATCAACCGCTGGCAGTTCCAGACCTCCTATCCGCAGTACCCGCCCTACGTCGCGATCCACGGCAAGATGATCTACTTCGCCCAGCTCAGCGAATCCACCGGTCAGCTGGAGCCACTGGGCACCAGCCGGCTGATCGGTGGTGGGCCGCCCGTGGTGGTCCACCCACTGGCCAGCTTCCTGCGGTCCTACCAGCTCGGCGGCGGCTACACGCCGGGCCCGCTGTTCCTGATCGCCGTCCTGGCGGGAGCGGCGGGCAGCGCGATGCTGCTGCGGCGCCGCCTCGATCCGGCGCGAAGGGACGCGGCGCTCGCCTGCCTGCTGGTATTCGCGGCGGGCGTGAGTGTGCTGCTGGTCTCGGACGCGTTCGAGTTCACCTGGCGGTATCAGCTGCCAGCCCTGGTGACCATCATTCCCGCCGGGGCACTGGGCCTGGTGGCGCTCGGTGTCCGTGAGCGTCGGACCACCACGGCGACCGCCGGGCGGGCCCAGTGGGGGTCGCGTGCGGCCGTGGTGCCTGCCGTGCCCGATGGGAACGGCGCCCTGGGTGGCGGTGGCGGCACGGCGCGGTCCGCGCAGCGGGCACCCTCACCCCGGGCGAACGGCCGGATCCGGCGCAAAGGCGGGACCCGGGACGCCGCGGGCCAGGACGGCCCCGGGGCCGGCGACCCCGCCGCACAATCAGCCGGGGACATGCTGGGGCGCACCCGGACGACCTGACGCGGCCCACCTCCCGTTACCTCCGCCCATTTCCCATTTCCCTGGGGCGGCCGCCATTACATTTGGCGGGATGGCACCCACGCACAGGCCCGTCTACGACGAGATCGGCGCCGGTTACCGCACCCGCCGCCACGAGGACCCCCGCATCGCCAGCGCGATCTGGCAGGCGCTGGGCGAGGCCGCCCCGGTCCTGAACGTGGGCGCGGGCGCGGGCTCCTACGAGCCCAGGGACCGGCAGGTGGTCGGTGCCGAGCCCGCCGCGGTAATGCTGGCCCAGCGCCCGCCGTCCGCCGCGCCGGCGGTGTGCGCACGGGCGGAGGAACTGCCGTTCGGCAACAAGGCGTTCGGGGCCGCGATGGGGGTGCTGACCCTGCACCATTGGGCCGACCGGGCGCGTGGCCTGGCTGAATTGCGGCGTGTCACCGGCGGCCCGGTCGTGCTGTTCACCCGGCTGCCCGAACCGGTTCCGACCTGGTGGCTGCATGACTACTTCCCGGCGACGGCCCGCCTGGAGGCGAGCCGCCAGACTTCGCTGACGCGGCTGGCGGCCGAAGTCGGCGAGCCGGCCCAGGTCATCCCCGTCCCGATCCCGGCCGACTGCACCGACGGCTTCAACGCGGCCTACTGGTGCCGCCCGCACGCCTACCTCGACCCAGCCGTGTGGCGGGCGATGTCGGCGCTGGCGCTGATCCCGGACACCGACCGGGCCGCCGGGATGGACCGGTTGCGCGGTGATCTGGCCAGCGGGGCCTGGCACCGCCGGTGGGGGCACCTGCTCGGCCTGGCTGAACTCGATCTCGGCTACCGCGTGCTGGTCTTCGGTCCCTGACCGCCCGGACCGGTGCGCGCCGACACGGCAGCCGTAGCGATGACCAGGCTCACCGGGGTCAGGATCACCACCGGGAGCCAGGCCGGCGCACGCTGAGCGACCAGCGCCGCGACGACCGCCCCGCACACGATGGCGAGCAGCACTCCCACGCTCCGCCACAGGCTGTCGGGCCGGCTCCGGGTGACCAGGCCGGATACCACCCCGGTGAGCGTTCCCGTCAGGTAGGTGGTGGAGACGTTGCCCAGGCGGCGGACGGCGGTGCTCTGCATCCCCATCGCGGCGGCCGCCACGCCGGCCATCGTGAGCTTGACCGTGCCCGCCGGGTGCCCGCCGGTGAGTTCCCAGCCAAGGGCGACCCCGGCCAGCGCGCACGCTTCGGCCAGCAGGGCGGCGGTCACGGCGGCGGGCCAGACCCGGTGTGACCGGGACTGCCATGCCGCGACCGGGGCAGCGATGAACACTCCCGCCGCGTAGCCCGCCAGCGCGACCCCACTGCTGATGGCCAGCGCGGCGTGCCGCGTTCCGGCCGCGATGGCGAGCAGGACCAGGTTGCCGGTGATAACGCTGCTGAACACGTTGCCGAGGTGCAGGAACGTCGTCGCGTCCACCGCGCCCGTCCCCACGGTGAGGACGACGACCAGGAGATTGCGGACGGTGCCGACCGGGCGGTCGTCCATGCCTTCGCCGCTAACCGTGCCCGCACGCATCGCGCTGGCGCATCTGGACGGGCACGCGCCCGCCGGGGTGGGGAGTCATCGGGCCATCGTCCCAGACCGGGCATATGCCGGCGCAGGCGTGCCCGGACTCCGGCGCAGGCGTCCCCGGACTTCGTGGAAACGGTCGGGCCGGCACTTTGCGCGCACCGGCAGTGACCGCTGCCCTACGGTGCTGGCATGACACTGACACCGGGCCACCATCAGGTGAGCAATGACAACGGGCAGATCGTGCTCAAGACCTTCCGCGACGGGCTGGCCGCCCAGGCCGGCCACGACCTTGTGATCGAATTGCCAAACTGGGAGGGAGAACTGATCATCGGCGACGATGGGGCACCCACCGCGCTGACGGTGACGATTGACATGGCAGCATGGGTGGTGCGGGAAGGCCGGGGGGGCCTCAAACCGCTCACCGACGGCGACCGGCGCGAGATCGCCGCCACCGCGCGGAAGCTTCTGCGGACCGACCAGCATCCGCGGGCGCAGTTCGTTGCCACGGGGTTCACGCCGTCGGGCGACGGGGGGGATATGGACGGCACGTTCACGGTGCGGGGCGCGGAACGGCCGCTGCGGCTGCATTACGCGGCCACCGGGCCGGGGCGGTTCCAGGTGCGGGGGACGGTGATCCAGTCCGCGCACGGCATCAAGCCATACTCGGCGTTCCTCGGCGCACTGAAGGTCCGCGACGCCGTCGAGATCGAAGTGGACGCGGCGGTGCCCGCCGCCCCGGAAGCGGTGGAGTGAGCCGGCCCGCCACAGCCAACCCAGCCCGGCCGGGACCGGGCGCCAGCACCGTGACCGAGATCATTTCGCGGCGGGAAGCACCGATCCGCGACCTTGCCGACCATGCCGGCGAGGTCGCGGCGGCCTGCCACGCCATGGCGGTCCGCTTCCACCGGGGCGGCAAGCTCCTGGTGTTCGGCACGGGCACGGAGAGCACGGACGCCCTGCACGTCGCCGTCGAGTTCGTGCACCCGGTGATCGTTGGCATGCGGGCGCTGCCCGCGGTTTCCCTCACCACCGACGTGGCGACCCTCACCGGGCTCGCGGAGCGCGAGGGCATGCCCGGCATCTTCGCCCACCAGATCCGGGTGCTGGGCGAGCCATCCGACATCGCGATCGGCATCTGCGCGGACGATCTGAGCGAGAGCGTGCTGGCGGGACTGACCGCTGCCCACGACATGAGCATGCTGACGATAGCGCTGGCCGGCGGGGATGATCCGGTCACGCATCCGGCGGTCGATCACGTCATCACTGCGGGCTCGCGTGACCCACGGGTGGTCAAGGAGGTCCACGTGACCACCTACCACCTGCTGTGGGAATTGGTCCACGTCTTCTTTTCCCAGCCCGGCGTGCTCAGCCCAGGGGCGGTCGCATGAACCCCGGCGGCGACAGCGCCCCGCGGTGCGCGGGCGAGGTCTGCCTGACCTGCTCCGACAGCGCGGTCCCGGTGACGGTCGTGTCCCTGCTCGGTGACGGCCTCGCCGTGGTGGACACCGGCTCCGGGCGGGAAGAGGTCAGCATCGCACTGGTGCCGGCGGCGGTCGGTGACCGGGTCCTCGTGCACGCCGGGGAAGCCATCGCGGTGATGCCGCCATGACGGGCCGGCGGCCGCCGGAAGGTTCCCCGGCGACGGCCGAGATGGAGTCGCTGTACCCGTTCCTGTATGCGGGCGAATCCGACCTGGACCGGGTGATGGAGGAAGTCCGCCGGTCCACCGTCGCCAAGGCGCGCGAGATCGTGGACCTGCGGCGGGTGGTCTGCGAGCGGGATGCCGGGAAGCTCTGGGCGTGCGCCCGGGAGATGGCCGGCCGGTTCGCCACCGGCGGGCGGCTGCTCACTTTCGGGAACGGGGGAAGCTCCACCGACGCGCAGGAGATGGCCACCCTCTTCCTCAACCCGGGTGCGGGTGCCCGCCCGCTGCCCGCGTTCGGCCTCGCCAGCGATACCGCCGTGCTGACCGCGCTGAGCAACGATGTCGGGGTTGAGGTCATCTTCTCCCGCCAGGTCGCCGCGTTCGGCCGCCGGCAGGACATAGCGGTGGCCCTGTCGACCAGCGGGAGTTCGGAAAACCTGCTCCGCGCTCTTGCGGAGGCGAGCCACCGGGGACTGCTGACGATCGGCATCGCCGGTTATGACGGCGGCAAGATGGCCGAACTGGCTGACCTGGACTACCTGTTCGTGGCGCCATCGGGGTCGGTGCACCGGATCCAGGAGGCGCAGACCACCATCTACCACACGCTCTGGGAACTCACCCTGATGGCGCTCGCCGAGGGCGGGTGAGACCACAGATGGCGCCCCGCACGCTCGTCGCCTGCCTCGGCAACATCTTCCTCGGCGATGACGGCTTCGGTGTGGCCGTGGCGGAGCGCCTGGCCGGCCACGACCTGGGCGGCGACGTCCAGGTGACCGACTACGGGATCCGGGGTATGCACCTGGCCTATGACCTGGCCCACGGGTGGGATCGCGTGATCCTGGTCGACGCCACCGCGCGGGGCGGCGCGCCCGGAACGGTCTATGTCATCGAGCCCGAGGCGCAGCCGGCCAGCGTGGAGTCCGATGGAGCGAACGGCGGCGCGGGGGCCAGTGGCGCGGGTGCCAGTGGCGCGGGGGCCAGTGGCGCGGGGGCCAGTGGCGCGGCGGGCGGGGCCACCCTCCTGGACGCACACGGCATGCAGCCGGACCTGATGCTGGAAATGGCCGGGGTGCTCGGCGGGAACGGCGCCCGGATGCTGATCGTGGGGTGTGAGCCAGCCAGCCTGGAGGAAGGGATCGGGCTGAGCGTCCCGGTCGCCGCCGCGGTCGATGAGGCCGTTGCCGTGGTGCGGCGACTCGCCGGAGACGGGGACCGCCCCGGCACGGGCGCGCAGCAGCGCCCGCGGGCGCGGATCGCGAGGGGGTGAGCGTATGTGCCTTGGCATCCCGGGCGAGGTGATCGGGTACCTGCCCGAGAACCGTGACCTGGCAAGGGTGGATGTCAGCGGGGTGAGACGGGTGATCAATGTCGGCTTGCTCGCCGATGACCCGCCGGTCCCCGGCGACTGGGTGCTGATCCATGTCGGGTTCGCCCTGTCCAAGATCGACGAACAGGAGGCCGCGGTCGCGCTGAGCTACCTGGAGAGCATCGGGCAGGCCTACACCGACGAACTTGCCGCGCTGTCGCAGTCACGGATCGAGTAGGAGCCCGCCATGCGATTCGTGGACGAATTCCGCAGCGCCGGGACGGCACACGCGCTGGCCGCCAGGATCGCCGAACTCTGCGAGCCCGGCCGCCAGTACAAGTTCATGGAGGTGTGCGGAGGGCACACGCACACCATCTACAAGCACGGCCTCGAGGACTACCTGCCCGAGTCGGTCACGCTCGTGCACGGCCCCGGCTGCCCGGTCTGCGTCATCCCGATGGGCCGCGTCGACGACGCGATCCACCTGGCCGCCCACCCCGGCACGATCATGACCTCCTTCGGGGACATGATGCGGGTGCCGGGCAGCCAGGGCTCCTTCTTCGACGCCAAGGCCAGGGGCACCGACATCCGGATGGTCTACTCCCCGCTGGACGCGCTGAAGATCGCCCGCCAGAACCCGGACAAGCGGGTGGTCTTCATGGCGATCGGATTCGAGACCACCGCACCGTCCACGGCGATGACAGTGCTGCGGGCCAGCGCGGAGGGGCTGGCGAACTTCTCGGTCTTCTGCAACCACGTCACGATCGTGCCCGCCATCAAGGCCATCCTGGACTCCCCCGACCTGCGGCTCGACGGGTTCATCGGCCCCGGCCACGTCTCGACTGTGATCGGATGCCGTCCGTATGAGTTCATCGCCGGCAGTTACGGCAAGCCCGTGGTCGTTGCCGGGTTCGAGCCACTGGACATCCTGCAGTCCATCTACATGCTGATGCTCCAGGTCCGCGCCGGCCGGGCGGAGGTGGAGAACCAGTACACCCGGGTGGTGCCCTACGACGGCAACCGGGCCGCCCTGCACGCGATCAACGAGGTCATGGAACTGCGCCCGTATTTCGAATGGCGGGGGCTCGGCTTCATCTCCCACTCCGCCATGGCCGTGCGGCCGGCCTACCGGCGGTTCGACGCGGAACGGCTGTTCGAGATCCCCGGCGTACGGGTGGCGGACCCCAAGGCATGCCAGTGCGGCGAGGTGCTGAAGGGCGTGCTCAAGCCCTGGGAGTGCAAGGTCTTCGGCACCGCCTGCACGCCTGAGACACCGATCGGGACCTGCATGGTGTCACCGGAGGGGGCCTGCGCCGCCTATTACAACTTCGGCCGCATGAACAGGCACCGGGTGAGCGAAGTGAGCGTGTCATGACGGGCTGGGTGGAACAGGCACTCGCCGAGCACGACCGGACGGACCGCGACGCAGCCGGCGCCCCTGCCGACGCTGGCGGCGGCGCTCCCGCCCGCACCGCCGAGGGTCCTCCCGGCCGTCGCGAACAGCAGGTACTCGACCGGATCGACCGGGCGCGCCACCGCAGACCGCGCATCCGCGAGGACCGCATCACCATGGCGCACGGCGCGGGCGGCAAGGCCAGCAGGACCCTGGTCGAGGCCGTCTTCCTCGACGCGTTCCGCAACCCCGAACTCGAGCGACTGGAAGACGCGGCCAGCGTGCGGGTGGGCGAGGCGCAGGTCGCGTTCACCACCGATTCCTTCGTCGTGTCGCCGTTGTTCTTCCCCGGCGGGTGCATCGGCGACCTCGCCGTCAACGGCACCGTCAACGACCTCGCTGTCAGTGGCGCCACGCCGCTGTACCTGTCGGCCGGATTCGTGCTGGAGGAGGGGCTGGCGGTCAGCGACCTCACCATGATCGTCGCCGCGATGAAGGCCGCCGCGAAGTCGGCCGGAGTCCAGCTTGTCACCGGGGACACCAAAGTGGTGGAACGCGGCAAGGCCGATGGCTGCTACATCAACACCGCCGGGGTGGGCCTGATCGAGCGGGGCACCGCGCTCGGCGTGGCGAACGCCCGGCCGGGCGACCAGGTGATCGTGTCCGGGCCAATCGGCGATCACGGCGTCACCATCATGCTCGCCCGCGGCGAACTCGACATCGAAGCCGACCTGGCCTCCGACACGGCGGCCCTCAACTCGGTCATCTCCGGCCTGCTCACGGCCGCGCCCGGGGTCAGGGCCCTGCGCGATGCCACCCGCGGCGGGGTCGCGACGATCCTCAACGAGATCGCCACGGCGGCCGGCGTGGGTGTCACCGTCCACGAGGAGCGCATCCCGGTGCGCACGGTGGTCCGGGGCGCCGCCGAACTGCTCGGCATCGATCCCCTGTACGTGGCGTGCGAGGGCAGGTTCGTGGCCGTAGTCGCGGCGGACGATGCCGAGGCGGCGCTGGCCGCCCTGCACACCCATCCGCTCGGCGAAGGCGCGGCCGTCGTCGGCGAGGTCACCGCGGATCCGCCGGGGATCGTCCTGCTCCGGACGGCCTTCGGCGGGACCCGGATCGTGGACCTGCTGGTCGGCGACCCACTCCCGCGCATCTGCTGAGGGGGCGGGTGTGCCGTGCACGAACTCGCCATCACCGAAGGCGTCGTGGACGCCGTCCAGCAGCGACTCCCCGATGCCACGGTCACCTGTGTCCGCCTGGAGATCGGCCCGCTGTCGGGCGTGGCCGCGGACTCGGTGCGGTTCTGCTTCGACCTGGTCGCCGAGGGGACCAATCTGTCCGGCGCCAGGCTGGAAATCAGCGAGCCGCCAGCCCGGTGCCGATGCCACCGGTGCGGGACGGAGTTTGCGCCGGACGGCCCGTTCCCCATGTGCCGGTGCGGCAGTATGGAGGTGGCCGTGCTCTGCGGCGACCAGCTCACCATCACGTCGGTGGAGGTGGCATAGGTGTGCACCACCTGCGGATGCGGCGAGGCGGCCGGCGGCGCCGGGCCTGCTCACGCCCACGTCCACCCGGAGCAGCACGACGGCTCCGGGCACACCCACCTCCCCGGCGGCTCCGGGCATACCGTCGTCCTCCAGCAGAAGGTGCTGGCCCGCAACGACGATCTCGCCCTGGCCAACCGGGCATGGCTGGCCGCGCGCACCATCAGCGCCATCAACCTGATGAGCTCCCCCGGCGCCGGCAAGTCGGCCCTGCTCGAACGCACCGTGGCCGACCTGGGGGCTGACCTGCCGGTCGCCGTCATCGAGGGCGACCAGGAAACCGCTCTGGACGCCGACCGGATCGAGCAGGCGGGCGCCAGGGCCGTGCAGATCAATACCGGTGCCGGCTGCCACCTCGACGCGGGCGCCGTCGGTGAGGCTCTGCGCAGGCTCGACCCGGTCCCCGGATCGCTCGTCTTCATCGAGAACGTCGGCAACCTGGTGTGCCCCGCTCTGTTCGACCTCGGGGAGCAGGCGCGGGTGGTGATCGCTTCGGTAACCGAGGGTGCGGACAAGCCGCTGAAGTACCCGCAGATGTTCCGGGCGGCAGACGTCGTGCTGCTCAACAAGACCGATCTGCTGCCGTATCTCGACTTCGACAGCGTCCGCTACGAGGCGGACCTCGCGGCGCTGAGCCCGGGCACACTGCTGCTGCCGGTGTCGGCGGCCACCGGGGCGCACCTCCCGGACTGGTACGCCTGGCTGCGACGGCTCGCCGCGCCGATCCCCACCCGGTGAGCAGGCCTCTCAGCGGTCCGGAACCATTCGTGCCGGGTGCGCGGAGGCGTCAGGGCTCTGGGCCCCGGGTAGCCACCCCTGGTGATCAGGTCAGAGAAGCTTGCGTGTCCCCTCCAGCGCGTACTGGGGGTCACCCGTGTTGGGCCGACATGTGAGAGCAACTCCAACCGACACACTCTGACGCTTCGACCGACATTTGACGGGCTCTGGAACCGACATGATACGAGCCACGAACCGACATATGAGAGGGGCTCCCCCCGGGTCAGCTGAGGCGTGCGTGGTCGCGGGCGGCGGCCATCAAAGCCCGCAGATCGCTTCGGTGCCAGGCGCGTCGGCGGCGCACCTGGGAACCGGCCACGGGGCGTGATGCGTCATAGCGGCATGAAAAGGCGGTCACTGATCGTGGCAACAGCCCTCGTCGTTCTGCTCAGCATCACCGGCTGTGGGTCAACCACCGTGCAGGCGGGCCGGGGAACCGGCCGGCGGCCGGGCCGCGATGCACCGGGCGGGCCGGCCGCGCAGGTGACCGGCTTCGCCTCCGTTCCCTTGCTCAGCCGGCCTGCTGGCCCCGTTACCGTCCGCGTGACCGGAGCCGGGGCCAGCAGGCTCGCGCTGCTGTTGGGCCACCTTCGGGTTGTGACCAGGTCGCAGGTGAGCTGCAACGATCCGCCGGGCCTGATGTACCGGATCGTCTTTGGGGCCGGCCTGATCGCAAAGTCGAAGACGGTCGCCGAGAGCTACCGATGCGCGGCCGGGGTGACGATCATGGTCGCCGGAAGGCCGGGGTCATGGCGGCGGGACAGCCACTGCACGCTGATCCGGGCCGTGCGCCGGGTGCTGCCGGCCCGGGCGAAGGCGACCCGAAGCCTCGCCATCGGATGCGGCAGCTAGCCGTACCCGTGCGGTGCCGTCAGTGTGCCTGGCGACCACGTCAGCAGGTGGTGGCGCGGTCGCGGGCAGCCGCCACCACGGCCTGGCCGAGGCTGATCCCTCCGTCGTTCGGGGGGACCCGGTGGTGGGTCAGGACCGTGAACCCGGCGTCCTCCAGCAGATCGGACACCATCTCCAGCAGCAGCACGTTCTGGAACACACCGCCCGACAAGGCGACCGTGCCCAGCCCCGACCGCTCGCGGAGCAGGCCGCAGACGCTGGCGATCGCCCGCGCCACCCCACGGTGGAACCGGGTGGCGACCACGCCTGGCGCGACCCCGGCCGCCATGTCCTGCGCAACCGCCCGGACCAGGTCGCTGGATTGGACGACCAGTGGCCCGTCTGCTGTCCCGGCTGGCTCGATCCGCTTTGAGTAGGTCCCCGGCTCGGCCGGGTCGGCCCACTGCTCGAGTTCGATCGCCGCCTGGCCCTCGTAGTTGATCACGTCCCGCACGCCCAGCAGGGCGGCCACCGCGTCGAACAACCGGCCGGCGCTGGATGTCAGAGGCGCGTTCACGCCGCGGCGGGCCATCGCGATGACCTGCTCCCACAGCCGCGCGTTGCGGCGCACGACCCCCA
>DAHUZQ010000011.1 GCA_027306495.1 Actinomycetota bacterium | reverse complement strand
TCGCGGCCCGGGGCGAGATCCGCACCCAGTACGCGCACATCATCGACATGGTGCCGACGGTGCTGGACGCTTTCGGCCTCGAGCCCCCGGCGGCGATCAGGGGGGTGACCCAGTCGCCGATCCACGGCCTCAGCTTCGCCCACACCTTCGGCGATCCGGCGGCGCCGACCCGCCACCACACCCAGTACTTCGAGATGTTCGGACACCGCGCCATCGACCACGACGGCTGGCGGGCCGTCTGTCCCTGGCCCGGCCCGTCCTTCACTGAGGCCGGGAAGCCGTTCGGCGCCGCGATCAGCGCACAGACGCTGACCGATCTGGACGCGCACCACTGGGAGCTGTACCACATCACGCAGGACCCGGCTGAGAACCACAACCTCGCCGAGCAGCACCGGGACACCCTCATCGAGCTGATCGCCATGTGGTACAGCGAGGCCGGGAAGTACAACGTGTTCCCGATAGACGGGACCGCGGGGCCGCGCTTCCTGGTCGAGCGCCCGCATGTCGCCGAGCCCCGGACCCTCCACGTGTTCCGGCCGGGCACCCAGACGCTGCCGTTCTGGGTGGGCCCGCGGGTGCTGAACCGGCCGCACGCCATCACCGCCGACGCCGAGATCCCGGGGGACGGCGCAGAAGGGGTGCTGCTGTGCCAGGGCAGCATCGCTGGCGGCTGGACGTTCTACGTGCGGGACTCCAGGCTGTGCTACGCCCACAACTACGTCGGCCGCGCTGTCTACCAGGTGCGCGCCCCCGGTCCGCTGCCCGCGGGCCGGCACCTGCTGCGGTTCGAGTTCGAGCCCACGGATGGCCCGGATATCGGCCGTGGCAGGGGCTCACCCGGCCGGGCGCAGCTCTACGTCGACGGCCGCCTGCTCGCCCAGGCCGAGTTCCCGGTCACCACGCCGGTCGGGTTCAATCCGGGTGGGCTGACCTGCGGTGCGAACCCCGGTTCCCCGGTCATCGCGGAATACACGCCGCCGTTCCGCTTCACGGGCACGCTGCACACCGTGACCGTGGACCTCTCCGGCGACCTCATCACCGACTCCGAGAGCGAGATGCGCATGGCGATGGCTCGCCAGTGACCCCTCAGGCGAGATGGCGCTGGACAATGGCCGCCGCACTGCGGGCGCAGCCCCAGGACACCGTCACGCCGGCGCCGCCGTGACCGTAGTTGTGCACGACGAGCGGCCCGGGGCCGGAGGCGTCGGCCGGCGGCTCGGCTTCCACCCGGATCACCGGGCGGTATGGCCGCAGGCCCACCCGGTGGCTGAGCACCCGCGCGGTGCGCAGGCGCGGGTCGATCGCGGCGCAGTCGGCCACGATCCGCTCGGCGGTCACGGGGTCGGGCTCAAGGCTCCAGTCGCCCGCCGCCTGACTGCCGCCCAGGATCACGGTGCCGCCATGCGGGAACGCGTAGACAAGCTCGTGCCCGCCGCTGGGCAGGCCGATGAAGAATTCGGTCAAGCCGGGGTTCTCCACCACGACGGCCTGCCCGCGCACGGGAGTGACCTGCGGGTCACCGGCGAGATGCCGGGCCCAGGCGCCGGTGCAGTTGACCACCACGCGGGCACCCCAGCGCTGGGCCGCCCCCGTGAGCGAGGTGACCTCGGCCACCTCCAGCCTGGCGCCCGCGCGTTCGCACCGTGACCGCAGGTAGTCCAGGTAAACCGGCATCTGCACGAGCGCCGCCGAGTACCGCCAGCCCCGGTCGTAGCCGGGCGGGAGGCTGGCCGGCTCGCACGCCCGCACGTCCGCGTGGCCCGCGAGGTCGGCCGGCCTGGCATCCAGCGTTCCGCCCTCGGGCGCGCCCGCTCCGGGCGGCCCGGCTCCGGGCGTGCCGGTTCCATTTTGGCCCGGGCGCGCCCCGTCCCGGGGCGGCTCCGGCGCGGGCCGCAGCGCCAGCACGCCCGAGCCGATCCTCACGCCGGCCGCCGGCTCGCCGGTCAGTGAGAGCAACTCGGTCAGGGTCTGCCGCGCCCACGTGGCGGTGCGCTCACCGGGCTCGGTGAGGTGGGCGCCCCAGATGGCGCCGGCCACTGACGAGGTGGTCTGAGCCGGCATCCGGTCCGAGACGATCGTCACCGGCAGGCCGGCCTCGGCGAGGCAGATCGCTGTGGTCAGGCCGGACACACCGGCGCCCACCACCAGCACAGCCGGGCCGGCTCACCGGGCAGAGTCCCGGCGGTGGTCACAGGTGGACACGGCGCGTGTCGCCCCGGTGCTGGTCGGCCAGTTCCAGGTAGGCCTGGACGGCCTGGACGATCCAGTCCCGCTGGCGCAGGCCCTCTCCCTCGCGGATCCGGGCCGGCACACCTGCCGCGAGCGCGCCGGGTGGGACGTTCATATCCTCACGGACCAGCGCCGCGGCGGCCACCACCGCACCGGTGCCGATCCTGGCACGGTTGAGCACCAGGGATCCCGAGCCGATGAGGCAGCCGTCCTCGATCTCGCAGCCCTCGAGGTGGACCCGGTGGCCGACCACGCAGTCTGCCCCCACCACGGTCGGCCAGCGCTGCGTCGTGTGGATGATGGTGCCGTCCTGGACCGAGGTGCGCGCGCCCACCCTGATCAGGCCGTGGTCACCGCGCAGCACGGCGCCGGGCCAGACCGACGCGGCGGGCCCGAGCTGGACCGCCCCGATCACGACCGCGTCGGGATGCACGTATGCGGCGGGGTCGATTTCGGGAACGAGGTCTGCCAGCGCGTAGATGGGCAATGCATCACTTCCCGAGGGAGTCGGCGACCATGTCGCGGATCACGTTACGCCGGATCTTGCCGGTCGCTGTCTTCGGCAGCCCCTCCATCGCCAGCACGTGCCGGGGCCGCTTGAACGCGGCCAGGCCCTCCCGGCAGAAGGCGATCAGGTCGGGCCCGTCCACGCTTGCGCCGGCGGCCGGCACGACACAAGCCACCACTTCCTCCAGCCCGTCGGCGTCACGGTGCGCGACGACGGCGACCTCCGCGACAGTGGGGTGCTGGATGAGCCGCCCTTCCACCTCCATCGGAGACACCCAGATCCCACCCGCCTTGATCATGTCGTTGGACCGGCCCAGGCAGGTGTAGAAGCCGTCGGGGGAGCGGGAGTAGGTGTCCCCGGTGCGAAGCCATTCGCCCTGGAATACCTGCCGGGTGGTGGCGCTGCGGCACCAGTAGCCGGTCGCCACGGAATCGCCGCGCACCATCAGATGGCCCGGCTCGCCGTCAGCCACCGGGTTGCCCTCTTCGTCCATGATCTTGGCGTGGTACCCGGGCACCACGGTGCCCGAGGTGCCCGGCCTGACCTCGCCCGGCCGGTTGGAGATGAAGATGTGCAGTGCCTCGGTCGAGCCGAGGCCGTCGATGATGTCCACCCCGTACCGGGCGGCGAACCGGCGGTAGATCTCGGCTGGCAGCGCCTCACCTGCCGAGGTCGCGAGCCGGACGCAGGAGAACGCCTCCACCGGAGCCCCGGTGTTGAGCAGCGCGGTGTAGAAGGCAGGGCTGGCGAAGAACAGCGTCGGCCGGTCCGCGGCCAGTCGCTGCGCCACGCCCGCCGGGGTGGCGGGGGCCGGGTCCAGCACCGCGGTGGCACCCACCGAGAAGGGGAAGAAGAGCGAGTTGCCGATGCCGTAGGCGAAGAACAGCTTGGCTATCGAGAAGCACCTGTCGTCTGGGCGGATGCCGAGCACCTGGTGACCGTAGGTCTCGCAGACGCGGGCGATGCTGCCGTGCCGGTGCATCGCCGCCTTGGGCGTGCCGGTCGTCCCGGAGGTGTAGAGCCAGAACCCGGGGGAGTCCGCCCAGGCGTCATACGGCTCGGCCGGCCCGGACCGCCGGCCCTGCGCCCGCACGTCGTCCCAGGACACCACGCGCGTTCCCGCCGGGACGGCGGCCTGGCCGTCAGCCTCACCGGTCGCGATCAGCGTGCGGACCTCCGGCGCCAGCGCGACCGCTTCGCGGGTGAGGTGCCCGTACTCCGGTGTGGTGACGACCACCCGGGCGCGCGAGTCGACGAGCAACTCGGCGAGTTCGGGGCCGGTGTACATGGTGGACACCGGAACCGCGACCGCGCCCATGCGCAGCAGGGCCAGAAAAGCGATCACCGTCTCCGGGCGGTCGGCCGCCACCAGCACGACGCGCTCCTCGGGCCGTACGCCGATGGCCGCGAACCCACTCGCCAGTTCGGCGACCTGCTGGGCAAGTTCGGCGTAGGTCAGTGTGCCCGCCGGGCCGGTCACCGCTGGGTGGTCACCGCGCCCGGCCGCGACCTGCCGGTCCAGCAGATAGATGCTGGCATTGAACGACTGCGCGGTCATGTCGGGTTCACCTGCTCTGTGTCGGGATGCGCATATCCTCTACAATCAATCAGCGGCTCGTCAATCAGTTGTAGAATTGTGGGGCTTCCGCCCGCCCCTGAGGAATGACAGCGCGCATGCCTGCCAGCCGACCTCTGCCGGCGCCGTCACCTGACCGGACCGCCGCACGGCCCACCGCTCGCGGCCACACTGCGAGCGCCCGTTCGCTGCTGCTTACGGTGCTCGGTGAGTACGTGCTTCCGGCCGGGGCGCCGGCCTGGACATCGGCGCTGCTGCGCGTCACGGCCGGGCTGGGAGTGGAGGAGAAGTCCGCCCGTCAGGCCCTGGCCAGGCTCGCCGCCGACGGCTGGATCGCAGGGGAACGGCTCGGGCGCCAGGCCCGCTGGGCACTCACCCCCTCCGGGCACCAGTTGCTGGCCGAGGGCGCGGAACGCATCTACTCGTTCGGCCGTGACGGGCCGGCCTGGGACGGTCGCGGGCTGGTGCTGCTGGTCACCGTTCCCGAGGCACGCCGGCAGCTCCGCCACAAGCTCCGCACCCGCCTGACCTGGGCTGGCCTGGGCAGCCCAGCCCCTGGGGTCTGGGTGAGCCCGCATCCGGCACGGGAAGCCGAGGCCAAGCAGGTCGTCGGGGACCTCGGCCTGGCCGCCGAGGCCCTCTGCTTCACCGGCCCGTACGCCGGCATCGGCTCCCAGCGTTCGCTGGTGGAGCAGGCCTGGCACCTCGATGACCTGGCCAGCCGGTATCAGGCGTTCCTGGCGGGATTCTCCGGCGTGCGGCCGGGGTCGGCGGATGAGACGCTGCTGGCCCAGGTGCGGCTGGTGCACGCGTGGCGGCATTTCCCGCTCGCCGACCCGGGCCTGCCCACCGAACTGCTGCCGCCCGGGTGGCCCGGCACGGCGGCCGCCGCAGTCTTCGCCGATCTGCACGGCCGCTGGCAGGAGCCCGCGCGATCCCGGTGGGCCGCCCTCGCCGCTGAGTAGGTCACGCATGGACCGGCCACCGGCACGTCGCGGCGACGGATCGGCGGCTTCTCTGCTGCCGCCTCTCCCGGCTCGGCAGGGCGCCCGGCCGGGTGATCTTCGCCGTACCACTCGCAGGCTTGCGCGTCTTGAAGCGCTGGCGGCCCAAGCGCAGGATCGTGATCCGGTATCAGGTTCCGGGCCGGAAGCGAGCGCGGCTCGACATTGCCGGGGCCTGGCTCAAGGACTTCGCCGAGATCGACGACATACTGGCCCGCACCGGCTCGTAGGTGAGTCTGGACCCGCCCTGGCCGTCGGCAGCGCCTTCCTGAGCCCGGCGGGCGCGACAGCTTCACAGCTGGAGCCTGATTCGGCGCCGTGTGTCAAGGTGTGTGCGTGAGCGAGGATTTGTGGGCTGTCTACGACACGATGGGCGTGAGCTTTCAGCAGCATGCGGCTGATAGTGCCTACAACGCCCATTACGACCGGCCGGCCGTGCTCGCTGCACTCGGGCCCGTCGCCGGCCGGAAGGTCCTGGACGCAGGCTGCGGTCCGGGCCTGTACCTGCGTGAACTGCTGGAGCGGGGGGCAGAGGTCACCGGCTTCGATGCGAGCCCTGTCATGGTGGCGCTGGCCACCCAGCAGGTGCCGGCCGGGGTGCGGATCGACCGGGCTGTGCTCGGGGAGCCGCTGCCCTACCGCGATGGGGTTTTTGACCTGGTTGTCTGTGCGCTGGCCATTCACTACGTCTGCGACCGCGCGGCCGCGTTCGCAGAACTATGCCGCGTCCTGCGCCCCGGCGGTGCGGTGGTCGTATCGACGCAGCACCCGGTGATGGACTGGCTGCGCAAAGGCGGCTCCTATTTCCAGACCACCCTGGAAACCGATATCTGGCACCCCCCGTCGGGGGATCAGCCCGTGCGCTTTTGGCGGGAACCACTGTCCGCCTTGTGCACAGCGGCCACTGACGCCGGGTTCCTCATCGAAAGACTTATCGAGCCGGTCCCCGCCGAATCCATGCGTGAACTCTTCCCCGAGGATTACGGGAAACTGGCCAGGGAACCCGGATTCCTGATCCTGCGCCTCCTCAAGCCAGTGTGATCGAGCGCCGCGCGCCGCATGAGCGTGAACCTCAGCCAGCGCCGGGCCCTGGCCCGCGCGACGGCGCGCATGAGCTCGACAAGGCGGGTTCCCAGGGCTGCATTCCCGGCCCGACAGGCAACGAGCTGGACGGTGAGTCTGCCGCGGAGCGGCACCGGAATTTCGGGCATCGGTGGCCGGCGCAAAAGCTTGATAGCTGTTGTCATTGTGCCCGGAAGCGACAGCGTCCATTCGCGGTAGGCATACAAGAGCCGCTCCGCGTCCTGGCCGTCGAAGAAAATGCACCTCCTGAGAATCGTGACAAGAGGCACCAGTTCCATCGTCATTGACGTGACGATTCCCGCGTTGGCCTGGCCGCCGGATAGCTCCTCTGCGTAGCCCAGATCACCAGGGTCAGGACCTGTCCTTTCACACCCGTGCCAGGGACTGGACCTCAGGGGAAGCAAGCGTCATGGAAACTCCTCACATACCATCCTCGTGCCCTCTCCGAGTCACCGGCTGCGCCTGCGCTGCGGGTGAGGTATGCCCGGCAGGTTCTTCTGCCTGCTGCCCGGAGCATGCGGGGCGTGATGGCGATCGAGAGCGCGCATCAAGACAGCGGCGGGCCGGCCGAGGTAGTGAGAAACAGGCGCGCTGTGCGGCCCGAAATTCCTGGATTCCAAGGTGGCCAAAATTCCGGATCCCTCCTGAGACAACAGGTGACCCGTCCTCGTGGCCACCACAAATGTTGTTTGCATCAGGCAAGGCCGGCAGTGTGACGATGTGGTGTTGATTTTTTGAAGGCACGCTGTGGACAAGTACAGGTCCGCTATCCACCGCCCCGGGCCGGCGGAGACGGGTTCGGACTGGTGGGGGAGTGGGTACCGCAGTTCAATCAGAGCAGGGCGGGCGACCAGCGCGGACTAACGGGGGAGCGCAGCCGGCCCGAGCGACATGCTAGGGGGAGACCGGTATGTCCTGGAATGTGAAAGGCACGTACCTGGAGTCCTGCAACTGCAACAGCGTCTGCCCGTGCACGACATCGGGCCTGGCCGGCCCCGCTGACAACGAGCGCTGCCAGGCGACGTTCGGGTTCCACGTCGACCAGGGACAAGTCGATGGGGTGGACGTCGCCCGTCACAGCGTCATTGTCTTCGTGGATGCGCCTCAGCACATGCTGGAAGGCGGCTGGCAGTTTGCCCTCTACATCGACGATTCGGCGGATGACGCCCAGGCAGACGCACTCGGCAAGGTCTTCTCCGGGCGGGCGGGCGGGCCGATGTCCGCCCTGGGCCCCCTCGTCGGAGAGGTACTGGGCGTGCAGCGGATACCAATCAGCTATCACGACGATGGGCGCCGGCATTCGCTGCGGGGCGGCGAGACCTTCGACATCGAG
>DAHUZQ010000010.1 GCA_027306495.1 Actinomycetota bacterium | reverse complement strand
GGGCATCGGTGGCTCGGGGGCCGATCCCGCGGCGGTGCTGGAGCGGGTCCTGGCTGCTCCGCCCATGACCGGCGCCGATCTCGCGCGGGAGGTGTCGACCGCGGCGCCTTATGTGATCGAGCCGCCCGCTGGCGTGCCGGTGCGTTTCCGGGTCGCGGCGGTCGATCTGGGAATCAAGGCCGCCACGCCACGGGCGATGGCCGCGCTCGGCTGCCGTGTGCACGTCCTGCCCGCTACGTCCTCGTGTGAGGACGTCCTCGCGATCGACCCCGACGGGGTTTTCTTCTCCAACGGCCCTGGCGATCCGGCTGCGGCCGGATATGCGGTGGACGCCATGCGGGGCGTGCTGGACGCCCGGGTTCCGCTGTTCGGGATCTGCCTGGGCAGCCAGTTGCTTGGCCGCACGCTCGGGCTGGGCACTTACAAGCTGCGGTTCGGCCACCGCGGTGTCAACCAGCCCGTCCAGGACCTGGCGACCGGCCGGGTGCAGATAACCAGCCATAACCATGGCTTCGCGGTGGCCCTGCCCGGGCAGGGTGAGGAGCCAGCCGCCGATGGCGGGGACGCTGCGGCCGATGACATGCTGGCCGGGGCGCCCGCTCTGGCGCGTGCCCGGCGAAACCCGGCGGCGCTCGCCCCGTTCGAGACTCCGTTCGGCGGTGCCCAGGTCAGTCACCTCAACCTGAACGACGGCGTGGTGGAGGGTTTGCGACTGCTGGATCTGCCGGCTTTCAGCGTCCAGTACCACCCCGAGGCGGCGCCCGGACCGCACGACGCCGCGGCGGAGTTCGCCGCGTTCTGCGATCTCATGGAGCGTGCCCGGTGAGCGGTCTCATGGAGCGTGCCCGGTGACTGGTGCTCGTCGGCACCACCGGTCGGCAACCATGTTCGTGAAGGGCTCGCGGCGCATGGCGCTGAGAATCGTTCACGATCATGAAAATGCGATCCAGGGCGGCCCTGGCGGGAGCGGCGGAAGCGGGGATGGCGCCGATGCCCAAGCGTGAGGATCTGAGGTCGGTGCTGGTGATCGGATCCGGCCCGATCGTCATCGGCCAGGCCTGCGAGTTCGACTATTCGGGGACTCAGGCCTGCCGGGTCCTTCGCTCCGAGGGAATCCGGGTCAGCCTGGTGAACTCCAACCCGGCGACGATCATGACCGACCCCGAGTTCGCCGACGCCACCTACGTCGAGCCCATCACGCTGGAGGTCCTGGAAAAGGTCATCGCCATCGAGCGGCCCGACGCCGTGCTGCCCACCCTGGGTGGCCAGACCGCGCTCAACGCCGCCGTCGGCCTGCACGAAGCGGGCACGCTGGCCCGGTATGGAGTCGAGCTCATCGGCGCCAGCATCGAATCGATCATCGCGGGGGAGGACCGCCGGCGGTTCAAGGAGATCGTGGCGGAAGTGGGAGCGGAGGTCCCGGCAAGCCGGACCTGCCACACCCTCGCGGAGTGCCTGGCCGCCGCCGGCGAACTCAGCTACCCGGTGGTGGTGCGGCCCTCGTTCACGATGGGCGGCGCCGGGTCCGGGGTGGCCTACGACTGCGGCGATCTGCGCCGCATCGCCGGGGCGGGACTGGACGCCAGTCCGGTCACGGAGGTGCTGCTGGAGGAATCCATCCTCGGCTGGAAGGAGTTCGAACTCGAACTCATGCGGGACCGTCACGACAACGTGGTGGTCGTGTGCTCGATCGAGAACGTGGACCCGATGGGTGTCCACACCGGTGACTCGATCACGGTCGCGCCGGCCCTTACCCTCACCGACCGTGAATACCAGCAGATGCGTGACGTGGCCATCGCGGTCATCAGGGCCGTGGGGGTGGACACGGGCGGCTGCAACATCCAGTTCGCGGTGCATCCCGCTACCGGCCGGATGGTCGTCATCGAGATGAACCCGCGCGTATCGCGGTCTTCGGCGCTGGCGTCCAAGGCGACCGGCTTCCCCATCGCCAAGATCGCGGCGCGGCTGGCCATCGGCTACACCCTGGACGAGATCCGCAATGACATCACCGGGCAGACCCCCGCCAGCTTTGAGCCCGCGCTCGACTATGTGGTCGTCAAGGTTCCCCGGTTCGCCTTCGAGAAGTTCCCGGGCGCCGACCCCGTCCTGACGACGCACATGAAGTCGGTCGGCGAGGCCATGGCGATCGGGCGCAGCTTCCCGGAGGCGCTGCAGAAGGCCCTCCGCTCGCTGGAGAGCCCAGCGGCGCCGTTCAGTTGGGCTGGCCCGCCGGGCGACCCCGCGCAGTTGCTCGCCCGGGCGGCTGTGCCCCACGACGGGCGCCTGGCCACCGTGCATCAGGCGATCCGGGCGGGCTTGAGCGTGGCCGACCTCGCGGCGGCCACCGGCATCGACCCGTGGTTCCTCGACCAGATCGCGTTCATCGAGGAGCGCGCCGCGGCGCTGGCCGCCGGCGGGCCACTGGACGCGCCCACCTTGCGGGCCGTCAAGCGGGCCGGGTTCTCCGACACCCAGATCGCCGAGATCCGGGGAGTGACCCCCGAACTGGTCCGGGGACTGCGGCACGCGCTCGGGGTACGGCCGGTCTTCCCCACGGTGGACACCTGCGCCGCCGAATTCGAGGCGCGCACGCCGTATCTGTATTCCACCTACGACGAGCAGAGCGAGGTGCCGCCGGGCGGCCGGCCGAAGGTCATCATCCTGGGCAGCGGCCCGAACCGGATCGGCCAGGGCATCGAATTCGACTACGCCTGCGTACATGCCTGCTTCGCGCTGTCAGCGGCCGGCTATGAGACGGTGATGGTCAACTGCAACCCCGAGACCGTCTCGACCGACTACGACACCTCCGACCGCCTCTATTTCGAGCCGCTCACCCTGGAGGACGTCCTGGAGGTGGTCGCGGCCGAGCAGGCCAGCGGCCCGGTGGCCGGGGTGATCGTCCAGTTTGGCGGCCAGACACCGCTCGGCCTTGCCCGGGCGCTGGAACAGGCCGGTGTCACGGTGGTGGGGACGAGCCCGCGCGCCATTCACCGGGCCGAGCACCGGGGCGAGTTCGGGGCGGTGCTGGAGCGGGCGGGCCTGCCCGCTCCCCGCTACGGCACCGCCGTCTCGTTCCCGCAGGCCAAGGCCATCGCCGATGAGATCGGGTACCCGGTGCTGGTGCGCCCCTCCTACGTACTCGGCGGCCGTGGGATGGAGATCATCTACGACGACGAGACGCTGGCCGCCTACGTTGGCCGGGCAGCCGCCATCAGCCCTGAGCACCCCGTCCTCATCGACCGGTTCCTCGATGACGCGATCGAGATCGACGTGGACGCGATCTTCGATGGTGAGGACCTGTACCTGGCAGGGGTGATGGAGCACATCGAGGAGGCCGGGATCCACTCGGGTGACTCCGCGTGCGCGCTTCCCCCGATCACCCTCGGCCGGGCTGACCTGGCCCGGATACGGTCATCCACCGAGGCCCTCGCCCGCGGGATCGGGGTGAGGGGCCTGCTGAACGTGCAGTACGGCCTCGCTGGTGGTGTCCTGTATGTCCTGGAGGCCAATCCCCGTGCCTCCCGGACCGTGCCGTTCGTCTCCAAGGCGACCGGGGTGGCGGTGGCGAAAGCGGCCGCGCGGGTCATGCTCGGGGCAGCGATCGCGGACCTGCGGGCTGAGGGGATGCTGCCCGCCAGCGGGGACGGCGGGACCCTGCCGCCGGGCACGCCGATCGCGGTGAAGGAGGTGGTCCTGCCGTTCGGGAGGTTCCGCAACTCCCGCGGCGAGGGTGTGGACACCGTGCTCGGCCCGGAGATGCGCTCCACCGGCGAAGTCATGGGGATCGACCAGGTCTTCGGCACCGCGTATGCCAAGTCGCAAGCCGCGGCCTACGGCGCGCTGCCGGTCAAGGGACGGGCGTTCGTGTCCGTGGCGGACCGGGACAAGCGCGCGATGGTGTTCCCGGTCAAGCGCCTTGCTGATCTCGGATTCGAGATCTGGGCGACGCAGGGTACCGCTGAGGTCCTGCGGCGCAACGGCGTTCCTGCCACGATCGTGCGTAAACACAGCGATGGACCGGGGCCGGGCGGCGAGCCCGACATCGTGGCCAGGATCCTCGACGGTCAGGTGGATGTGATCGTGAACACACCGTTCGGCAGCCCCGGGCAGTCCGGTCCGCGGCTCGACGGGTACGAGATCAGGACCGCCGCCGTGCGCCGGCAGATCCCCTGCGTCACGACCATCCAGGGCCTGGCCGCCGCCGTGCAGGGCATTGAAGCGATCATGCGTGGCGAAGTGGGCGTGCGTTCCCTGCAAGACCACGCGCGCCAGGTCCGGGCGGTGGCCGGAGAAGAAGGCGTGACCAGGGCAGGAGCCGGGTCGGCCACACCCCCGGGAGGGCGGCCGTGAGCGACGCGCGGAACGAGGCCGGCTCCCCTGCTCACGTGCAGGTCCGTGGCACGGTGCTGACGGTCCGGCGGGTGGATGCCTATTACGCGATGACCGTGGTCGCGCCCGGGGTCGCGGCCCGGTTCAGGCCCGGCCAGTTCGTTGCCGTGGCGGTTGGCGGCCCGGAGACGTCCATGCTGCTGCGCCGGGTCTTCTCCATCCACGACGTGCGGCCCGATCATGGCGGCACGGTGGAGTTCATCTTCGCCACGGTCGGCCCAGGGACGCGCTGGCTCGCGGAGCGGCGAACGCGCGATGTGCTGGATATCGCGGGCCCACTCGGGCGTCCGTTCCCGCTGCCGCGTGATCCCGTCAACTGCCTGCTGGTAGGGGGCGGCTACGGCAGCGCGCCGTTGTTCCCGCTCGCCACCCGCCTGCGCGGCCGCAGTTGCACGGTCGATTTCCTGATCGGCGCCGCCAGCGCGGACCGCGTGTTCGGTGCGATGACGGCCCGCCGGACCGGTCGAACCGCCACTGTGACCACCGAAGACGGCTCCCTGGGCGGCCGTGGGCTGGTGACCGACGTCCTCAGCCAGGTGATCCACGAGGGGAGGACGGACGTCATCTACGCGTGCGGGCCGATGGGGATGCTGCGCCAGGTGACGGCTGTGGCCAGCAGGTATGACATTCCGGTGCAGGCACTGGTCGAGGAGTCGATGGCCTGCGGCATCGGCGTATGCATGACGTGCGTGCTGCCGGTGGTGGGGGATGACGGCGTCACCCGGATGGTCCGCTCCTGTGTGGATGGCCCGGTCTTCCGCGGCGAGCAGGTGCGCTGGAACGACATCGGCACGATCCCGTTCGACGCGCTTGGCGCTCCCGGCTGGAAACCAAGGCCGCAGGCCAAGCCGCGGCCGGCGGTCTCACGCCCCGCCGGGCCATCGTCCAGGACGCCTGCGGATGGGGCTGGCCATGACCGCTGATCTTCGTACCAAGCTCGGGCACGTGGAACTGCCCAATCCGGTCCTGACCGCCTCCGGGTGCGCCGGGGCGGGCCGGGAGCTTGCCACCTTCTTCGATGTGGCCAAGATCGGGGCTGTGGTCACCAAGTCGGTGATGCAGGCGCCCCGCGCCGGGCGGCCGACACCCAGGATGTCCGAAACGGCCAGCGGCATGCTCAACTCCATCGGTTTGCAGGGGCCGGGGATCGACGCCTTCCTGCAGCGCGACCTTCCCTGGCTGCTGTCGCGTGGGGCACGGGCCATCGTGTCGATCGCCGGCGGGACTGTGGAGGAGTTCGCTGAGCTTGCCGGGCGCCTCTCGGACGCGGCCGGGGTGACCGCGGTCGAGGTCAACATCTCGTGCCCGAACGTCGAGGACCGGGGCCAGGTGTTCGCCTGCGATCCGGGAGCGTCAGCCGCTGTGGTCAGCGCGGTCCGCGCCAGGCTCCGCTACGACCTACCGGTCGTCGCCAAGCTGTCTCCGGATGTCACCGACATCGTCGCGATCGCCCGTTCGTGCGTCGCGGCGGGCGCTGATGGGCTGTCGATGATCAACACCCTGCTCGGCATGGCGATCGACCTGACCACCATGCGGCCGGTGCTGGCCGGGACCACCGGCGGCCTGTCCGGGCCCGCCATCCGGCCGGTCGCCGTGCGGTGCGTCTGGCAGGTCCATGAGGCCCTGCCGGAGGTGCCGATCATCGGCATGGGTGGGGTGATGACAGGCCGCGACGCCCTGGAACTCATCCTGGCGGGAGCTTCGATGGTGGCCGTGGGCACCGCCATCTTCAACGACCCGTCCGCCTGCGTGCGGATCGTGCGCGAACTGGACGAGGAACTCGCCAGCCGTGGCATCGAACGGCTCATGGACGTGGTCGGCCTGGCACATGAACCGCACCCGGCGCTTGGCCGCAGACTGTCGGGAAGTGGACTGTAGCGTGGAAGAACCGGCCCCGGAGGAGGAACCTTGAGGCAGCCCGCGCCGATCGCTGTCGCACTCGACGCACCGGACCTGGAGACCGCAGCGCGCTGGGCTGGCCTGGTCACTCCGCATGTCAGCACGGTCAAGGTCGGTCTCGAACTGTACCTGCGGTACGGCCCTGGGGTTGTCGCCTCAGTGCGCGGTGCCAGCGGGGTCCGGGTGTTCCTCGACCTCAAGCTGCACGATATTCCAGCAACAGTGGCCGGCGCCGCCCGGGCGGTCGCCCGGTTGCGGCCCGATGTGCTCACGGTCCACGCCGCCGGTGGGGTGGCTATGGTGAGGGCCGCCGTGGAGGCCGCCCCGGACACGGTGATCGCCGCGGTCACTGTGCTGACCTCCCTGAGCCCGGCGGATCTGGACGCGACAGGCCTGGCGGGCCCGGTCCCGGACGCAGTCCGCCGGCTCGCTGTGCTCGGGGTGAGCGCGGGGGCGCGCGCCCTGGTCTGCTCCCCGCGTGAGGTCGCCGCGGTCCGGGCCGAAGTAGGTCCCGGCATCACGCTTATCACCCCCGGGGTGCGCCCAGCCGGTGCCGCCACTCACGACCAGGCCCGGACGGCTACTCCGGAAGAAGCGCTGGGGGCTGGCGCGGACCTTTTGGTGATTGGCCGGCCCATCACCGGGGCTCCCGATCCCGGCGCCGCCGCGGCGGCTATCGCCGCGCCCTTGCGCAGGTTGCTGTCGGCGGCCGGGTGAACGGCCCATGCGCGGTCGGCAAGTTCGATCGTGCCCGGCTACCTAGCGACTGGCCTGGGAAGGGAGGGCCGGCGGCACCGTATTATCAACGGTGAGTAGCCGGATGACTGCGGGGGGTGATAAGTGTCAATTTGTGACATGTGAAACGGGGAGTTTGCGTTGCCCCCGGGAGCCGGACTCGCTACTTTCCCTTGGCGAACCATCTTTTTCTCATGGAAATCCGAGGTGACCCCGAGTGGCTCTTCCACCCCTCACTCCCGAACAGCGAGCAGCGGCGTTGGAGAAGGCTGCCAAGGCGCGCAAGGAGCGGGCCGATGTCAAGAACAATCTCAAGCGGGGCACTATCACGCTGCCCGCAGTTCTCAAGCAGGGCCAGAGCGATGACACCGTGGGCAAGATGAAGGTGTCGGCGCTGCTGGAGTCCATGCCGGGCGTTGGCAAGGTGCGGGCGCGGCAGATCATGGAGCGGCATGGCATTGCCGAATCCCGCCGGGTCCGTGGCTTGGGCGCCAATCAGCGCAGTGCGCTTGAGACCGAATTCGGCGGTGGCGTCTGACGAAGGCTGATGACCACGGGGGCGGGCGCTGGGGGAACGGCGTGCCGACCGCTTCCCTCCAAGGCCCTCATAGTGGCGCGCTCGTCCACGGGGTCACCGGCAAAGCCCGCCTCACCGTCCTGTCCGGCCCTTCCGGCGTGGGCAAGAGCACGGTGATAGCGGGTCTGCGTCAGGCCTGCCCGCGTATATGGCTCTCCATATCGGTTACCACGCGCCAGCCGCGGCCCGGCGAGGTCAACGGCCGGGAGTACCACTTCGTCAGCGAGCAAGAGTTCGACCGCATGATCGAGCAGGGCGATCTGCTCGAGTGGGCCGTATTCGCCGGCAGCCGGTACGGCACGCCGCGCGCGGCGGTCACCGAGCGGCTCGCATCCGGGGTTCCGGTGCTGCTGGAGATCGACATTACGGGCGCCAGGCAGGTACGCCGGGCGATGCCAGGTGCGTTGCTGGTCTTCCTGGAGCCGCCATCCTGGGATGAGCTCGTCCGCAGGCTCACGAGGCGGGGCACGGAAGCACCCGAGGTGATCGAACGTCGGCTGGCGACGGCGCGCAGCGAGATCGAGGCAGGCGCCGAGTTCGACATCACTCTGGTGAACTCCTCCGTCGATGAGGTCCGGCGGCAACTGGTAACCTTGGTGACGGCCTGAGTCGGCGCGCCGGACCGGCACGCGCCCAGACGCAGGGCCCATACGGAAGGCAGAGGGTGGCAGCGAATACCACGGCGGAGGGGATCACCAACCCGCCCATCGACGAATTGCTGGAAGTCGTCGACAGCAAGTACCGGCTCGTGATCATGGCCGCTAAGCGCGCTCGGCAGATCAACGCCTACTATGCCCAGCTCGGCGAAGGCCTGCTGGAGTACGTGGGTCCGCTGGTGGAGACCCGCGTCCAGGAAAAGCCGCTGTCCATTGCGCTGCGCGAGATCCGTGAGCGCATGCTCACGGGCGTCGCCGAGCCCATCGAGCCCTGAACAGTCCTCGCGGACTGACCGGTGCCAGCGCGCGTCGTCCTTGGGGTGGGCGCCGGGATCGCCGCCTATAAGGCGTGCGAGGTGCTCCGGCGGCTCACCGAGGCTGGACACGCGGTCCGGGTGGTGCCCACCCCTGACGCGCTGCGCTTCGTCGGTGAAGCGACATGGGCGGCCCTGTCAGGGCAGCCCGCGACCACGGCTGTCTGGGACGACGTGCAGGACGTCCCGCACGTCCGGCTGGCCCAGCGGGCCGACCTGATCCTGGTGGCCCCGGCGACGGCCGACCTGCTCTCCCGGGCTGCGGCGGGGCGGGCAGATGACCTGCTGACGTCAATCTTGCTGATGGCCCGCTGCCCGGTGGTGTACGCACCCGCGATGCACACCGAGATGTGGCAGCATCCGGCCACCCGCGCCAACGTGGCCAGCTTGCGTGCGCGGGGGGCACTGGTGCTCGAACCCGCCTCGGGAAGGCTCACCGGACCCGATAGCGGCCCCGGCCGTCTGAGCGAACCGGATGAGATCGCCGCGGTCGCCGTGCGGGTGCTGGCCCGGGGCGTGACCGCCCTGTTTCCCGATCTGGCCGGGCGCCGCGTGGTCGTCAGTGCCGGCGGCACCCGCGAGGAACTCGACCCGGTTCGGTTCCTGGGTAACTGGTCCTCGGGACGTCAGGGATATGCCCTGGCCACGGCCGCGGTGGCCAGGGGCGCGGAGGTCACCGTGGTGGCCGCGAATGTCAGCATGCCCGACCCGGCCGGGGTGAGAGTGATGCCGGTGATATCCGCTGCGGACATGAAGTCGGCCGTGCTGTCGGCCGCCAAAGGTGCGGATGCGGTCGTCATGGCTGCGGCCGTGGCCGACTTCCGGCCGGCTGCCCGGAGTGAGGTCAAGATCAAGAAGTCGGCCGGCGCGGAGCCGCCCGTGCTCCGGCTTGCCGAAAACCCCGACGTGCTGCGCGCCCTGGTCCACCAGCGCGATCCCGGGCAGGTCCTGGTGGGCTTTGCCGCGGAAACCAACGACGTGCTGGCGCATGGCCGGGCGAAACTCGCGGCCAAAGGATGTGATCTGCTGGTCGTCAACCAGGTGGGCCGGGGCATGGCCTTCGGGACGCAAGACAACGAGGCCATGGTGCTGGGCGACGACGGGACGGTGACGTCCGTGCCACGCGGGCCGAAGGAAGTGCTCGCGGACGTTGTCTGGGATCTGGTCGCGCAGCGGTGGCCGGGCCCCCGTGCTGGGCGCAGTGACGTAGATCCCCGTTAAAATTCGGCGAGTGCCCTGTCAACGCAGGGCGTGGGCGGGAGATGCGTGCCCGCCGGGAGCCGCGGCCGCCGCGAGGCGTCCCTCCAGCAGATAAGGAAAATCCACAGTGGCTCGTCGCCTGTTCACCTCCGAGTCGGTCACGGAGGGTCATCCGGACAAAATGGCTGACCAGATCAGCGACGCCATCCTGGACGGGATGCTCAAGGACGACCCGCGCAGCCATGTCGCGGTCGAGACGCTCATCACAACCGGCCAGGTCCACGTGGCGGGCGAGGTCACCACCGAGACCTACGTCGACATCCCGGGGATCATCCGGGAAAAGATCCTCGAGATCGGTTACGACTCCTCCGCCAAGGGCTTCGATGGCGCGTCCTGCGGGGTGTCGGTCTCCATCGGTGCGCAATCGCCCGACATCGCCCGGGGCGTCCTTGACGCCTATGAGCACCGTGAGGGCGAGGGATCGAGCGAACTCGACCGCCAGGGCGCTGGCGATCAGGGCCTGATGTTCGGCTATGCCTGCCGGGACACACCCGAGTTCATGCCGCTGCCGATCACGCTCGCGCACCGGCTGGCCCGCCGCCTGTCACAGGTCCGCCGTAGCGGCGATGTTCCCTACCTGCGGCCAGACGGCAAGACCCAGGTCACCATCGAGTACTCAGGCGATGAGCCGGTCCGGCTGGACACCGTCGTGGTCTCGGCACAGCACGCGCCCGATATCGATGTCGCCGAACTGCTCAGCCCCGATGTGCGGGATCACGTGGTGGCGCCCCTGCTGGATGGCCTGGACCTCGACACCTCCGGCTTCCGCCTGCTGGTGAACCCCACGGGGCGGTTCGAGGTGGGCGGCCCGATGGGTGACGCCGGCCTGACCGGCCGCAAGATCATCATCGACACCTACGGTGGCATGGCACGGCACGGCGGCGGGGCGTTCTCGGGCAAGGACCCCTCGAAGGTCGACCGCAGCGGCGCCTACGCCATGCGGTGGGTTGCCAAGAACGTGGTGGCCGCGGGCCTCGCCGACCGGTGCGAAACCCAGGTCGCGTACGCGATCGGCAAGGCGAGGCCGGTCGGGTTCTTCGTCGAGTGCTTCGGGACGGAGCATGTCCCGGTGGAGCGGATCCAGGAGGCGGTGCTCGAAGTATTCGACCTGCGGCCCGCCGCGATCATCCGCGATCTGGACCTGCTGCGCCCCATCTACCAGCAGACAGCGGCTTTCGGCCACTTCGGCCGGCAGGAGCCGGACTTCTCCTGGGAGCGCACCGACCGGGCAGAGGCGTTGCGGACCGCGGCCGGGGCCTGAACCGGGTGGCCGCTGCCGGGACCGCCGCGGCCGGGGATGCCGGGCCCGGGCCCGGCGCGGCCGGGGGTGCTGCCCCCGGGCCCGGTGCCGCCGGGAAATCAGCGGCCGGGAAATCAGCGGCCGGAAGAAGCGGGGCTGGGAGCGCCCCGGCCAAGCCCACCGCCGCCGCACGGCGGCGGGACCGACTGGTCCCGGCGCAGTCTCTGCCGGTCGCCCGCGTCGCGGTCGACGTCTCACTCGCGCACCTGGACCGGCCGTTCGACTACCTCGTGCCGGAACGGCTGGCCGGGCAGGCACGGCCGGGCTGCCGGGTCCGGGTTCGCTTCGCGGGACAGCTCGCTGATGGGTATCTGCTGGAGCGGGTGGCGGCCAGCGACCACCGGGGCCGGCTCGCCTATCTGGAACGGGTCGTCTCGCCCGAGACTGTGCTGACCGCCGAGATCGCGTCACTGGCCCGGGAGGTGGCCGACCGGTACGGTGGCACGCTGGCCGACGTCTTGCGCCTGGCTATTCCGCCGCGTCACGCCGGGGCCGAGCGTGGTGCGGCGGAGCGTCCCGCAGGCGAGGGCACCGTGGCCGAGCCCGCCGGGGCGTTCGGTGGGAATTCCGGGTACCCGGCGCGGACGGAGGCGGGCAGCTGGACCCGCTACCGGGCGGGCACTGCGTTCATATCCGCGCTCGCGGCGGGGCGGGCACCGCGGGCGGTGTGGACGGCCCTGCCCGGGCCGCAGTGGCCGGAGGAGATCGCGATCGCTGCGGACGCCACGGCGGCGGCGGGCCGGGGAGTGGTCATTGTCGTACCCGACGCGGGTGATCTCGCGCTCGTCGACGGGGCGCTCGCCGGTGCGCTCGGCCCGGGGCGCCATGTGAGCCTGTCGGCCGGCCTGGGACCAGCCGAACGCTACCGGCGGTGGCTGGCTGTCTCGCGCGGAGCCGTGCGGGTCGTGGCGGGCACCCGGGCCGCGATGTTCGCGCCGGTGGCCAATCTCGGCCTCGCGGTGATCTGGGATGACGGGGACGACCTGCATGCCGAGCAGCGCGCGCCGTACCCGCACGCACGCGAAGTGCTGGCGCTGCGGGCACACCGGGCGGGGGCGGCGGCCCTGGTCGGCGGGTTCGCGCGCACGGTGGAGGCCACCAGCCTGGTCAGCAGCGGCTGGGCGGCCGCAATCACCGCTGACCGGCCGGTGCTGCGCCGGTGGGCGCCGCGTGTTGTGGTCGCCGGTGGCGATACCGAGCTCGCGCGGGACCCGGCCGCACGGGCGCGGGTGCCCAGCCTGGCGCTGCGGACCGCCCGCGCTGGGCTGGCCCACGGGCCTGTGCTGGTGCAGGTGCCCAGGCGTGGATATGTGACCGCCGTCGCGTGCGTGGCTTGCCACACACGCGCGCGCTGCGGATCCTGCGGTGGCCCGCTCGCGCTCGCCACAGTTGAAGTGCCGGCGGAATGCCGATGGTGTGGGCACCGGGCTGTCGGCTGGCACTGCCCCGAATGCGGCCACACTGGCCTGCGCGCGCTGGTCACCGGCGCCACCCGCACCGCCGAGGAGCTGGGCCGGGCCTTTCCCGGGGTCCGCATGCTGACCTCGGACGGGCGGGAACGGGTCGGCGCGATCGCAGGTGACCCCCTCCTCGTGGTGGCGACCCCTGGCGCGGAGCCTCCCGCCGCTGGGGGCTATGCCACCGCGATCCTGCTCGATGGCTGGGTGCTGCTGAGCCGGCCCAGCCTGCGAGCGTCGGAAGAGGCGCTGCGCCGGTGGATGAATGCCGCCGCCCTGGTCAGGCCGGGATCCGCGGGCGGTGTGGTCACGGTCGTGGCAGACGCTGGTCTTCCCCCGGTGCAGGCGCTGCTGCGCTGGGACCCGGTCACCCACGCGGAGCGGGAATTGGCCGAGCGCACGCTGCTGCATTTCCCTCCTGCCTCGCGTGTCGCCACTCTCACCGGCCCGTCGGCAGCGGTCGCCGCGGTGCTGGCGGCGGCTGATCTGCCGGCTGGCGCGGAAGTGCTCGGCCCGATTCCGGTGGCCGTGCCCCCGCGCCCCGGAGGCGGTCCTGCGAACGAGGCGATGGGCGGAGGCAGTCCCGGGGACGGTGGCGCCCGGGAAGCTGGCGCCGGGGGAGTTGGCGCCGGGGGAGTTGGCTCCGGTGACAGCGGCGCTCGCGGTGACGGCGACGCCGGCGCGGGCGGTGCGGATGGGGGTGGCGCCGCGCCGGCAGGCGAAGCAGGAAGCGGCGGTGAGCGGGTCCGGGTGCTCGTCCGGGTCGAGCGATCCAGGGGGCTGGAACTGGCTCTGTCGCTGCGATCCGCCCAGGCTGTGCGCAGCGCCCGGAAGGACCCTGGCGTGGTCCGGTTGCACCTCGACCCGGTCGAGGTGATCTGACATCTCTCCGGGAAGCCGTAAGGTGCTGGGGTGGCCACCTCACGACGGACACGACCTGGACGGCCGGGAAAGCCCCGGACGGCTGCCTCCGCTGACTCTGACGGACAGCCCAGCGGTGTGATCCCGGCGGATGTCGGCCAGGGCCAGCCGGGGGCATTTCCCGGCGGCCTGACGCCTTCGTCCGCCCCTTCCGTTGCGGATGCGGACGGGCCGAAGCTCCCACCGGTGCGCCTGGCGCCCCGCGATGAGCTTGCCGTGTCGGCCCGGGTGGCACCACTCCTGCGCGCCGCCCGTGAACTGGCCCGCTGGGTCGGGAAGGGAAGGCCGGTCACCCCAGAGGGCACGTTGACCGGTGCGGATGTCACCGAGGCGGTAGCCGGGCTTGAGATCTCACCTGAAGAATTCGCTACGGCCTGGCGGGTGGCGACGGGGACGGGGATGCTCACCGTGGGTGATGGCACCGCGGTGACCGGCCCCGCGGCCGAGGCGCTGGCCGATGGCGACGCCGAGGATGTGCTCACAGTCTGGGATAAGGCGCTCACGCTCATGCTGGGAGCGGAGGATCTGGACGGCATAGCGACGGCCCTGTATACGGTCGGGGGCCCCGTCAAGATGGACGCCCTCTTCGAGGCGTACATGGCGGCGGCCGGGTCCCTCGGCGGCCGCTCTCTGCCACCGGGGCAGCCGGGGCAGCCGGGGCAGCCGGCCTCGCCGCGGCCCGATGAGCACGACCATGTCGCGGGGCTCTCCTCGGCGCTGGAAGCGCTCGCCGACCTCGCCGTGGTGGATCTGGGAACCGATGACAGTGCCGGGGGCCTCACGGTGGCGCTGTCCAGGCTCGGCATCTGGGGGATGCACCGGCGGTTGCGGGCGCAGGGCTGGCACGTGCCCGTGCTGGGCAACGGGTCGCGCGGGGATGCCACCGAACTGCTGAGCACTCTGGCAAGTTGCGACATCGAGGATGGCGAAGCCGAGATCGCGGTGTGGCTGTCGGGGCGCACGCCCGCCGCCGCGGCGATGGAACTGGTGGAGGCGGCCGGGCGGGGGTCGCCGGGGCTGCGGGGGGCGGCGTTCGCCGTGCTCGACCGTATCGGCCCGGACGCGGTGCCAGCGGTCCGTGCCGCGCTGCACCACCCCATGCTGCGGGCACACGCTGCGGTCTGGCTGCTGGAGCAGGGTGAGGACGCGGATATCGGTCCCGAGGACCGTGCCTGGCTGCTGGTGGACCTCGGGGCTGGCTTGCTCGAGGAGGCGGACCCCAGCGACGTCGTCGCGGAACTGCTGCCCGATGTGCCCGCCAAAGCGCAGGCCGAACTGGTGGCGGGGCTGTGGGAGGTGCGTCACCCGGGCCTGACGGACCTGCTCACGGCCCTCAGCGCGCACCACCCGAGCCCGGCCGTGGCACGGGCCGCCCGCAAGGCCGCCTTCAAGGCGCGCTCGCGCTCGGCCAACGCGGGGACCGGAACTTCATACACTGGGGCTGACGACCCGGTGGGATGAACCGCTGGCCCGGAGGAAGCCACATCCCGGCCGCCATCGGGCATGATCGCTCCCACCGTGGCTGATCCCTACCGGAAGGATGGTGCACCATCAGCGTCAAGGAGATCCGCCTTTTCGGGGATCCGGTGCTGCGCACACCGGCCGATCCGGTCCGGGACTTCGATGCCGAACTCCGCAAGCTCGTCAAGGACCTCACCGACACCATGCTGGACGCGCCGGGAGTGGGGCTGGCCGCGCCGCAGATCGGTGTCAGTGTGCGGGTGTTCACTTACTACGTGGATGACCAGCTTGGTCACCTGATCAACCCCTCACTCGACCTCAGCCCGGAAGAGGAGACCGACGATGAGGGGTGCCTTTCGGTGCCCGGGCTGGTCTACCCGACGCGGCGCGCCTACGGCGTCGTCGCGGGCGGATTCAACATGTACGGCGAGCCGGTCATCCTGGAGGGAAGCGGGCACCTCGCCCGCTGCGTGCAGCACGAGACGGACCATCTGGACGGGGTCCTGTTCATCGACCGGCTCGATCCGGAGCAGCGCAAGCTCGCGATGCGGGAGATCCGGGAAGCGGAGTGGTGGGGGGAACCGGTTCCGCAGGTCAAGGTCTCTCCACATCAGACGTGGGGCAAGGGCTTCTGAGATGGCTGGCGATCCCATGTTCAGGCGCCCACCTTCGCCGCCGCTGCCGAAGGCTCTCTAGCGGCGATGCGCCTAGTCTTCGCCGGCACCCCGCAAACGGCGGTGCCGTCCCTGGATGCCCTGCTCCGGTCCCGGCATGAGGTCGCGGCCGTCGTCACCCGCCCAGACGCGCCCACCGGCCGCGGACGACGGGTTGAGCCGAGCCCGGTGGCCCTGCGCGCCGGGGAGGCGGGCGTGCAGGCGCTCAAGCCCGTGTCCGCCCGTGACCCCGCTTTGTCAGAACGGCTGCGTGCGATCGGCCCTGACTGCTGCCCGGTCACCGCCTACGGTGCCCTCATCCCCCGGTCCCTGCTCGACCTGCCCGTGCACGGATGGGTCAACCTGCACTTCTCCCTGCTCCCCGCCTGGCGGGGAGCAGCCCCGGTGCAGCACGCCATCCTGCACGGTGACGACATCACCGGGGCGACCACTTTCCGGCTGGTCGCTCAACTGGACGCCGGGCCCGTCTACGGGGTGGTCACCGAACCCATTGCCCCCCAAGACACGGCTGGCGATCTGCTCGCCCGGCTGGCCTGCTCGGGGGCGGAGTTGCTGGTGCAGACCCTGGATGGAATCGAGTCAGGGACGTTGCGCCCGGCACCTCAGCCGCAGGAGGGCGTCAGCATGGCGCCGAAGCTGACCACCGAAGACGCGCACGTGCGATGGAGCATGCCGGCTCATGTGGTGAGCCGCCACATCCGAGCCTGCACGCCGTCGCCCGGTGCCTGGGCCGTGCTGGACGGTGTCCGGCTGAAGCTCGGCCCCGTGCGCTCGCCGGCTCAGTCCCCACCGGAGTTGGCCGCTATCGGGCTGAGGCCGGGTGAGCTGTTCGTGGACCGGACAGCGGTCTATGCCGGGACCGCTGGCAGGCCGGTGGAACTCGCCGATGTCCAGCCTCCGGGCAAGCGCTGGATGAGCGCCGCGGAATGGGCGCGCGGGCTCCGCTTGAAGCCTGGCGGCCAGCCGGGGGTGCTGCGCTGACATGGGACAGCCAGATCAGCGTCCCAGCAGGCAGGCCAGCGGCCGCGCACCCCGAGCGGGAGGCCGCTCCCGCGGCGGCGCAGCCGCAGCCAGCCGCCGCCCGCCCGCAACGGTGGAACCGGCCCGGAAAATCGCCTTCGAGGTAATCCGGGCGGTGGATGAGCGGGGGGCCTACGCCAATCTGCTGTTGCCCGCGCTGCTGACCCAGCATGGGCTGACCGGCCGAGATGCCGCGCTGGCCACGGAGATCTGCTACGGGACGCTGCGCGGCCAGGGCAGCTACGACGCCGTGCTGGCGGCCTGCTCGGACCGGCCCGTGGCCGACATCGACGCGCCGGTCCGCGACGTGCTCCGGATGGGCAGTCATCAGCTCCTGAGCACACGGGTCGGCGCCCACGCCGCCGTGAGCACATCGGTGGACCTCGCCCGGCTGGTGAGCGGCCCGGGCGCGGCGCGCTTCGTCAATGCGGTCCTGCGCAAGGTGGCTGCCCGGGATCACAGCGCCTGGATGGCGGCGGTGGCGCCGGACAGGGAACGTGACCCGCTCGGCCACCTGGCCGTCCGCTACAGCTATCCCCGCTGGATCGTGGCGGCCTACCGGGACGCCCTCGGCGAACGTGACACCGACCTGTCCGAGACTGAGCAGGCGCTGGCCGCTGGCTCTGCCCGGCCCGAGGTCGCGCTCTGCGCCGTGCCAGGCAAGGCCACACAGGCCGAACTCGTCGCTGCGGGGGCACGGCCGGCTCGGTGGTCCCCGTTCGGCGCGTATATGGCGGGAGGTGATCCCGCTGGTCTCGCGGCGGTCGCGGCGAAACGTGCCGCTGTGCAGGACGAGGCGAGCCAGTTGGCCGCGCTCAGCTTGCTCGGTGTGGCGCTGGAGGGCGCAGATGCCCGCTGGCTCGACCTGTGCGCGGGCCCGGGAGGGAAGGCGCGGCTGCTGGCCGGGCTGGCCTCGCAGCGCGGCGCGCGATTGCTCGCCGCGGATGTCCGGCCGCACCGGGCGAAGCTCGCGGCCGCCGCCACCTCGGACACCGGATCGGCGGTGGTCTGCGCGGACGGGACCGTGCCGTCATGGCGCCCCGGCTCCTTCGACCGGGTCATGGCGGATGTGCCGTGCTCCGGCCTGGGCGCGCTGCGACGCCGCCCGGAGGCGCGCTGGCGGCGTTCCCCCGCTGACGTGACCGCGCTCGGGCGTCTGCAGCGTGCACTGCTGGCGAGCGCGCTGGAGGCGGTGCGGCCGGGCGGCGTGGTCGCCTACGTGACCTGTTCCCCGCATGTGGACGAGACCAGGTCTGTCCTGGCTGCCGTGCTGGGGCGCCACACCGATGTGCAGGTGCTGGACGCCCCCGGGGTCCTCGCCGACGTGCCCGGCCTGCGCTGCCCTGAGCCTGGTGACAAGTTCGCCCAGTTCTGGCCACACCGGCACGGCACGGATGCGATCTTCATCGCACTTCTGCGGCGCCTGCCGGAGTCCAGCTAGAGGGGGAGCCACGGGGAAACCCGGCTAGATCGCGGCAGCCGGTGGGAAGCCGACCGGGCGGTGGGAAGCCGACCGGGCGGTGGCGGCGGGCCGGATGGCGGCAGCGAGCCGGAGGCCGGCTACGGGAAGCCCGGCACGGAAGGCCCGCTAGACCGAGGCACCCGGAGGGATGGCCAGCTAGACAGGGTCCGGCTGGTAGGCCGGAATCCCAAGCAGGCGGTCTACCGTCGTAAAGCCGTATCCGGCATCCAGCAGCCTGTCCACGACGATCTGCACCGCCCGGACGGTGCTGGCACGGTTGCCGCCCCGGCCATCGAACCCGTCATGGAAGATGACAATCGAACCCGGCCCAATCTTGGCGAGCGCCCGGCGCGCGATCCGTTCGGGGGCGGGCTGGAACACCTCCATCGCATGGCAGAACTCGCCCGAGATGATGCGCAGGCCATGCTCACCCAGGATGGCGCGGAGCGCCGGGATCCGCAGCAGCCACGGCGGCCGGTAAAGCCCGGGCCGCACGCCGGCGCTGATCAGCGCCTGCTGCCCCCGCCGGACGTCGGCGGTCAGGGTGGCCGGGGTGAGGTAATTGGTGAATTCGTGGGTGTACCCGTGATTGCCTATCACATGGCCACGGCTGGCCAGGCGCGCGGTGACGTCGGGGCGCTTAAGCACCGCCCTGCCGACCTGGAAGAAGGTGCCCCTGATGTCCCGCTCTTCCAGATACTCCGCGATCTGCGTAGTGAACGGCTCGTTGGGGCCATCGTCGAACGTCAGCGCAACGCTCCTGCCGGCCCCCTCGGCACGGAACGGGAACTCCCCGAGGAGCTGGGAGTAGGGGGACATGCACGCCCAGTACGCGGCCCCGAGTCCGGCGGCGCCCACCGCCGCGGCGCCGAGTGCCGCACCAGCGGCCTGCGCCGCCCCGCCCCGCTGCCCCCCTTCACTCATGCGTGGTCCACGAAGTGATGGGCCAGGCCCCCTATCAGCACGCAAAGTCCCAGGCACACGGCGGCGATGACGAGCCGCTCGACCCGCCACCGGGCTACCCGCGTGCGGGCCCCTGACGACCGGGCCTCGCTCCGGAAGGCCGGGTAGGAGCCCACGACCGAGCGACCGAGCATGCGGTGCAGCCAGTAGCCGAGGACGTAGTAGAAGAGGAAGGTGGCGAAGACGTTGTAGACCAGCCCGTGGTACAGGCGGCGGGAAGAAGTGAAGGACGGGTTCCCCGCATCGAACAAGATCTCGCCCCGCGACCGCAGCTGGCGGAGCAGAGCCAGTTCGTCGCCACCCTGCCGGGCACTCGTGTCGTAGCCGCTCCATTCGCACTTGCGGAAGGCGATGTTGGTCGCTGTGATATAGAGCACTTTTCCGGTCAGGATTTTCATCAACCGGACCATGCCGAAGAGCGCCCACGTGTAAAACGATCCCCACCACGGTGCGTCCACGAAACGGCAGGGCCCCGCGACCGCGACCAGCGAGGGGTCACGACGGAAATTGCTGTCGATCCTGGACAGCCAGGCCTGGTCGAAGATGGTGTCGGCATCGGTGGATATCACGATCTCGCCGGAGGCCTGTGCCGTACCGCATTGCCGTGCCCAGCAGACGCCTGGATTCTCCTCGCGGACAACGGTCACACCCCGCGAGGCGGCGATCTCGGCCGTGCGGTCCGTGCTGTTGTTGTCAACAACGATGACCTCGTAGTCGCCGTCGAAGTCCTGTTTCATCAGCGAGTCGAGGCAGTCGCCGAGGAACTCTTCTTCGTTGTAGGCGGGAACCACGACAGTGAACCGGGGTTTATCACCGGGCCCGTCAGAGGCAGGCGAGAGACGATCCGCGGACACCAAGGCCACGATTGAGATCCCTTCACGGAATTGTCTGGGGAAAATTCCGCTCTCGGATGGCCTCACCTTACTCCACGTGTGGCTTGTGATTCCGTGATGCCTGTGGCCCTGCCCGTGAGCGTGATCGGCAGCATACCCGCAGGCAGCATGGTCAGGGATGAATCCAGCGATTCCCCTGCATGTCGTCACCGAGTGTGCTGGCCGGTCTGCCCAGAGTAGGCCAGGTTTGCTGGTGCCCTGGGCGCCCGCGAGCGACAGAGGGTGCGATGGCCCCTCCGCTGTGCCGGAGCGCCGTTCCCGCCGGATGTGAGAAATAGCCGCACTCAGCGGCTGTCCTGCGGTCTGGGGCGTGGCCCTGACCGTCAGGAGTGAGGGCGCCGCCCCTGCGATACCAGGGCGGCCATGACCCGCCCGGCCAGTCGTGCGCGCGCAGTTGGGGCCAGTAGGGCCAGTGGGGCCAGCGGAGACAGCAGGGACAGCGGAGACAGCAGGGACAGCAGGGACAGCGGGGACATCGGGCTCATTCGTGCGGCATTGGCCCGGCGCCGGGCCGGTGTCATCGCGCACCGGCCGGGATCGACCGACGCGAACCGGGCCGCAGCCGCGCTCCGCCGAGGTCCGCCTGCTGACCCTGGGCATATCCGTGGCCGTAGCCAGAACCGCTGTATGTCACGGAGGACTTGCGGGTCAGCGGATAGGCCTGTTCAAGCGCCCGCCGGACGATCTGGCTGCGGTCGGCGAGCACCAGGGCCACCGTGCTGCCGGCGACCGCCGAGGGGGCTGTCGCCTCAGTGGTCGCCTTGTGCTCGGCCACGCGCACCCGTGACACCACCGCGGCGGCGAACCCCAGCAGCCAACTGCGCCGCCATGCCCGGGGGTTGCGGCTCCAGGCGGGGACTTGCGCGCCAGCCAGGCCCTGCCACATCTGCACCAGCACCGAGGTGTAGAGAAGCTCGGCCCGATCGACGTCACTGGTGTAGCCGAAGACATGGACGCGTGAACCTGATGAGGCATGCGGCAGGATGACGCACTGGCAGCGCATCGCGGAGGCCAGCCCGCACAGCAGATGGGCCTGCACGCGCGCCCACGGGTTTCCGAGGTCAATGACCCGGTCCGTCGGCCGGTCCGTCTGCGGCTCAGTGGCGGCGAGCAGTGCCCGGTCGATGCCGTACTTGGCCATGAGCTCGGCGGCCTTGGCAGTGAGAGCCTGCGCTTCGGCTGGTGTGACGCCGGCCGATTCGGCCTTGGCGAGCAGCTTGCGTACCCGGGCCAGTGCGGGGTCGCTCACCTCGGTGTTCAACGGATTCCTCCTGAATTCCGGACCGGTGATCGAATGTGTGATCGAACCATAGCGAGGCACGGTGACAATCGCCCGCCTCCGGCTGTTCGCCCGCCCCGGCTGTTCGTCCGCCTCCGGCTGTTCGTCCGCCAACCGCCCCGGCTGAGCGGCAGGTTACCCCCTCGATCCTGGCCGCCCGGGGGGAAATCAGGTTCCCCCCGGGCCTCACCCGCGTCTTCCGCGCATCGCACCTAAACTCGCCGCTATGGCCGTCCAGATAGCTCCCAGCATCCTGGCCGCTGATTTCGCCCGGCTCGCTGACGAGGCGCAGGCGGTCGCGGACGCGGCCGACTGGCTGCATGTCGACGTCATGGACAATCACTTCGTCCCCAACCTCACCATCGGGCTGCCCGTCGTGGAGGCGCTGCTCAAGCACACCAGCTTGCCCTTGGACTGCCATCTGATGATTGAGGATCCCGAGCGCTGGGCGCCCAAGTACGCCGAGGCGGGCGCCGCCAGCGTCACCATCCACGCGGAGGCAGCCCACCAGCCCGTCCGTGCCTTGCGGGCGATCCACTCGGCTGGTGCCCGGGCGGGCCTGGCACTCAACCCCGTGACACCCGTCGAGCCATTCGAGGACCTGCTCGGCGAAATGGACCTGCTGTTGCTGATGACGGTCGAGCCGGGATTCGGCGGCCAGCCCTTCCTGGACATGGTGCTGCCGAAGCTCCGCCGGGCGCGCCGCCTTGTCGCACGCCACGGCGGGTCGATCTGGCTGCAGGTGGATGGCGGGGTCTCCGGTGCCACCATCGAGCGGTGCGCTGAGGCGGGAGCGGACTTCTTCGTAGCGGGCTCCGCTGTCTATGGCGGAGCTGATCCCGCGGCTGCGGTTGCGGGCCTGCGGGAGCAAGCCGAGCGTGCGAGTGCCAGCGCCGGCTGGGCAGCCGGGGCGGCCGGTGCGGCCGCCGGGCGGGACGTGGACAGCGGTGGCTGAGGCAACGGCGCCCCGCCACCGGCAGCCGGGACGCCAGCCACGCTGGGGAACTGGAATGTGCCGTATGGCAAACTGGTTGACGAAAGAAAGCGTGCTCCGGGGTCGGTGTAACTCCGAGCCGGCGGTGACAGTCCGCGACCCGTGCCCACCAGCGCCAGCGCCGGTGGCCGGTTGACCCGGTGGAATCCCGGGACCGACGGTGAAAGCCCGGATGGGAGGATGCACGCCGCGGCATGGCTCGTACCAGGCCATGACGCGATCGCGCGGTCCCGCGCGGCCCCGGAGCCGGCAACGGCTCGAGGAGGGACGCCGCGGATGTTCACCGGCATCGTGGAAGAACTGGGCGAGGTCACCGCGCGTGAGGACTTGCCCCAAGCGGCCCGGCTCACCATCACCGGCCAGCAGAGCTGCTCCGGCGTGGTTCCCGGCGACTCGGTCGCGGTCAACGGCGTGTGCCTTACGGTGACCGGGGTTACGGGCCGCGCGTTCACGGCGGATGTCATGGCGGAAACCCTGCGGCGAACCACCCTGGGCTCGCTTGCGGCCGGCTCGCCGGTCAATCTCGAACGCCCGGTGCGGCTGGGTGGGCGGCTCGGCGGTCATCTGGTGCAGGGTCACGTGGACGGCGTCGCCACGGTCGTGTCGCGGTCGCCCACCGAGCATTGGGATGTGGTCAGGATCACCTTCCCCGCCCGGCTGGGGCGTTATCTGGTACCGCAGGGGTCGGTCGCCGTGGATGGCGTCAGCCTCACGGTTTCCGCGCTGGGACCCGATGCCGGGGACAGCGCCTGGTTCGAGGTGAGCCTCATCCCGACCACGCTGTCGGCCACCACGCTCGGCCGGGTCGGGCCCGGCGCTGCGGTCAACCTCGAGGTAGACGTCATGGGCAAATACGTGGAGCGGCTGATCGGTACCGGCCGCGG
>DAHUZQ010000008.1 GCA_027306495.1 Actinomycetota bacterium | reverse complement strand
GGCAAGCCGCGGGCGCACCGGGGTGAGCGAGCGGCAGCGGCAGCGGCTGAGGCAGCGGCGGCCGTCCGGCCGCGGCGCGATGGAGCAGCCGAATATCACCAGTCACGGCGCTGGGGTCCTGACGGCCCGGTTTCTGGCTGCTGGTGATCCTGGCCGGGACGGCCGCGGGCCTGCTCGGCGCGGCCATGATGGCGATCTTGTTCAACGTGCAGTACGCCGCGTTCGGCTACCACTCCGGGTCCCTGCAGCATGGTGTCGAGCATGCGTCCGGCCTGCGGCGGGTCGCCTCCCTGCTGATCGCGGGCGTGTTCGGCGGCGTCGCGTGGTACCTGCTGCGGCGTTACACCAGGGGCGAGCCGTCCGAGATCGACGAGGCGATCTGGAGCGGCGACGGGAAGCTGTCGTTCCGGCGAAGCCTGGGCACGTCGGTCATCTCCGAGGTCGTCATCGGCATGGGCGCCTCGATCGGCCGCGAAGCCGCGCCCAAGCTCATGGGCGGTGCATGCGCGAGCATGCTGGCCGGGTGGGGCGGATTGTCGACCCAGCAGCGGCGGTTGCTCGTGGCCTGCGCCGGCGGCGCCGGGCTCGCGGCTGTCTACAACGTCCCGCTGGCCGGCGCCCTGTTCACCGCTGAACTCCTCATCGGCAGCATCACCCTGCCGGTGATGCTGCCGGCCCTCGCCTGCTCGTGGATCGCCACTGCCACGGCCTGGATCTACCTGCCCAATCGCCCCACCTATATCGGCATCCCGGATTATCACTTCAGCGGATCGCTGATGACCTGGTCGCTGCTGGCCGGTCCGTTCATAGGGCTGATGGCGGCGGGTTACATCCGGCTTATCGGCTGGGTGTCGCACCACCGTGCGCGGGGAAAGCGGGCCCTGTTCGCCCCGGTGGCAGCCTTCGGCGTGCTCGGCGTGATCGGTATCTGGTACCCGCAGTTGTTCGGGAACGGCCTGGATATGGCCCGGGACGCGTTCCTGGGTGTGGGCAGCATCGGCTTGCTGTTCGCGCTGTTCGCACTCAAGCCGCTGGTTACCTCGATGTGCCTGGGCAGCGGTGCTTCCGGCGGGCTGTTCACCCCGACGCTCAGCATCGGCGCGGTCCTCGGCGGCGCGCTGGGGATGGTCTGGAACCTGGCCTGGCCCGGTTCCCCGTCCGGCGCGTTCGCCATGGTCGGTGCCGCAGCCATGATCGGCGCGGCGATGCAGGCGCCACTGTCAGGCCTCGCCCTGGTACTTGAGCTCACCCACCGTGGCTTCGCGCTGATGGTGCCCATGATGGCAGCCACCCTCATCGCCACCCTGGTCGCTTTCTACATCGACGGGTACTCCATCTACTCCGCCCGCCTGCCCGCCTATCCCGACAGCACGCCTCCCGCGGCCGACCCCGGAGGTCCGTAGCAGACCATCCCGGTGACACCGTTTCACGGAAACACCCGCAAACGGTTCCAGCTGTCCCACGGGGATGCCGCGATCATCGAAGGTTCCGGTGGAACTCCCGGACTATTCGGTGCCTGCCAGGAGGGGTTCCAGCGTGATGTCCGGGTAGTCCCGCTGGATCGCCCGCAGCCGCCATTTGTCTTCGAACAGGGCCAGCAGCACACCGTCGAGGCGGCGGGTGAGCACCTCGGTGCCGCGCAGCCGGCCCAGCGCGACCGCGCCGCCGGTGTCGGTGCGGCGGGCCAGGCTGTAGCCGAGATGCTCCAGCCGCGCCGGGGCGGCGAATTCGTGCTCGAGCCGGTGCAGGACCACATCGAATTGCAGCGGCCCGACCGCGGCCAGCACCGGCGCCTGGTCGCCCCGCAGGTCAGAGGACAGGACCTGCACCGCGCCCTCGGTGTCGAGCTGGCCGATGCCCTTGCGGAACTGCTTGGTCTTGCTCGCGTCCTTGCAGCGCACCACCGCGAAGTGCTCGGGGGCGAACGCCGGGATCGGCGGGAATGCCACTGGTGTGCCGTCGTGCAGGGTGTCGCCCGGGCGCAGGGCGGTCGCGTTGACCAGTCCTATCACGTCACCGGGGTACGCGACATCCAGCGTCTGCCGGCCGGCGCCGAACATGGCCTGGGCATACTTGGTAGCGAACGGGCGGCCGGTTGCGGCGTGTGTGAGAACCATGCCCCGCTCAAACCGCCCCGCGCACACCCGCACGAACGCGACCCGGTCACGGTGGGCGCGGTCCATGCCCGACTGCACCTTGAACACCAGCCCCGCGAATCCCCCATCCACCGGGTGGTCATGGCCGGTGGCCGTGCGCCGGGGCGCGGGCGGGGGCGCAAGCTCGCACAGCGCGTCCAGCAGACGGCGTACCCCGAAATTCGGCAGGGCGGCCCCGAAGAGCACCGGTGAGGACTGTCCCGCCAGGAACGACCGGGTGTCCAGCCGGGCGCCGATCTCATCCAGCAGCGCCAGTTCCTCCAGCGCGGCCCGGTAGGCGTCACCGTCGCGGGCCGCCGCCTGCGCGGGCGTGAGGATCTGCTCGTCTGCCCGGCCCGCCCCACCCGGGGCTTGGGTGAACACCGTGTACTCACCCGTGGCCCGCTCAATCAGCCCGCGAAAGTCGCCCGCCACCCCGGCCGGCCAGGTCACCGGGGTGGGGCGCAGCCGGATCTGCTGTTCGATCTCGTCGAGCAGTTCCAGCGGCTCGCGGCCCGGCCGGTCCCACTTGTTCACGAACGTGATCACCGGGATGTTCCGGTTGCGGCACACGTCGAACAGCTTGCGCGTCTGCGGCTCCAGGCCCTTGGCCGAGTCCAGCAGCATGACGGCGCAGTCCACCGCCTCCAGCACCCGGTAGGTGTCCTCGGAAAAGTCGGCGTGGCCAGGAGTGTCCAGCAGGTTCAGCATCATGCCGCGGTAGGAGAACCGCAGCACCGCCGAGGTGATGGAGATGCCCCGCTCCTGCTCCAGCGCCATCCAGTCCGACGTCACCCCCCGCCGTCCGGCCTTGCCGTGCACGGCGCCGGCTTCCCTGATCGCAGCCGCGTGCAGCGCCAGCGCCTCGGTCAGCGTGGACTTCCCCGCATCCGGGTGGCTGATCACCGCGAACGTCCGCCGCCGCCCCGCCTCCGCCAGCACCTCTCGGGTGCCGATGTGATCTTCGGTGTCCGCGGCCGTCATCTGCGGTTCTTCTCCCTTCCAGGCGGGACCTCGGACGCCCGGTCCAGCCGGGCGCAGCCAGCATACGCAGCCGGCTCACCTGCCAGCGCTGACCGGGCCGTGCGGACTGTCATCCCGCGCGCGCGTCCTTCGCGCCAAGCGGGTCCGGCGCACGCGGGGTCACGCCATCTTCGGCGGGCTGATGGGCTTGCGCGACCCTGGTCGAGAAGGAGGCACGGGGTCCGAAGAAACCCGCATACATGATCGCCGTGACGCACTGGGCAGCGGCGGCCACCATGAACGGCGCGGCCAGCGCCACCTCCTCGAACAGGTAGCCAGCCAGTACCTGGCTTCCCGCCATGGTCGCCTGGGCTGGAATCGTGGACAGCGCGGCAACGCTGGCCCGCTCCGATGGATCGGCGAGGTCCTGGACGAACGACTGGCGCAGCGGCAGTCCAGCCCGCTGCGCCAGCATCCGCACGAAGTAGATCGCCCCGGCCATCCACAACGCCGGAGCCAGTGCCATCGGAATGAGCAGCACAGCGGTGAACGCCCGGACTACCACGATGGCGCGCACCGTGCCGAGGCGCCGCGCGAGCGGCGCGGCCGTCAGCGTGGAGATCAGCGAGCCGAAGTTCACGATCGCGAATAGCACGCCGATCGTCGCCGCACTGGCCCCGTAGCGCCGGTAGAGCCAGTAGCTCATGAATGGGCCGATGATGCCGATCGCGAGACCGTTGGCGGAGTTAATGATCGACAGCCGCCACAGTGCGGGCCAGGACCGGCGGGGAAGGCGGATCCTGGCGGATCCCTTGTTCGCGGGCCGGGGCGCCTGCGGCTCACGCAGCCAGAACGCGAGCAGCCCGGCGACCGCCGCCAGCACGCTCGCCGACGCGAACGCCGGCCGGTAGGTGCCGACGACCGCCGCGGCAGCAAGGCCGTGGGAGTTGCCCGCCAGTGCCACGAGCAGGCCGCCCGCCAGTGCGCCGAGCAACGAGAAGAACATCAGCCGCGAAAATGCGCTGGCCCGCGCGGATGCCGGCACGATCTCGGCCACCAGCGCGGACTCGGCTGGCTGGTACGGTCCGACATTGCCGCCGCCCGCGCCCGCGCCGCGGCCGAAGCTGCCGAGGGCAGCTGCGATGAACAGCAGCGCCGGAGTCCGGGTCGCCGCGAACACGGCAGCCGCCACAGCGGCCAGCAGCGGCACCGCTATCAGGAACGGCTTGCGGCCGACCCGGTCCGACAGCATGCCCACGACGGTGGCCATGCCGGCTGTCGCGATGCTGACGCATAGGAAGAGCAGGCCGATCTCGACGGCGGAGAAGCCATCGGCGGCCAGGTAGAGCGCAGTGACGACGCTGGCGATGGTCCTGGCGGCGCTCATGCACAGCCGGGCCGCCAGCACGATCCCGATGTTGCGGTCGACCCACGCGGGCAGCAGCGCTGCACGAAGGCGTGAGGTCACCGCCGGGCTCCCGTGGCTCCGGCTCGGGGGAGCCTGCCAGGGCGGCATGGCAGCACAGGGCGCGACGCCTTCATGGACCTGATCTTATTTAGTTTCGCGCAAACAAATTCAGTTGCAGCCCGGGAGTGCCCGCCGCGGACGCACGTGCTTGGGTCACATGGCCAGCTCCGGTTCGGGACTTTCTGCCCTTCCCGCCGGGCGCCGTGACGTTCGAACGTGGGATCAGGACCGGGCACCGCTACCGGGGCCCGGCCGGGGGCAGAGTTGTGCTGGGGGCACTGATGCCGAAGATCGTGCATTTCGAGATTCCCGTGGATGACCCGCAGCGGGCCACCACGTTCTACCACGACGTGCTGGGGTGGGAGTTTTCCCAGTACGGGGAGGCACCCTACTGGCTGGTCCGCGCGGGCGCAGAGGCCGAGCCCGGTGCCGACGGTGCGCTGGTCGGGCGGGAGGACCTGCACCGCGGCCCGGTCGTCATCGCGGGCGTGACCAACATCGACGACACGCTGAGCCGGGCGAGCGACCGCGGTGGCAAGGTGATCCAGGGCAAGCTGCCCATCCCGGGGATGGGCTGGTCGGCGTACGTCCGCGACCCCGAGGGCAACACCATCGGGTTCTTCCAGCAGGACAGCGCCGCCGCCCCCCAGTGACCAGCCCGGGGTTGAGGAAGGTCGCGTGTCTGGCTGATCGGAGGTTGGGGATGGCCAACCACAAAAGCACCGAACGGGCACAAAGATCACGTTCGGCGCCGCGGGTTGTGTCCCAGCGAAACAGGACGAACCTAGCCCTCCCCTTGTCCTTCTCCCGATTCACGACCCAGCAGCCGGCGATGACGGTGACGGACAGGATCAGCCTGGCTGGGCTGGTGGTTTCGGTCATGGGGTTCACCATCGTGATCTGGCAGGTCACACGGACGGCCCGGGAAGCGGCCCAGGCAGGCCATCGGCCAGCCTGACCGGGCCATGGCCTGCGCAATCAGGCGGACCGGCTGGCCGGTGAGGGCTTCCTCGCTGCCGCGCCGGATCTGCACTGCTGGGGCAGGCTGCGTCGCCTGTGGACGATCATGCGCGAGGTCACCGCCCCGGCACGGATCTCTTCCCGGCCGGCCGGTTCGACGGGGACGTTCGGCATCCGCAGTACACCGTCCGGGGTGAACGGGGATGCGAGGCGGGCGCGATCACCCATCATCACCGCGCCGGTGAACTCGCCGCGCAGCGCTTCGATCTCCACGCGATCAGCGATGGCCCGCGGGTCGGTCATCGCTTCCCTCCCTGGACTAGCTTTCCTTTCCCCGAAGTCGCGCCAGGTCGGACACCGGTCCGATGTGACCAAGCTTGTCGGGATTGACCACGGCACGGATTGCCTGGACCATGCCGTCCGCGACGTCGAGCGCGAACACGGTGACCACACGCCCTTCAACGTCGTGCGCGACGGCGCCTGGCTGGCCGTTGACCCAGGCCAGCCGGAGTGAGACGCCGAGCACTCGGCCCCGGTGGAACAAGCCGACGAGGCGCCGCGCCACCTGCTGCGGCCCGGCCACCGGCCTTCTGGCCACTTGCGCCTTGCCGCCGCCGTCCCCGTGGACCGTCACGTCGGGCGCGAGCATGCCGAGCAGCGCGGACATGTCGCCCCCCGCGGCGGCCCCGAAGAATCTGCGGGCGAGTTCCTCGCCTTCCGCCCGCCGCGCCGGGGACGGGACGCTGCCGGTTGCCCCGGCGGCGATACGCTGCCGGGCACGGGCGAAGATCTGCCGGCAGTTCGCTTCGGTCTTGCCGATGATCCTCGCCACCTCGGGGTAGCCATACCCGAACACCTCGCGCAGCATGAAAACCGCCCGCTCCACCGGCGAGAGCGCCTCCAGCAGCACGAGGAACGCCATGGAAAGCGAGTCGGCGAGTTCGGCGTGCTCGGATGGCCCGGGCTCGCCGGCGGGCACGACGACCGGCTCGGGCAGCCAGTCCCCCACGTAGGTTTCCCTGCGCACCCGCGCAGAACTCAGGTAGTTGATGCCCAGCCGCGTCACTGCCGTCGCCAGGTACGCCTTCGGATCGGCGATCGTGGTCCCCCCCTGGCGCGCCCGGGTCAGGCCGACGAACGCGTCCTGCACGATGTCCTCGGCATCGCCCACCGATCCGGTCATCCCGTAGGCGATAGAGAACAGCAGCGGCTGGTACTCCACACCGGCCGCGCCGGCCTCATCCGCTGACCCAGGCACGAAATCCCTCCCGCCAGCTCGCATACTGCGGTTCCCAGCCGAGTTCCTTCTTTGCCTTCTCGTTCGAGTATCCGCGTGATGTGGTCATCTGGGCCATGACGAACTCCCCTGCCAGCAGCCGCCCGAGCCAGGCTGGCAACCGTAGCGGCGGCTTTGCGCCCAGCATCTCGGCCACGTACGGCAGCCACTGCGCGACCGGGGCAGGGTCGTCATCCACGACGTTGTAGATGCCGGGCGCGCCGCGGCTGACCGCGGCGACCGTCGCCGCGGCGGCATCGGTGATCTCGACGAAGGACCAGACCCCGGTCCCGCCACCGATCACCGGCACTTGCCGCTTGCGCACCGCCTCCGCCAGGAAGTCGCCGGTACCCGGCCCGTAGAAGGCGCCGTACCGCAGCACGATCCCCTCAGCTGCCTGCGCCGGCACCGACGTGTCCACATGCGCGATCGCCGCCGGCCCTTGCATAGCCGACCGGATGGGGCGCCACTGTGACCGATCTTCTTCGGTCTTCACCGGGCCGCGACGCTTGTCCGGCCCGGCGCCCGCATAGCTCTGCGCGATGACCCGGCGAGTGCCCGCCTCGGCGGCGGCCGCCAGCAGGTTGTCGGTGCCCCGGGTCCGGAGCGCGTTCGTGGCGGCGAACAGCTTGTCGGGGTTGCGGAAGCTGCGCATGCCTGCCAGCGCGGTCATCTCGTGCACGATCACCTGCGGCGCCGCGGCCCGCACCGCCGCGATCACCGCCTCGCGATCCAGTCCGTCCACCACGGCCGGCTCTGCACCGGCCTCACGCAACCGCCCGGCCTTGCTGGGCGTCCTCGTGGTGGCGGTGACCTCATGACCCGCCTCGACCAGGGCGGGAACGAGGTGCCGTCCCAGTGCCCCGGTCGCTCCAGTGACGAAGACCCGCATGATCTCTTCCTTCCGCCTGTGCCTACCCATCAAGACAAGGCACCACCGGGAACTGTGACACTTCCGGCCCCGCAGTCCGGCCGGCCCCGCATTCCGGCCCGCCCCGCCTTCCGGCCGGCCCCGCCTTCCGGCCCGCGCGGCCCTTGCACCGACCCCGCGTGCCCCCATGGCGGCCGGGGTGGCCAGCGCCCAACGTCTCCCGGGTGGGAGCTGGCAGGTGGCGCGGACAGTGGCTGTACGGTGAGGCCGTGACGCGAATGACGGGCGGGCGCGCGGCGGTGGTGGTGCCGGGGCAGGCGTACAGCACGGACGGGCCGCTGCTCATGTATGCCGCGATGGCCGCGGAACGCCGCGGCGGCCTGGTCCGGCGGATCACCTGGACAGTGCCGGAATTCAGTGCCGATGATCAAGAACGAGCGTGGGTAGCGAGCCAGGTGCGCGAGGCGGCCGACGCGGTTGGCGCCGCTGCCGGGGTGGCGGCGCCGGTGGTCATCGGCAAGTCGCTCGGGTCGCTCGCGGCGCCGCTCGCCGCCGGCCGGAGCCTGCCGGCGGTGTGGCTGACACCCCTGCTGACCGATGAGCCGACGCTCGCGGCGCTGTGGCAGGCCACAGCCCCATGCCTGCTGATCGGCGGGACGGCGGACAAGGCGTGGGATGGCGAGTTCGCACGATCGGTCACGCCGCACGTCCTGGAGATCGAGGGCGCCGATCACGCCATGCTTGTCCCGGGGCCCCTTGCCGCGTCCGCCGCGGTCCTCGGCCAGGTGGTGACCGCCGTGGAGGACTTCCTTGACCGCCTATGGCCCCCGGACGGCCACCCGAGCCTCAGCTGAGCCGCAGCCAGCGCTCCAATGGCAAAACCCGGCAGTACCCGCCGTGCCATCACGCGGGCACTCGCGGCCCGGCCCGGGCGCGCGCCAGCTAAGTAGATCGGCTGTCAGAGGGCGTCGCCGCGCAACGAGAAGCTGGCGAGCCGTTGGATCGCCACCCCCAGCGCGGCGACCGTGACAACGGCCCCCATGACGATCGCCGTGGTCAGGCTCAGTCCGGCATGCAGCGAGGAGTCGTGCGCGATCGCGTTGGCGATGCCAAGCGAGTAGTGGCCGATGGACAGGATGCGGACACCGCCGACCAGGTTTGCCAGCAGGCCCTCCCAGACGAGCACATACAGGAGTCCGACGGCGATCGCCCGGGTGGTTGCCGCCGAAATCATAATGAATACCGCGTTGTAGATCACCGAGCCGGCCAGTGCCCCTACGAACAAGCCCATGGCGAGCTTGGTCGCGCCGCCAGTGGCGATGAGTCCCGACACCAGTTCAGACCCACCGGCCAGCAGCATGGTCAGGGCGGAGGCCACGACGAACTTGGTCATGATGACCGTGGATCTGCGGACCGGCGTGGCCAGCAGGTGGACGATGGCCCCGTCGTCGATCTCGGCGCCGAGCACGCTGCCGCCGATGATGAGCGCGGTCAGCGGGATCACCACGGTGAAGCCGAAATCGCCGAGGATACCGCTCACCCAGCCCGATGTGGCCGGATGGGCGGCCTTGATCGCGAGCGTCACCAGCACGAGGATCACGGCCGGCAAGCCGAACAGCAATGCCCGCTTGCGGCCGAGCGTCGCCCGCAGGGTGATCGAGGCGACGGTTGGGTGGTAGATGCCGGACATGGGATCATTACCCCTTGATTTCGAAGTTGCCTGGAGGACTCAGGACGCCAGCAGGTAGGCGAAGACGCTTTCCAGCGACTCATCCGACGGGAGCAGCTCGAGCAGCCGGATGTCGTGCTTGCGGGCGAGCACCGCGAGTTCACGGCAGAACGCGCCGTAGTCGCTGGCCCGGACCTGCAGGCCCTTGGCGGTCAGTTCCACCCCGGTCACCGCGGGGCGGCCGAGCAGGGTGGCGCCGAGCAGCCGGTCGTCGGACGACCGGACGCCGAACACGTGTGGCCTGCTGGTCATCAGCCGCCGGATGGCCCGGAAGTCACCTGATGCGGCCAGCCGCCCAGCCACGACCACCTGGATGGTCCCGGACAGCCGCTCCACCTCCTCCAGGATGTGCGAGCTGAACAGGATCGTGCGTCCCTGCGCGCCGAGCTTGTCGAGCAGGTCCATCATCTGCAGTCGCTGCCGCGGGTCCATCCCGTTGAACGGCTCGTCGAGCAGCAGGATCGCGGGATCGTGCACCATCGCGGCGGCCACCTTGATCCGCTGCCGCATGCCCTTGGAGTAGGTCGAAATGCGGCGGTCCGCCGCACCGGCCAGGTCCACCATGGCGATCGCGCGGGCGGTCGCGGCGCCGACGTCGGGGAGCTTGTGCAGCTTGGCGGTGGACCGGACGAACTCGGTTCCGGTGAGGGCGGCGTAGACCGATTCGCGCTCGGGGACCAGCCCCAGTGTCCGGTAGATATCCGGGTTGTGCCAGGGCGACGCCCCGCCCACGGTCACAGTGCCGCGCGAGGGTGCGAGGAATCCACCGATCATGTGCAGGAGCGTCGACTTGCCCGCACCGTTCGGGCCGAGCAGCCCGGTGACGCCCGGGCCGATCGTCATCGACACGTCATTCACCGCAACCACGGTGCCGTACCAGCGGGTCACCCCGGCCAGTTCAATGGTGCTCATGATGTGGCTCCCGCCTTCCGGTAACGGACGGCGAGAATGGCGAAGCCCGCCGCCAGCAGCACTACGGCCATCAGGATGTAGGCGGGCAGGTAGCTGCCCGGATCTGGCACCGGACCGGCCGGCTGGAACCGCTTCGGCTGGCCGGCAAACCACTGCGTGATGCTTTCCACCGTCGTGAACGGGCTGATCAGGCTGGCCAGCCGGGCACCGGCGGGGATCGTCTGGGGCGGTGGGAACGGCGCAGGTCCCTGCTGCGCGATCTGGCGGATGATCTGTGCCAGCGTGAGGGTCAGGAAGAAGTAGATCGCGACCACGCCGGTCGCGTAGGCGCGGCGGGGGCTGAGCGAGGCCAGGGCCAGGCCGATAGCCGAAACCACGACGGCCCACAGCAGACCGATCGCCAGGCCGCCGAGAAGCCCTCTTGTGTTGGGCCAGATGGCGTTGCTGTGGGACGAGGCGATCGTTCCCAGGTACAGCAGCACCAGCGGCAGTTCGACCAGCAGCAGGCAGGCCCCGGCGAATGCGAGGTATTTCGCAAGCGGGTAGTCGCCACGCCGCATCGGCCGCGAGAAGTAGAGCGGCAGCACCTTGCTGCGCAGATCCCGGGACACCAGTTCGGGGCCCTGGACCGCCGCGAAGATCGTCAAGACGATCACCCGCAGCGGGAACAAGTACGACTGGTAGGTCACGATCCGGGGGGCGCCCCTGGCCACCGCGAAGGCGTTGACGAAGGCCGGCAGGCACATGACCACGAAGGCGATCACCGGAAGGATCTTGGCCTTGGGGCCGCGGCCGATGCCGAGCGCGGAGCGGAAGCTGTGCCACATCAGGGCACGGACGATTTGCACGCGGCCGAGTCGCGGGCCCTCATAGCGGCGGTAGCCACGGTCGTGGATCACGCCCCGCGCGCGCGGCGCGCCGTCGGTCATGGCACTGTCAGCGGACATCTGGCACCTCAGTTGTCACAAGGTCGGGCTGGCCGGGGGCTTGCGCGCCAGCTGATTCGCGGAACAGTTCTTCGACGCTGTGCCGGCTCAGTTCCAGCCGGGACAGCGGTGCCCGGAGGTCAGCGAGCGCATCGCGGATCGCGTCGAAAGTGGCATCTCCCACCAGTGGCACCAGGATCGAGCGCTGCTGCCGCCGTGGGCTCAGCCCGCGCCTGGCCAACTCGTCTTCCAGCGCTTGGATGCCTTCGTCGACCTCCACTCGCAGCATCCGGCTCGCCCCGGTGAAGCTGGTGATGGTGTCGGCGCGCAACAGCCGGCCGGCCTCGATCGCAACGATGTGATCGCAGATCCGCTCGATCTCGCCGAGCAGGTGCGAGGCGACGACGATGGAGATGCCGAATTCGGTCCCGATCCGGGAGATCAGGTCGAGCATCTCGCTGCGGCCGGCCGGGTCGAGGCCGTTGGTCGGCTCGTCGAGCAGCAACAGGCGGGGGTCCCCTACCAGTGCCTGGGCCAGCTTCACCCGCTGCTTCATGCCCGTCGAATAGGTGCCGACCAGGCGGTATCGCTCCTCGTGCAGGCCGACATGACGCAGCGACTCAGCCGCCCTCTCCTTGGCCGAGGTGGCAGGCAGGCCAGACATCCGGCCCATATGGGTGACGAACTCGGTGGCTGTGACATCCGGCGGCAGGCAATCATGCTCGGGCATGTAACCGATCAGCGTCCGGATCTGTTCGCCATGGCGTCCGCAGTCGATGCCGAACACCATCGCCCGGCCCGTGGTCGGCTCGAGCAGGCCGAGCAGGATCTTGATCAGGGTCGACTTGCCCGCGCCATTGGCGCCGATCAGGCCGGTGATACCGGGAGCGACCGAGACGGTGAGCCCGTCCAGCGCGGTCACGTCACTCCGGTACCGCTTGGTCAGCGCCTGTGTCTGGATGACCGGGCCGTCAGCGTGCACAGCGAGCTTGCCCACGGTGCCACCAGAATCGGTGACCCCCTCGAGTGGGCCTGTGGTCATGGCCCGCACTTCCTTTCGTGTCGGGTTTTCTTTGGCCTGGCACCAGCCTGGCGCAGCCCCTGACCGCATTCGTCAGCCTGCAGGCTGAACTTCCCGGCGCTTGCCGAGTTCGGCGGCCCGGTGGTGATTCCGCAGGCCTAAGCCCACGGGATGACGCCAATCCACCCGGCCGCGGATACCGTGGGGAGGTGGGCACCCCTTGGCAGGCACTGCCAGCCAGGCAGCGGCCGCCGCGGCCGCCGCTGACCAAGCGCTTGCGGCCGCGTCATTGGGTGGCGCTCGACTTTATCGCCGCGGTGCCATGCGCTCTGGTGGTATTCCTGAGTGAGCGCCAATCGCTGCTCGTTTACGGCATTGCCCGGTTCAGCGACATCGCGGTCATCGCCGCGATCGCCGTGGCCGTTTCGCTCCCGGTGGCGCTGCGCCGGCGCAACCCGATGGCGGCTCTCGGGGTGAGTACGGTGACCGCCCTGCTCGCGCCACTGATCACCGCGATGGTGGCCGCATCCTCGGCCGCGACGGCGGCGGCGGTTGGACTCTCGCCGCCCGTCGACCCGGTGGGGGCCGCGTTGCGGGGCGCCTCGGTCTACTTCCTGCCGACCGCCTATGTGATCTACCTGGTGGCCGCCCAGTTCCGGCGCGCGGTGTCAGCCGCCGCACTGGGCGTGGTGCTGTTCCTGCTGGCAACCGAGGCGCTGATGAGCCTGCTGGAAGGCTCGCACGCGCTGGGACCCCCGGTGTTCCCCGCACTCGTAGTGATCATCTTGTGGACCGTGGGCTACGCGGCCGGGCAACGCCGCGCCTACGCCGCGCAACTGCAGCATCAGGCCGCGGTCGGCGCGGTCACCGACGAGCGGTTGCGGATCGCCCGGGAACTGCATGATGTGGTCGCACACAGCATGACCGTGATCGCGGTGCAGGCAGGGTACGGTCACCACGTCATCGATAAGCAGCCGGGCAAGGCCCAGGAGGCGCTCGCTGCCATACAGGCGACCAGCCGGGAGGCGCTCACGGAAATGCGGCGAATGCTCGGTGTGCTGCGCCAGTCCAATCCGGCACCGGACGGAATACCGACATTCCAGATGACCCCGCTGACCGGTGGCCGCATTGGATCGGACGCACAGCCGAACGGTACCGGCCGCACTCCGGCCCACGTGCCAGCGACCGGGCTGGCAGCGCCACTGGCCCCGGCCCCCGGGCTGAGCGACCTGGACCGACTGGTGGCGCGGATCGGCAATGCCGGCGTCGCGGTGGATCTGCGGGTGGACGGCATCCGCCGGGAGTTGCCGCAGGGCATCGAGCTGACGGCGTTCCGGATCGTGCAGGAGGCCCTGACCAACGTGGTCAAGCACGCGTACACGCCCTGCTGCACGGTCACCATCGGCTATTTCAAGGACGAGCTGTCCATCGAGGTCGCGGACAGCGGGCGCGGCTGCCCGGTGCCGGCCGCCGCAGGCACCAGGGCAGGGCTGGGCGAGCCCGGCCCGGAACCGGCCGGGGGGCACGGTCTGATCGGCATGCGGGAGCGGGTCAGCCTCTACGGCGGCGAGTTGACCGCACAGCCGCTGCCCGAGCGCGGGTTCAGGGTCGCGGCCCGGCTGCCGACAGGGGACGGCGCGCCATGACGATCCGGGTGGTCGTCGCCGACGACCAGGCGCTGGTTCGGGTGGGATTCTGCGGCATCATCGAAGCCACACCGGGGTTCACGGTCGTCGGCGAGGCGAAGAACGGGGCCGAGGCGGTGTCTGCCGCCAGACGGACGCGACCCGAGGTCGTGCTGATGGACGTCCGGATGCCGGTCATGGACGGCATCGAGGCCACCCGCCAGATCACCGGCGCGGCCCAGACGCAGGGCGTGCGGGTGCTGATCCTCACCACATTCGACCTTGACGAGTACGTCTACGCGGCGTTGCGCGCCGGAGCCAGTGGCTTCCTGCTCAAGGACACGCTGCCGGCCGAACTGCTGAACGCCATCAGGGTCATCGCCGCGGGCGATGCCCTGCTCGCACCGAGCGTCACCCGCCGCCTGCTCGACGAGTTCGCGCACCGGCCGGACGCCGGCGCGATAGCGGACGCCCGGCCGCAGACCCCGGCGCCCCGGCCGGAGCTCAGGGATCTCACCGAGCGGGAGGTGGAAGTGCTGACCCTGGTCGCGCAGGGGCTGTCGAACAGTGAGATCGCTGCCCGGCTCGGCATCAGTCCGGCAACCGCCAAGACACACGTTGCCCACCTGCTGACCAAGCTTGACTGCCGTGACCGCGTCCAGTTGGCGATCCTGGCCCACCGCGCCGACCTGGTGCCCACCGGCTAGCACTTGCTCACCCTCGCGGACCGCGCGGCACATGTGGCAGTGTGAGTCACGATGCGTGCGATCGAGTTCGTCTTCGCCGTCGCATGGGCGGCGTTCTGGCTCTACTGGCTCGTGGCGGCCTTCTCCATGAAGAGGGGCCACCTCCCGTGGGCACGCGACCTGCGAATCAGGGCTGTGCTGATTGTCATCGTGATCGTGCTGGTCCACTTCGGAGTATTCCGGGCCGTCGGCCCCAACACTGATCTCTGGCTCGCTGGCCCCGGGCTTGTCCTCCTCGCTCTCGGGTTGGGCCTGGCGATCTGGGCCCGCCTGCACATCGGGCGCAACTGGGGCACCCCCATGACGCAGAAGGACGAGCCGGAACTTGTCACCAGCGGCCCCTACCACCTGGTCCGGCACCCGATCTATTCGGGCATCCTGGTCGCCGGCATCGGTACCGCCATGGCGCTGAGCTGGCTGTGGCTGATCGCCGTGGCTCTGGCCGGGTTCTATTTCATCTACAGCGCGACCGTCGAGGAGCGCTACATGACCGAGCAGTTCCCAGACGCCTACCCGGTGTACAAGCGCTCGACCAAGATGCTCGTGCCGTTCCTCTTCTAGGCGCACGCGAGCCGCCCCTGCGCCAGCAACCCGCTCAGCAGCGCTGGGCTCAGCAGCGGGTGGCCATGGCAGCGGGTTAGCATCGTTCGATGCGTGTCTTCGCACGGCCCAGCCCGCACCGGCGTGGAAGTAGCAGAACTCGGGTAACACCGGCTAATGCGGCATCGCTGCTGCGGCGTAGCGCAAATGCCGTGGCCGCCGGGCGAGTGGCGCTCGGCCTGACGGCGCTGGCCTGGCCGACGGCGCCGGCGCGCCCGTGGGTGGGCGCAGCCGCGGACGATCTGGCGGCCAGGGTGCTCGGGCGCGCTCTTGGAGCACGCGACATCGCTTTGGGGCTGGGCGCACTCGCGGCGCTGCAACGCCCGGCCGGTGAACTCGGATCAGCCCGCGAATGGGTCGCCGCCGGCGCCGTGTCCGACGCTCTTGATGTCGTCGTGACCGTCTCATCCTGGCGCGAACTGCCGCGGCAGGGCCGGTGGCTGGTCGTCGCCTTCGCCGGTGGCGCTGCCCTTGCCGGCGGGGCCGCAGCGCTGGCCATGTGGCCAACGCAGCCCGGTGCAGCCACCTGATCCCGAACGCGGACCGCACCGCAACCGCCGTTCGGGAGTATTGGCGAGACAGGGTTCGGGTGGGTCGGTCACCACGCGGCCGTGGGTGTGCGGCGGAGCTTCTGGCCGGCCGGGTCTGGGAGGCTGACCGCCAGGATGCAGACGTCGTCGGCGCGCGGGGCGGATCCAAGCATCGCCGCCTGAGCCGCCCGGCATGCGTCCTCCGCCGTCTGGCCGGAAGATTTCTGAAGGGCGGCGGCAAGGGCGGTGAAGCCTTCGGTGATGTCGCGGCCGCGGTCCTCGATCAGTCCGTCGGTGTAGAGCAGGAGGCTGGCGCCGGGTGGCAGGCGGCTATGGGCGGCGGAGAACGTCGTCCTGGGTGTTGCGCCGAGCACGGTGGCGGGCGCGGCATCCAGGTACTCGGCGCAACCGTGGCCGCCGCTGATCAGCGGGGGCGGGTGGCCCGCGTTCGCGTAGGCCAGGTCACCGGCAACCGGGTCGAGCACGCCGTACCAGACGGTGACGAGTGCGTCGGGCATCATCTGGCAGATGGCTGTGTTGGTGCGCCGGAGCACGTCGGGCGGGGAGGGGTTGTCGATGGCGTAGCCGTGCAGCAAGCTGCGGACCTGGCCCATGATCGCTGCCGAGCCGATGCTGTGGCCTGCCACATCGCCTATTACCAGGCCGACGCGGCGGTGACCGAGGGGGAAGGCGTCATACCAGTCGCCGCCCACGTGCACGCCATCGCTGGCGGGAAGGTAGCGCACAGCGAGGTCCAGCCCCTCGATGCGTGGCGGAGCATCCGGCAGGAGAGCGCGCTGCAGAGTTTCGGCGACGGTGTGCTCGCGCGCGAAGGTTTCGACGTTGGCCAGACCAGCGGCCAAGCGGCGGGCGAGTTCTTCCACGACTGCCTTGTCCGTCGCGGCGAACCGGGGGCGGTCTTCGCCACGACCCAGCACGAGTACGCCAAGCGGGCGCTGACCGGCTAGCAGCGGCACCGCCAGTGCGCTGGCGGGCTGCGCCTGGCTCACGATCTTCATCAACTCCGGGGCGGCTTGCGCCCAGGCGGACGTCCAGGCGCTGAATTCGCTGGCGAGTTGGGCAGTGCCGGTGGTGTACGCGACTTGAGATATCAGCGGGCCGGCGGCCGGGATCGGGTACTCCCGCAGTCGCTCGAAGGCCCTCGCGCTTGCTGGGTCCCGGTGCGTCAGCTTGGTGGCGAGCAGCTCGCCGGCCGGCGTCGGCATGAAGGCGACACAGTAGTCGGCGAGCGTGGGCACCACCAGTTGAGTCACCTGCTCCAGCAACTCGTCAGGATCGCGGCTGGCGGCCACCAGATCCCCGGCCCGTAGCAGGGACGTCAGGCGTTCCCGCGCGGCGTTGGCCTCCACACGGGCGGCCTGCTCCCGGGCCAGCAACTCTGCTCGCTCCTGCTCAGACCGCTGCCGGGCGGTGAGGTCCACCACAAAGGTCGCCCAGCGAAGGGGCTGGAGGCCGATAACCGCCGCCCCGACCAGGGCAGGCACCCGATGCCCGTCCCGGCGCTCATACTCCTTCTCGTAGGGCTGGCACACCCCGGTCCGGCGCAACTCCGCGACCGCCTGGTCGTCCTTGTGCGCCCAATCCGCCGGAGTGACCGCCCGCCAGTCGATCCGGGTGGATCGCAGTTCCTCGCGGGTGTAGCCGATCATGTTGAGGAAGGCGTCGTTCGCCTCGTGGATGCCGTCCTCGCCGGCCACCACCACCGCGAGAACGTTGGCTTCCCGCAATCGCCCGAGCAGGCGGTTGCTCTGCCGCAGGGCCGCCGTCGCCCGCCGCTGATCGGTGATGTCGGCCATGATCGCGTAGGCGCGCTGCGGACGGCCCTGAGCGTCCCGCGAGTCCGGGACGGCGGTGACCCGCAGCCACCGCAGTTCGCCGGTGCGCGCGTGCGGCACGCCCATCACCACATCGGCCACGATTTCGCCAGTGCGCAGGGCCCTCACCAACGGGAAGTCCTCCGGCGGCAGTGCCGAGCCATCCTCCCGGATCGCCGCTATGGAGGTGGCCAGGGGCCAGGTGGCCAGTTCCGACGGCTCGAAGCCCAGGATTCTCCCGGCTGCGGGGTTCGCCCCGATGATCGATCCGTCGGCGCCGTAATACATGACCCC
>DAHUZQ010000127.1 GCA_027306495.1 Actinomycetota bacterium | reverse complement strand
CTCAACCGCCGTCCCCCGCCCGCGACTCTTTTGTGGTTGATCGGGGGGCATTTTTCCTACCCGATCAACCACGATCATGGAAGAGACGACTCGCCTGCCGACGGGCGCGAGGTGGCCCGGGCGGGTGTCGCGGCTAGCTGCCCAGTGGGCACACCTCGCCGACCAGGCGGCGAGCACGGCGGCCCGGTGCGACGGCTATCCGGCCTTCCGGGGCGGGAGTGGGGGCCGACGCCGGGAGGGACGGTCGGTGGTGGGCGGCGGAGTGGCCGCGGGCGTGCGCGCCAGGGCCGCGAGCCCGATGTCGACGGCGGTAGCGAGTTGCGGGTCCCGTCCGGCAGCCCAGTCGTCCGGCGTGATCAGGACCTCCACGTCCGGATCGACGCCGTGGTTCTCGACCCCCCAGCCGTAACCGCTGAGGGAGATCGCGTAGCGCGGCACCGTGATCGCGGAGCCGTCGGCGAGGGTGAACCACTCGTCGATCCCGACCACGCCCCCCCAGGTCCGCGCGCCCACCACCGGGCCCAGCCCCAGTATCCGGATCGCCGCGGTGACCATGTCACCGTCGGAGCCGGCGGCTTCGTTCGTGATCGCGACGACCGGACCGCGCGGCGCATCCCGGGGGTAGGTGGCCGGCCGGAGCCCACGCGGCATGTCCCAGCCCATGATGCGCCGCGCCAGCTTTTCCACGACGAGTTCGGAGACATGGCCACCACGGTTGTGCCGGACATCGACGATGAGCAGGCCGAGCGTCATTTCCAGGCGCAGGTCGCGATGGAAGTGCGCCCAGCCCTCGCCCATCATGTCCGGGATGTGCAGGTAGCCCGCCTGGCCGCCGCTCAGCTCACGCACGGCCCGCCGGTTCGCCGACACCCAGTCCTGATAGCGGAGGCGGCGGTCGCTGGCCAGTGGGACGACAACCACCCGGCGGCGCTCACCCTCCTGCCCGGCGACGGTGAGTTCCACGGGCTTGCGGACCGTGCCGAGCAACAGTGGCCCGGGGCCGGAAGCGGGGTCGACGTACTGGCCGTCCACCGCCAGCAGGTACTCGCCGGCGCTGACCCGGGCGCCAGGGGCAGCCAGCGGCGACCTCGCCCGCGGGTCTGAGGATTCACCCGGCAGCACCCTGCTGACAGCCCAGCGCCCGTCGCCGTACTGCTCCAGGTCGGCGCCGAGCATGCCGACCGGTGCTCCCCTGGCTCGCCCGGTGTCGGCCGACCGCACATAGGCGTGCGAGGTACCCAGTTCCCCCATGACCTCCCAGAGCAGGTCAGCGAAGTCGTCCGCGGTGCGGGTGCGTGCCACCAGCGGCTGGTACGCCGCGAGGACCCCATCCCAGTCCACGTCGGCCATGTCCGCGACCCAGAATTCGTCGCGTATCGCCCGGCCGAGTTGCCGCAGCGCATGCTGGCGTGCCGCCATCGGGTCAGCCAGGAACCGGGCACGGCCAAGGTCGACCCGGACCGTCTCGGGCGCATCGCTTTCGGCCTTGCGCTCGGACGGCACCACCCGCAGGCTCCCCCGGTCAGCGATCACCAGTCGGCTGCCGTCCCCGCTGACATCGAACCAATCGAGTTCGTCGGCGAGCACCGAGCACGAGCGTGCTCGCAGGCCGAACCGTTCGAGGCAAGGGCGGGGCCGGTCATCGTCCGGGTCGCGCAGGCCCTCACCCAGCACACCGGTCACCTTGCTGCGCAGCCACACAAGTCCCCCGGTGACAGCACGCAGCGATGAATACAGAGCCTCTCCGACCGGAACGGGGAACACCCGCTCGGGCAGTCCGTCCGGGTCCACCCGCGTGGCCGGCCGGGACGGCGCGTCTGCCTGGCTGGCCGCTGCCCCGCCAGCACCGCCACCCCCCGGCCCAGCCGCCGCTTCAGAGATCTCCCCGCCGACGGGGGCGCCGTCTGGAAGTGGCCCGAATGGAGAGGGGGTGTCCGCGGCGAGCGCCACCAGGAAGGGTCTGCAGCCGGTCGGGAATGACAAGTCGAAGAAGTGCGCGTCGTACACCGGGTCGAAACTGCGCCGGGAGAGGAACGCCAGATGGCGGCCGTCGGTGGTGAACACCGGATCGCTGTCGCTGAACCGGCCGTCGGTGACCTCGACGATCCGCGGCCCGGCGTGCCCGGGCTGACCCGGCTGACCCGGCTGGGCTAGCACACCCGCGTCGCCCGGCTCCGTGAGCCCAGCAGGCCCGGCGTGCCCCGGCTGACCCGGCTGGGCTGGCTGACCCGGCTGACCCGGCTGACCCGGCTGGGCTGGCACACCCGCGTCGCCCGGCTCCGTCAGCCCGGCCGGTGGGCCGAGGTGTGCAAGCCGGATCCGGCTCAGCGGCCGGGGCCCCGACTCGGCCCAGGCGAGCCAGACCGAGTCCGGCGAGAACGACAGCCCGGTCGCCGGCCCGTCCGATGACGCCGGCAGTGGTGTCAGGGCTCCGGTAGCGATGTCCACCACACTCAGCCTGCCATCGGCGGACGCAACGGCCACCCGGGAACCGTCCGGGGCCGCGCACATCGCGCTCACCCGTCCGAGCAGTCCCGATGCCAGGTGCCGGACCGCCCCGTCCCGCTCCGCCGGCCCGGCGGCCCGAGCCACTTCCAGCGCATCCTCACCGCCGGCGTCGCTCACCCACACGACGTCACCGGTCGTGCCCAGCACCCGCGGCAGCCGCGCCCAGGCGGCAGGCGAAACGCTCAGCGCGCGGGCGGGACCGTCGGAGTGAGTGAGCCAGTGCACGGTTCCCCGCACCTCGATCGCGCTGGCCCGGCCCGTGTGGTCACACGACAGTCCCGCTAGGTTGCCCTCACCGGTCACCAGGGACGGCCTGGGAGCCGGTGCGGCCGGGCCGAGCGAGATCTCCACGGGCCGCGCGTCCGCACTGGGACCGTCCAGCATCCACAGCTCGCCGGTCCGCTGGTAGATCACCCGCAGGCCGTCGCTGCTGGCCTGCCGGGCGTAGAAGCCCTCGTGGTCGGTGTGGCGGCGCAGGTCCTGCCCGTCCGGACGGCAGGAGTAGAGATTCCCGGTGCCCTCGTGGTCGGACAGGAACACCACCCGGCCCCAGGCCAGCATGGGACTGGCGAAATAGCCATCGACGGCGGCCAGGATCCGCCGGAACTCAGGCTCGTCCGCCAAGCGCACCCACAGCCGGCCAGCCCGCCCACCCCGGTACCGCTTCCAGTGTGCGGGGTCACTCCCGACGGAGCCGGCCAGCAGCACCGTGCCGGCATCGCTGACAGCAAGGTCGCCTATGGGCCCGAATGCTTGGGGCCGGGGCTGACCGCCACCGGGGTCGATGACGTACGCCGACAGGTGCCGCTCGAACGGCGAACCGGTGGCGGACAGCACCAGGACCTGACCGTCCTGGGTCCAGCCGGCCACCCTGGTCCCCGAATCTCCCCAGTGGGTCAGCCGGACGGTTCTCCCACTCGCCAGGTCGGCCAGGCGCACCTCCGGTGCGCCGTCGGCATAGCTCGTCCAGGCCAGGGCGGTGCCATCCGGTGACAGGCGGGGATGGGCTGCTGGCACCCGCTCCGATGACACCCTGGTGGCGACCCCACCGGTCACCGGGGCTAGCCAGACGTCATCGTCTGCGACAAAGGTCACCAGTTCACCGCGAACGTGGGGAAATCTCAGGTATGGGGCGGAAGTCACCGGCTCATCCTAGTGGCGCAACCGCCGCGGCACCGGGCCAGATCGGGGCACATCGGGGCTGCTCCGTCCCGTACGGGGCCATTAATGGCATGATGCCGCATTCCTACTAGACGCAATAGTAGTTTCCAACTAGGCGCAATAGTAGTTTCCACTAAGCGCTCTCGTAACCAAACGAGCATCATTCGGACGCGATGCGCCTGATCGAACAGCCGGGAAATTACCACTAAGCCGTCGTCCATAGTTATATGGCGATGTAAGAATAGGCGTGTGCTGATCGCGCTCGGGACTTCCGCCCAGCGCCCGCCCCCGCGACGCCGGGCTTCCCGGCGCGGGGCCGGGCCGACCGAACCTGGCCGATCACACGTGACATCGCCCGAATCGGCACGGCTGGCCAGCCCTGCCCGGGAAAGCCGCGAATCGCCGAATCCCGAACTCACGGCGGAAGCGCTGCAAAGGTTGTTCGCGGCGCTCGAACCGCAGTCGCACCGGCTGATGGCGCGTTTCTTCGCGCGCCTGTTCGTGCACGAGCCGACGATGCGCGGCATGTTTCCGCTCGCTATGGGTGCCCTTCGGGCGCAGGTGTTCGACGCGCTCGTACGGGTCGCCCAGGACTGGGACGATGAGGAAGCGCTCGCCTTCCGGCTGGGCGAACTCGCACTCGACCATCGCAAATACGGTGTGACCGAGCAGCATTACCAGGCCTTCTTCGACAACCTCACCGCGATGGTCGCGGTGTTCGGGGCCAGTCGCTGGACACCGGAAACGCAGCAGGTCATGACCGCCGCGCTCAACCACGTCCGCGACGTGATGACCGATGCAGCCCGCAGGGCTCAGGACCAGCCGGCATGGTGGGTCGCAGATGTCATCGGCCACCAGCGGCGCAGGCCCGACCTGGCCGTGCTGACGCTGCGGGTGGACGGACAGACGCCGCTCGATTACCGGCCGGGCCAGCACGTCAGCATCTCCTCTCCGCGCGTGCCCCGCCTGTGGCGTGAGTACTCCATCGCCAGCGCCGGGCCCAGCCGGGACGAACTGACGCTGCACGTCCGTGCTATCCCCGGCGGCGCCCTCAGCGGCACTCTCGTCCAGCACACGGAGGTGGGCGACACCCTGATAGTGGGCCGCGCGCGCGGCGCCATGACAGTGGACGCCCTGACCACCGGAACGGTCCTGGCGGTCGCCGGCGGCACCGGGCTGGCACCGATCAAGTCGATCGTCGAGTCGCTCGCCGACGCCGGGGCCTCCCAGCCCCGCCCGGCCGTGACGGTCCTGCTCGGCGCGCGGACCGAGGCTGACCTGTATGACCTGGCAGAGATGACCGAACTGGCTCAGCACAGCTCGTTCCTGCAGGTGGTGCCGGTGGTCGACGCCGGCCCCGACGAGGTCGGCCAGCGAAGAGCGCTGCCCGAGGCCGCCCTGCGCCACCTGCCGCCCGGCGCGTGTGACGTGCTGGTCTGCGGGCCGGCTGAGATGGTCAGGGCCGTCTCGCGACTGGCCGCCGAGCACTGCCCACTGGCCCGGCTGCATGCTGACCCGCTGCCACCCGACAACCGGCCAACACCGGCCGCCCGGCCGGCAGACCCTGGGGGACACGGCTGCCCCATCCACCGATAGGCGTGGCGGGCCCGGGCACACCGCGACACGCCGACCCGCCCGCCGGACAGCACCGGCGCCCCACCCATGGGCTCCACCACGACACGGCTGCCCGCCAGCCTGGCAATGGCGGCAGCCGGGGCGGGGCCGGCCACTATGATCGGGGAGCGTGACCGGCTGGCCCGAAACTCCCGCTGGTGGTGGCGCGGTCCACCTCGCCGTGATGGCAGGCCCGCCACCGCAGTCCCTGGCCCTGCTCAACAGCGGGCTGTTCGCGGACGCCTCCAACTTCGAACTGCGGTTCGTCCCGGATTACGAGCGCATCGTGGCGATCGTCAGCGCGCTGCGGACGCTCGGCCTGAAGGTCGTCCTGACCAGCGGCTCGTTCGACATCATCCATGAGGGCCACTCCATGTACCTGGAGGCGGCGCGGCGGTTCGGCGACTTCCTGATC
>DAHUZQ010000002.1 GCA_027306495.1 Actinomycetota bacterium | reverse complement strand
GGCACACCATATGGAGGCGGGTGCGTTCGGGCTGACTTCGATGTCCGGCCGCCACTGATGAACCTGCACCACACCTGGCTCCACGATCTCCAGGCCATCGAAGAACTGTGTTACTTCAGCTCGGCTGCGCGCCGTCATGGACGCCTGCGCCCCGAGGCGCTCGTTCAGGCGCCGCTGCGCCTCGGCCACCCCCTCGGGCAGCAGGTCGCTCGGCGGATGAGAGATAACCAGGAAACTGCCGCTGGGCAGGGCGTCGAGCAGCCGGCTGACGATCCGGTGGGGCTGTGCTTCGTCGGGGATCATGTGCAGGATCATCAGCATCATGAGAGCCACCGGCTGATCGAAGTCCAGCGTGCCGGCTGCGGCTCGCAGGATTTCCTCGGGTTCGCGTACGTCGGCGTCGAGGTAGGCGACGGCCCCGTGGGGGGAACTGGTAAGCAGGGCACGCGCGTGGGAGAGCACGACAGGGTCGTTGTCCACGTAGACGATCCGGGTTTGCGGGGCGATCGCCTGTGCGACCTCATGGGTGTTATCGGCCGAGGGGATTCCGGTGCCTATGTCAAGGAACTGGCGGATCCCGCAGTCGGTCACCAGAAATCGGATCGCTCTGGCAAGGAACGCCCGGTTCGCCCGTGACCCGCTCACGACATTGGGCAGGGCCGCAATCATCTGGTCGCCTGCCGCACGGTCGGCGGCGTAGTTGTCCTTGCCGCCGAGCAGGTAATTGTAGACACGCGCCGAATGCGCGACGTCGGAATTAATATCGGCAGGCACGCGGCGGGTTGAAATGATGCCTTGGAACCAATCCTTGGTCATGAGGCACACCCTTCCGGAAAGTGATCGGGACGCCGCTCCCGGACAGCATAGCCGCTCCCAAGCGCGACCAGCGGCGGGGCGCGGCCTCCCGCAAGGGGGCACGGGTGAGCGCGGCGACGTGGAGTGGGCTCGCGCATTCACGGTCTATCAGATCGCGGACGCGGCGCGGGTGCGCGAGGTTGGCGAGCTCCCCGGGCGTCACGCTGCGAGTGGAGCAGCGTGCCACGTTGGGAACGGGCGGCGCCTGATGTCCCGGCGGCAAGCGCCCAGCCGTTCCTGGCCAAGGTCACTCGCCTTCACAACCTCTGCCTCTCCTGCTCTGACCACTGTGGCGTGAGACTGGAACTGGGGAAGGAGGGATCAGCGATGAACACGATCACAGGGGGCATACGGAAAGTCGGCATGACCGCGGCGGAGCAGTTCTGGTACGTCCTCGGCTGCGTGGCGTTCGGCGCGGCCTACCTGCAGAAGGTGCCCGTCAAGAAGGCGCTTTCCGAGTACGGCCTGACCGAGATGACCTCAGCCGAGCAGTTCTGGTACACCCTCGGCTGCGTCTTCTTCGGCATGGCGTATCTGGCCAAGGTCCCGGCCGCGAAGGCCCTGTCCGAACTGGATCAGTTCCGGGTCGCCCGTGCCGCGCCGCACGACGTGCTGCAGCCGCACGAGATCCACCAGGCGCTGCCCGAGATTCACGAGGTGCAGCCCGGGCAGCGCGAGATTCACACTCCGGGGAGGTGAGGACTTGAGTGAACCTCGTCTGGTGCCGCCCCGGCTCGCGGGCCGGGGCGGTTCCTATCGCCAGGTGGGCGGTCGGCGCAGGCGACCCCACATCCCGGGCGGACGCGCGACCGGCCGGCGGTGTCTCACCCGGACAGATGTAGCCGTGCGCCCGGGTTTCGCCGCTACCGCGATCCCGGGCTGACCTGCGCTCCGGGCGTTTCGGCCACCGGCTCGGCCGCGGTCCGGGGGCCACGCCGCCGGGCCAGCGCGCGGCTGATCATCGAGAAGGCCAGTGCCGCGCTGATGGTGAAGGCGACGGCGGTGGACAGGTTCGTGCCGACCATGTGCCGGGTGGTGGAGATGCCCGCGAAGTAAGCGGGCGGAATGAACGACACTGCCGCGCAAGCGGTCAGGCACAGCACTGTGGCCGCCCCGTTCCGGTGCCAAGTCGTCCCACGCTGCAGGCGGAGAGCGACCAGCGCGAGGGCCACCATGGCGAGCCACAGCGGTATGTACAGCCACAGGCCCGTGTGCGGCGGGAGCTGGTGCATCAGCCAGCTGAGCACGGTGACGCGGGACTCGTAGGCACCTCTGCGGTGCCCGGCGGAGATCGGGTAGTCACCCAGCGAGGTGACCCGTAGCTGCTGCGCGTACATCGCCGCCGACTGGCCGACGCTGGCGATGTAGCTGGGATGGGTGACCAGGAAGTGAACGATGTTGAGGTCGGTCAGCTTGCCCGCGTACCGGGAGAACAGTGGGCTCAGGCGGACCGACCTCCTGGCCCAGTAATAGTCGCCCGCATACCTGGCCCAGGTGGTCGGCAGGCCGAGCGCGCGGAGCTGAGCCGGCGCGGTGGACCGCTTGGTGACGATATCGGTGAAGATCATGTCCACCGCCTGGATGTGCTCCAGGCGCTGGCCGCCGCCGCTCACGTAGATCCAGACCCAGTACCCGGCGGCCATCACGGCGAGCGCGGCCGACACCAGCTGCGCCGCGCCGGCCTGCCGGTTGCGGAACCGGCGCAGCCCGCGCCACGGGCCACGATCGGCGGCGGCCAGCACCAGTGCCAGGCAGATCGGCACGGCCAGCACCAGATACTGCTCCTTGGACAGGATGGTCAGGAATCCGCCGGAGCCCGCCAGCACCAGGCCGGCCACCGTCTCCCGCCAGCTCCTGCCCAGGTAGAGCAGGCCGGCCGCCACCAGCAGCAACCCGACCAGCGCGGCGGGTTCACTGAACGGGCTGGCGAACACGTCGAAGAACGCCGAGTCCGCGATGATCAGCCAGCAGGCCGCCGCGATCAGCCACTGGCCCCACCACGGGATGCGCAATGCGGTGGCCAGGCTGGCTATCGCGACCGCTGACAGCACGCAGAACAGCACTCCCAGCGCGATCAGGTTCACGACACCGGGCAGCCCGAACACCGGGGTGAGCATCCGGGAGATTTCCAGCGGCACCAGTTCCGACGAGGGATAGGGAAGGCGCCCGGCACACTTCGACGTGGTCAGGTACTCGAAGTAGGCGTACCGGAAGAAGGTGGGCTTGCCATGGGGGACCACCTTGGCCAGGCCCAGGCCGCACATCAGCCGGGGGCCATCCCGGTTGTCCGCCTGGCCCACCGGGCTGGGCACCAGGAACCTGATCAGCAGGCCGGCCAGGGTGGCTCCGAACATGGCCAGCCACCGGCCGGCTGAGGGAGGCAGCCGGCCGGGGCGCAGCCGCGCCCGCCAGCCGTGTCCCGGCCCGCTGGCGGCAGCCGCGAGGGATTCGTGACTTACCATCTCGTCCCCAGGCACCGGGCGATCACCTTCCCAGCTTTACCTCAGCTTTAATTCCGTATTGGTGGGCGCAGACCCTTTTTTGTGTTGCGCACAACATAAAGAGACCATGGATAGCGGGCTACGCGGGAATAGTTACCCGTGGAGCTTAGCCAAGAATTTGTGATCATGGAGCCTTGCTGGTCAGCGTAGGAGAATTTTCGCTCAAGCACCCTGACCGTGAGCAGTTGGGGCGCGATGTTGCCTGACTTGACCGCAATCATCCAGGCGCGCAAAGCGAGTATCCGGCGGACGAGTGACCGTGTTGACTGCCTTTCACCGCAACAAGGCTTGAATGTCCGGTCGAAACCCAGCAGGCGGTATTCGCCGGTTCTGGCGGGTGGCCCCGCAGGCACCCGGCTGGCAGAATCGGCGGTCATGGACGAGACGGCGGAGGAACTGGACCAACTCCAGCATCTTCTCGACGCCTCCATCACCCGGGCGGGCGCTCATCTGCGGTCGATCATCACGCCGGGGGAGCGGACACTGACCGCCCGGCAGTTGGTGGACAGCCTCAGGGGCATGTGCGTCCTGTCGGTGGCGACCGTCACTGCCGCGGGCGAGCCACGCATCAGCGCCGTGGATGGCCACTTCTTTCACGCCCGCTGGGTCTTCAGCACCTCCAGGTCATCGGTCAAGGCGAGGCATCTGCTCGAACGTCCGCAGGTCAGCGCCGCGCACCTGCGGGGGGAAGAACTCGGTGTCTTCACGCACGGGACAGCCACGCTGCTCAACCCTGCTGACCGGCCCCCCGACCCGCAATGGCCCGCCGTCCTGGAACACCTGACGGGTCACTACGGCGTGTCTGCGCTGGAGTGGGGCGACATAGTCGCGTATCAGCTGGTACCGCACTGGATGGTGGCGTACAGCGGCACAATGACGTGATGCCGGAAGCCTGGACGTGATGCCGGAAACCTGGGCATGGAACCGGAAGCCTGGACGTGGAACCGGAAGCGTGCGGGCGGTGGTGACACACCGGACGGGCTGGGCCTTCATCCCGCCTGACGGCTATGGCGGAAGATGAGTAGATGACCGACCGGGCGTTGCGGTGGCGCGAGGACCACGAAGTTGAGTGCGAGGCGGGTCACGTCGTGGTGCCGCTGAGCGTGAAGGCGGGGGCGGTGCTGATGGGCACAGGCCGCTGCCCCAAGTGCGGCGCCGCCGTGGACCTGCAGAACCTGCGGCGCCGCACGATCGTCTACGTGGACAGCGCCGACGACGAGGACTGAGCGATCAGTCGGGGGCCTCCGAAAGGTGCAGCGGGATCAGCACCCGGGCAGTGATCACCCCCGGGCAGGCGCGCAGCGCCGCGCTGAGGACGAGATCGAGTTGGTTGTGCAGGATCCGGTAGCGGCGCTCCTCGCTGAATGCCACCGGGATGAGCACGATGATCTGCTTGTCCGGTTCCGCCTCCCGCAACTCGTTCACGAACGCCACGACCGGGCCCGCCACCGATGCGTACTCGGTCCGCAGCACCCGCAAGGGCACCCCAGGGTCCCACTGCGACCACTGACGGCGGATCTCCTCTTCCCGCTCGCCGCATTCTTCGCTGGTCCCGGCAACGACAGAAACCGCGATCACACGTTGGCTGATGGACAGCGCTTCGCCGAGGACGTCCTCGGCCAGCCGGGAAACGTTGGCGAGCGGCACGACCACGATGACCTGCCTGCTGACCGGCTTGCCAGGGATCTTGCCCAGGCGGAGCGCGCGGCCAGCCCGGCCGTAGTAACGGTGGACGCGGACGAACAGCACAATGAAGCCGGGCACCGCGATGAGCACGACCCAGGCACCGGCCGTGAACTTGGTCAGGATGAACACGACGGTGGCCACGGCCGTCACGACGGCGCCGAGGCCGTTGATGGCCGCCCGGTAACGCCATCGCGGTGCCCTGGACCGGCGCCAGTGAACGACGAGCCCGCTCTGTGACAGCGTGAACCCCGTGAACACGCCGATGGCGAAGAGCGGGATCAGTGTGAGGACGTTTCCGTTCACGGCGATCAGCAGCACGGCGGAGAGGACCGCCAGGGACCAGATACCGGGTGCGAACACTTGGCGGTCGTCGCGGAGGGAGAACACGTGCGGCAGGCGGTGGTCCCGTGCGAGGAGGCTGGCCAGGACCGGCAGACCGCCGAATGAGGTGTTGGCGGCCAGTGCCAGGACCACGGTGATGGTCAGGGACATGACGTAGTAGGCCCAGTTCCTGCCCACCGCCATCGCCATGATCTGGCTCAGCACCGTCTGGCCGGAGCGTGGGCCGACGTGCCAGCGGTCCGCGAGGACCGCGAGACCGAGCAGCATGGCGCCGAGGATGGTGCCGAGCAGCAACTCGGTCTGCCTGGCCCGCCGCACTCTGGGCTGCTTGAACAGCGGTACACCGTTGGCGATGGCCTCCACCCCGGTCAGGGCGCTGCAGCCGGCCGAGAACGCCTTGAGGACGAGCAGGATGCTCAGCGCTTCCAGCGGTCGCGCGGGCAGCAACGACCGGCCGGGCTCAGGCGCATGCAGAGCGAGCGGATGTATGAGCCCGATCGCGATGATGACCAGCAGGCCGATGATGAACAGCATCGTCGGCAGCAGGAACGCCCTGGCAGCTTCGCCCAGTCCACGCAGGTTGAGCAGCGTGATGACGGCGAGAAAGGCCAGGCAGATCGGCACGGTGGCCGAGATGAGAGCGGGGAAGGCCGAGGTCAACGAGGCGACCCCGGCTGCGATGGAGACAGCGACGGTCAGCGTGTAGTCCACCACCAGGGAGGCGGCCGCCACCAGGCTCACCCAGGGAGGGAAGTTCGCCCGCGTCACCGCGTACGCACCGCCCCCGGCCGGGTAGGCGTCGATGACCTGACGGTAGGAGAACACCAGGATCGCCAGCAGCGCCACGATGGTGATCGTCACCGGGAGCACGAGGTGAAGCGCGCCAGCCCCGGCTGCGGCCAGCACCACGATGATCGCCTCAGGCCCGTAGGCGACGGAGGTCAGCGCGTCCAGGGAGAGGGCGGGCAGGCCTTCCACCGGAGTGATCTGCTCGTTGACCACATCTCGCGCCCGCAGCGGCGGACCGGTGAGCAATCGCCACACCCGCAGAGCGGGACCCCTGCCAGCGGTCCGCTCGTCTGCCATACGCTCTCCCAACCCCGGGCCGGGGGCCTGGCCGCGGCGACATTACCACCCCGGGCTGACCTTGGCACCCTGCTCGCCGCCCGATAAGCGGCGCCAGTCCATGATCGTGGTTGATTGGGTGGGAAAAATGCCACCTGATCCACCACGATCATGGAACGCGCCCTGCCGCATGCCCTACCTGGGCCGCGACTTGGAGGCGGTCCGCGGTCCGGAGGCGGTCCGCGGCTGAGAGGCGGTCCGCGGCTGAGAGGCGGACCCGGCCGCACCAACGGCGACCGGGAGACGGGCGGGGCCGCGCAGGGTGACCCGGCCGTTCCATACGACGTCGCCGTCGAGGGTGAGGCCGGGCAGTCGGGCGATCATGCGCTCGAAGGTGACCGCGGCCTCCAGCCTGGCCAGTGACGCGCCCAGGCAGTGATGCGGGCCCCCGCCGAAGGACACATGCTGACGGGCGTTGGCCCGGAGCACCCGGAGTTGGGCGGCGTCCGGGCCGAAGCAGCGCTCGTCACGGTTGGCCGAGGCCAGGCTGACCAGGATGAACGATCCGCGCGGGATCGTCACACCGCCGAGCGCCAGCGGCCGCAGCGCGATCCGGCGGCTGACCTGCACGGGGCTGTCGAACCGCAGGAATTCCTCGACCGCGTTGTCCAGCAGGCCGGCGTCCCGTGCGAGCAGATCCCACTGGTCACGGTTGCGCAGCAACGCGAGAGTCCCGCCTGCCAGCAGGTTCACGGTGGTCTCGTGTCCGGCGATGTAGAGCAGCAGCGTCTGCGCGATCAGTTCGGCGTCATCGAGGACGTCCCCGTCGTCTTCGGCGTTGATGAGCGCGGTGAGCAGGTCATCGGCCGGGTTGCGGCGCTTCCAGGCGATCATCTCGCCCGCGATGCCGGCCATTTCGACGTTGGCGGCCATGGCCGCTGCCAGCACGCCCGGGTCGTTCATCGGTTCCAGCGAGCGCACCAGCATGCCGGTCAGTTCCCGGATACGCAGATGGTCGGCGCTCGGGGTGCCGAGCAGTTCCGCGATCACCGTGAACGGCAGCGGGAACGCCAGGGCCTCGACGAGGTCGGCATGCCCGGCCCGGCTGATCGCATCCAGCATGCCATCGGCCAGTTCGGTGATCCTCGGGCGCAGGGTCAGCACGCTGCGCGGCGTGAACGCCCGGGACACCAGCCGGCGCAGCCGGGTGTGGTCGGGGGGATCCCGGTCCAGCATGGACATTCCGGACCTACGTGCCTGTCCGTCCTCACCCGCCCTGGCCAGCGCGAGCGGCGCCGGGTCCGTCACGTTGCGGTCCTCGACCGACAGTCCGGGGGAGCGCAGCAGCCAGGAGACGTCCGCATGCCGGGTGAGCAGCCAGAATCCGAACGGGTGCCGGTACACCGGGGCATGCTCACGCAGCGCCGCGTACTGGGGGTAAGGGTCGTCGGCGAAACCGGGCGCGAAGGGATCGAACAGCGGAGCCGGGGGAGTCATCGCCATCGGGGTTCCCTCCTGCCGGCCGTCGGGTTCCCTCCCGCCCCGCGGGCGCCGGGCCATCCGGGGCCGGCCCACGGGCGAATCGGCGGGGCGAGCCGGGACAGCCCGCTGTCATGCAAGCACTCTGGGAACGGCCCGGGCAAGGGGCGAGCACCGGGAACGGTGTTACCGCGGCCCACCGCCGGACCCGCCGGACCCGTGCGCGGCCCGGACCGTGACAGGTGCGGTGGGAGCGGCCCCGGGCACGGCACGGGTAGCCTGGACAGCCCGGTAGACCATCCGCGCGTAGACGAACGTGCCCGGAAGCTGCGGGTGGATGTGGTCGGGCCACAGCAGGTACAGCCGGTCTCGGATGGTGTCGTACCAGTCCGCGAGCACGACAGCCGGATGCGCCCGGGCGAACGCCGCGTCGGTCGCGTTGACCTGCTTGCTCCACCCGTCGGGTACGTAGGTGTTGATCAGCACCAGCTTGCGATGCGGCCCGAGCAGCCGCAGCAGTTCCCGCAATTGCGCGGTTGTGACCAGGTAGTTGGTGCCAAGACCCATCACCACGACCGGCCGTAGCCGTCCGGCCCGCAGCAGGTGGCGCACCAGGACCAGGCCAGCGCTCATCTGGCGGTCCGGTTTGGCGTCGATGTAGATGCCCGGCAGCACGTGCTGCAGTGCCATCGCGCCGGCGGCCATCACCGAGTCCCCGATGGCGGTGACGTTCCGGCCGGTCACCGGGCCCGTGGCGGGGAGGGCGGCGGGAGACGGGTGCCCCGACGCCCCTCCCGCGGCCGGTGATTGCGCCCGGGTCCGTGCGCTTACCTGCTCGCCTCGCAGAATCTGCGCCTGCAGGCCCGTCGGTGGGGGTGCCGGCCGCAGCACGCCGTAGCCGGCGGTGCCGACGATGGCGCAGGCGCCCACTGCCAGTACCGCCGGGAGCGCCTGGGCGGGCGAGCCTCGCGCGGTGGTGACCGATTTTTGGAGGGAACGCCAGGTGGCAGCGCAGGTGGCCCCGAAACCGTTGGTGAGGATCGGCCGTTCGATCCACCTCCACGACGCGGCGGCGAGCGCGATGACCAGGGCGACGTCGCTGGGCCACAGCCAGGGTGGGGGCCGCTCCGTCCCGGCAAGCGCGGCGGTCAGGGCGATGACGGGCCAGTGCCAGAGGTAGATGCCGTACGAGCGGACCCCGATCCACCGGAGCGGCCGGATGCTGAGCAGCGTGCTGACCGAACCGGGGACGGCGGCGGCGGCGGTGAGCGCGGCCGCGGCGAGTGCCGCGAGCACCAGTCCATAGGGGTACAGAGCCGGATCCGAGCCGCCGTCATGACCGAGTGCCCAGCCGAGCAGCGCCAGGCCGGCTATGCCGAGCACGTCCAGGCGCCGGGTCAGGCGCTCGCCGGCCGAGGTGAGGCCGGCCAGCGGAATGGTCAGGGCGAGCGCGGAGCCGGCGAGCAGCGCGGTGGCGTGGGTATCGGTGCCGTAATACACCCGCGACGGGTTGGCGCCGGGTGTGTACAGCAGCGCCATCGCGATCGCCGAAGCTCCGGCGCAGGCCCAGGTGACCGCGGCGCGGACCCACTGGTGGCGCAAGTGGAGGAGCACGAACAGCAGCAGCGGCCAGGCCAGGTAGAACTGCTCCTCGATGGCCAGCGACCAAAGGTGCTGCAGCGGCGGCGGCGGGCCGAACGCGGCGAAATAGGAAACGTGGTGGTAGACCTGGTACCAGTTGCTGGAATAGGTGACCGCCGCCAGCAACGCCGACCGCAGATCCGGCAATTGGCTGGGCTCGATCAGGGCGGTGGCGGCCGTGACGGCGATGAGCACGACCGCGAGCGCGGGCAGCAGCCGCCGGGCCCGCCTGACCCAGAACCCCGCCATTGCGAGATGGCCGTTCCTGGCCTGCCGCGCGACCAGCAGATCGGTGATCAGGTAGCCGCTGAGCACGAAGAAGACATCGACCCCGAGGAAGCCGCCGGGCGCCGGCCCCATCCCGAGATGGAACGCGATGACAGCAAGCACGGCCAGTGCCCGCACACCGTCGAGGCCCGGTGCCCGGACCCGTTCGTTACCAACTGGTCCGTTCCCGGCGGGGCGTGCCGCCGTTTCCTTATCAGCCATTGCCCCAGCCGTGCCCCCGCTCACAGCAGTCGTTTTCGCCAGCTTGGGGCGCGGCCAAACCCCCGCGTGTTAACCGGTGACGGCTTCGGCCAGGGCCTCCCGCGGACGCCATGGCCGAAGCCGCTCGCCTGTGTGCCGGGAACGTGGGTGCGCGCTAAAGTCGGAGACGCCGGGTCTGCATCCGTGCGGATGAACCCTCACCGAGGAGAGACGCGTGTATCCGCAGTATCCAGTTGGCGGCATGATGCCCGAGCCGTCCGCTCCCCTGCCCATTCCCCGGTCCATTCGGTCCGCGGTGAACCTGATGTACGCTGGCGCGGTCCTGTCCGCGATCGGGGCTATTGCCGTCATCGTCTTGTTGGCGGTCTCGCGCAGCAGCCTGGGCCTGACCACGGCCACAACCACGGCCGCAGCGTCTATCACAGTGTTCGCGGTCATCCTAGCCGTCGTGGGCCTGATCGAGATCGGGCTGTGGCTGTGGATGGCATGGGCCGTCAAACGTGGCATGGGCTGGGCGCGCATCGTATCGTCAGTGCTTTTTGGCGTGAATGTGGTATTCACACTGCTGAGCCTGTCGCGTGGTGGGGCAACCGGGATTGTGAGTGTCGCTATCGGTCTGTGGGCGGTCATCCAGCTCTGGCGGGCTGATTCAACGGCGTTCTTCCAGGCTCATCAGCGCTCCGTGAGGTAGACCCCAGGGGGTCAGGCCCAGCCTCGGGCGGTTCAGCGCGCTGTGCCACCTAGCAGGCGTGCATGCCGTTCGGCTCACCGCCGGTTCGTGGATGAACAGAGGGCTGACCCTGCGCGCCGGGCAGTGCCATGCCCAGCGTTACGCGAAACCGCTGCTGCGATGTATCGAGAGCGTGCGTGTCGACCCGTTCCGGGCCGACACGCACGCGGGCCTTCCTCACGGGCAGTAGGAGTTGCGCGGCAGCCCCTGGCACGGGTGGGGCATGGTCGCGACCCGGCAGCGCCACAACCGCCGCGCTGGCGCGTCTGCCCCGCGGGCCTTCCTCACGGGCAGTAGGGGTTGCGCGGCAGGCCCGCGCACGGGTGGGGCATGGTCGCGAGGTGGGGCAGCGGGACCATGATGATCGTGGTCTGCTTCGGGTAGTTGGACCCGGCCGGGCATGGCCCGAGCCCGGTGGCACCGGTCGCGCAGATCAGCTGGCTGATCAGGTTGAAGTTGTACCCGGTCCCGCGCGTGCCGCAGGGCCGCCCGTCCACCGAGGCCCGCTGGATGTGCCGCGGTGAGGATGTCAGCGCCACCCGGTGACCGCCCGGGCGCGCGAGGGCCACGTTGCCGAAGAAGCAGTTCCGTGGCTTCACGTGCGCCTTCAGGCTCACCGTGCCCATGTCGCCATTGGTCGTGTTACCGAAGAAGCCGTCATGGATGAAGGTGTTGCCGTGGACGCGGTTGCCCCGTGCCACGAACGTGCAGATCCCGGGTTCCGGGAAGTTCGGGATGCCGCCCTGGCAGTGGGCGATCTTCGGCGGGATTTCCGTGTCGGGGTAGTCGTGGACGACCACACCCCAGGCACCCTGGTCCTCGATCACATTGTGAGCGACTGTGTCGAACTTGCCGCCGGCGAGTTCCACGCCCGCGCCGATGGCCGGCTCAAGTCCGGTGGTCGGCACATTCGCCCGGTTGTTGGCCTTGATCAGGTTGTGCTCGATGATCGTGCAGGAACGGGTGCGGCTACCCGGGCACCGCCCGTCCTGTGGGGGAGGGGCGTCGTTGTTGTTGAGCGAGTTGGGGGCGAGCCCGGTGCGGTTGTGGTCGAAGACGGAGTCACGGATGATCAGCCTCCCGCCGGCGTTGGTGCCGGAGAAGCCGAGGGCGGAGTTGGTGCCGCGATCGTGCGCCAGGACGGTATTGCACTCGCGCTGGCACGCTCCGACGTAGTAGGCGGAGTCCGCCATGTTGCCAGCGTAGGAGTGGCTGATCAGGCCAGGCCCCCGCGCGTTGCTGGAGAAGATGCCGTACTGGGCGAGGTTCGGAGTGCCCGTCGGGGAGTACGTCGACGCGTACGTGGAGGTGGCGGTCAGGTACGACCCCGCATACGCCCCGATCCCGAGCTTCCCGGAGCCGTAGCCGCCGTCCCACCAGATCTGGTTGCCGTTGCCGCCCGAGCCTGACAGGAAGTTGCAGACGGTCAGGTTCTGGATGGTGACCCCGCTGGCGGTCGCCACGATGCCATTGCGGCCGACACCACCCGCTCCGAAGTTCTGCTGGTCGGGAGCGGAAGGGCATGGGTTGGCGTTTGTGCCGTTGGAGCCGTCGATGATCACCTTGTTACGGTTCAGGCCCCGGATATGGACGTCCCGTTTCCCGATCCACACCCCAGCGTTCCATTTGGGGGTGCTCTCGCGGTAGATGCCGGGCCAGATCAGCACCCAGTCGCCGGGCTCCGCCTTGCTCACCGCAGCGGCGATGGTCGGGAACTGCCGCTGGTGGCGCAGCGCGGGGCAGGGGATCGTGCTCCCGTTGCAGACCAGCAACACCTGTGGGTGGTGGACGGCTCTGGCCGAGGCCAGAGCCTGGCTGGCCACCAGGGCGGGTGCCCCGCCGATTGTCATGAGGAGTGCGGCCAGCAATGGCAGCGGACGGCGCATGGGATCCTGCCCTTCTCACCCAGTCACCCGACTGTGTGCGAAGGCAGGCTATCTGCCGCAAATGCCTTTACGGAAGGGGTGCCTGTGAATGGGCAGGCACTCAGCTTCGCCAGCAAGCCGCGCGCCGCGGCCGAACGTCCGCAGTCGCTGGCGGGATGGCCCGCTGGCCTGCACAGGCCACTGGCTCGCTGATCCTGAACTCAGCTGACCCGCTGGGGAGCACCCGGTGTAGTGCACAGCTTGCGGGCCGCCACTGGCAGGCGTCGGACGGTGGCATCGGGCGCCCCGCAGACCGCGAGCCTTTGATCGTCCGGGCGGGCACCCATGTGGCGCAATTCTCGGGCAGCACCCATGCGCCTTGGACTTGGACGCCTCCTACGAAAGCTGGGAGCAACTCGACCAGATCATGGAGGCGTTCACGCCCGCTCAGCCGTTCGGGTTACCCGGCTGGAAGCGCTGGGCGTTGCCGTTCCCGCCGCCATCGCCCTGGCCGCCGTTCCCGCCGTTGCCGCCGCCATCGCCGCCTCCCTGGCCCTTCGGCGGTCCGGGAGGCTGGAAGACCGCGGTCACCACCACCGGGGTGCCCACCGGGACCTGGCCAGCCGGCTGTACGGACACCACCGTCCCGGGGGGCTGCTGCTGGACCCCGTGGACCCACTGGATCTTCGGGCGCAGGCCATCGGCACGCAACTGCCGGGCCACCAGGTGGGCGGGCTTGCCGACGAAGGTGGCCGCATCGAGCCGCACCGTAGCGGGCGCCGAGGCAGCGGGCGAGGACGACGTCGCCAGTGGAATCGTCCCGGGCGGCGGGCTGGATGAGCCGACCAGCAGCCAGCCCACCAGCCCGGCCAGCAGCGCGGCCCCGGTCGCGGCCGCAACCTTGGTGCGCTTGCCCCAGACTCGGCGGCGCCCATCCCATGAGTCCTCGGGGTAATCCGCCCAGCCGGCTCCGCCCGGGCCGGTCCCGCCAGCCCCGGGGCCGGTGATCAGGGTCGGGAAGCCGCCTTCGACGAGTGTCGGGTTGCCCGGGGCGGCCGGGCCGCCGAGCATGGCCCCCGGTGCACCGGGCGCGCCCACCACAGCAGGACCGCCCGGTGGGGCGCCGGCGCCTTGTGCCCAGCCGGGCTGAGTGCCGGCCTGTGGCCAGCCGGGACGGCTGCCCCGCGCGTGCTGCGCGGCCCGCCAGGCGACTTCACCAGCGGTAGCCGGGCGCGCCTGCGGGTCCTTCTCGGTCATGTCCGCGATGAGCGCCGTGATCGGCTCGGGAACCCCGGGCGGCAGCGGCGGCAACGGGTCGGTCCGGTGAGCGGCCGCCACCTCAACCGCCGGGCCCCGGAACGGTGGCTGGCCGGTCAGGCACTCATAAGCGAGGACACCCAGCGAATAGATGTCACTGGCGGGGGTGGCCGCGTATCCCGCCGCGCGTTCGGGCGCCAGGTAGGCCGGCGTGCCGACCAGCGTGCCCGTCCTGGTGATCGGGACGGCACCCGCGGCATAGGCGATTCCGAAGTCGGTGATCTTGACACGGTCACCCGCGATCAGCAGGTTGGCGGGCTTGATGTCACGGTGGACCAGGCCGACCATGTGGGCCGCCGCCAGCGCCGCCGCCGCCTGCGCGACGATGTCCATCGCCACGTCCGGCCGCAGTGGGCCGCCGGTCAGAACCCCGGCCAGGGAGGGGCCGTTCACCAGTTCCATGACGATGTAGGGCGGGCAGCCGGGTGCGCCCTCACAGTAGTCGAAGACCTGGGCGATTCCCGGGTGGGAGACACCACCCGCGTGGCGGGCCTCCGCCCGGAACCTGGCCAGCGCCTCGGGATGCCCGGCGTACTCCGGCCGCAGCAGCTTGACGGCGACTGCCCGGTCGAGCACGAGGTCGGCCGCGCGCCAGACCTCACCGACCGCGCCGGCGGAGATGGGGGACTCAAGCTGGTAGCGGCCCGAGAGCACAGAATTCGTGTGGATCACCACGCCATGAACCCTCTCCGGGACGTGGTCTGCTTCGGCATGGGCACCAGCTAGCCCTCCTCCGGCCCAGCGGCGAGCTCGACTGTCACGAGGCGCTCGGGAGCTTCCCGGGTCATCAGGGTCGCGATGCTGCCGGCCTGACGCAGGTCCGCTTCGGCGAGCCGCAGCGCCGCGACCCGGCCCGCCTGATCGGCCACCAGCAGCGAACTGACCCCGCTGCGCTGCGACCGCTTGTGGCTGGACTTGACCTTGCGGATGTCCGCCAGGACCTCGCTTGCGACGTCGAACACCGCCGGATCGGCGCCATCGGCGGCAGCGGCCAGTTCGAGCGGTGACGGCCAGTCGGCCCGGTGCACCGACCCCGGCTGCCACCACGACCACACCTCTTCGGTCACGAACGGCAGGAACGGCGCGAACAGCCGCAGCAGGGTGGACAGCGCCAGTGACAGCGCGCCCTGGGCGGACCGCCCGGCGGGGCCGTCCTCATAGGCGCGGGTCTTGACCAGTTCGATGTAGTCGTCACAGAACCGCCAGAAGAAGGCTTCCGTGCGCTCCAGCACCTGGTGGTAGTGGTACGCCTCGAACGCCTGGGTGGCCTGCGACACCACGGCCGCCAGTTGCGCCAGCATCGCGCGGTCCACCGGTTCGGTGATGTCGGCCGCGCTCGCCTGGTCCGACCCGAGGCCCAGCACGAACTTGGAGGCGTTGAGCACCTTGACCGCCAGCCGCCGCCCGACCCGCATCTGGGCGGTGTCCGCTGCGGTGTCCGTCCCCGGGGCGGCGCGGCAGGACCAGTACCGCAGCCCGTCGGCACCGAACTCCTCGGCCAGCGGCATCGGGGACAGCACGTTGCCCTTGGACTTCGACATCTTCTTGCGGTCCGGGTCCAGGATCCAGCCGTTGATCAGCGTGTGCCGCCATGGCAGGCCGCCGTGCTCGAAGTGGGAGCGCAGCACCGTGGAGAACAGCCAGGTGCGGATGATCTCCGGGCCTTGCGGGCGCAGGTCCATCGGGAACACCCGGCTGGCCAGGCCGGGGTTGTCCACATACCCGGAGGCGATGTCGGGAGTGAGCGAGGACGTCGCCCAGGTGTCCATGACATCGGGGTCCCCGGCGAAGCCGCCCGGCATGCCGCGCTGCGGCTCCTGATAACCGGGGGCCGGCTCGCTCTGGGGATCCACCGGAAGCGCGGATTCCTCCGGCAGGATCGGCTCGTCCCAGAGGATGTCACCGGACTGCGAGATCTTGTACCAGACCGGGAATGGCACGCCGAAGTAGCGCTGCCGGCTGATCAGCCAGTCGGTGTTGAGGCCCTCCACCCAGTGCTCGTACCGCAGGCGCATGAAGTCCGGGTGCCAGCTGAGTTCCCGGCCGGCCTGGATCAGCGTGGCGCGCAGGTCGCCGTCGCGCGCGCCGTTGCGGATGTACCACTGCCGGCTGGTCACGATCTCCAGCGGGCGTTCACCCTTCTCGAAGAACTTGACGTAGTGGGTGATCGGCCGGGGCTCGCCGAGCAGGTCACCCGACTCCCGCAGCAGTTCCACCACCCGGCGGCGCGCTTGCATCGAGGTCAGCCCGGCGAGTTCGGCGTAGGCGCCGGCCCCGGCGCCGCCGAGCCAGTCCGGCGTCTGGAGCCGGAAGCGGCCGTCGCGCTGGATGACCGACCGCAACGGCAGCCCGAGTTCACGCCACCAGATCACGTCCGTGGTGTCGCCGAAGGTGCAGATCATGGCGATGCCGGTGCCCTTGTCGGGCTCGGCGAGCGGATGGGCGACCACCGGCACCCGCATGCCGAAGAGCGGGGTGATCGCCTCGGTGCCGATCAGCGTCCGGTACCGGTCGTCGTCCGGGTGGGCCACCAGCGCCACGCAGGATGCCAGCAGTTCCGGCCGGGTCGTCTCGATCTCCACGGCGGGCCCGCTGCCTGCCCGGGGGAACGCCAGCCGGTGGTAGGCGCCGTGCACCTCCCGGTCCTCGAACTCCGCCTGCGCGACCGCGGTGTGGAAGTCCACATCCCACATGCTCGGCGCCTCGCTGGCGTAAGCCTCGCCCCGGCGCAGGTTGCGCAGGAATGCCCGCTGGGCGATGCGGCGCGACCGGTCGTCGATGGTCGCGTAGGTCAGCGTCCAGTCCACGGACAGGCCCATGGCGCGCCACTGCTGCTCGAAGGAGTCTTCGAACTCGGCCGTGAACTGGTGGCACAGTTCCACGAAGTTGGGCCGCGAGATGGCCCGCTGCTCCCGCTGGCCCTTGGGAGCCTCAGCGACCTTCAGGTCGGGGTCGTAGGGCGCGGTCGGATCACAGCGCACGCCGTAGTGGTTCTGCACCCGGCGCTCGGTAGGCAGGCCATTGTCATCCCAGCCCATCGGATAGAAGACCTCGCGCCCCCGCATCCGCTGGAACCTGGCGATGGCGTCTACCTGGATGTACCCGAACGCCGTCCCGAGGTGCAGCACACCGCTGATCGTGGGAGGCGGGGTGTCGATCGAATAGATCTGCTCGCGGGTCTTGGACGCGTCGAAGCGGTAGGTGCCCTGCCGCTGCCAGATCGCGCTCCACTTCGACTCGAGATCATCGAGCGACGGCTTCTCCGGGATGATCGCCATGCGGAGAAGAATAGCCGCCCGCCGCCCTTGGGGCGGGCTCGTCGAGCCGGCCCCGGATGCGGGAGCCCAGGTCAGTCCCGGTCGGACACGCGCGGCACCGCCCACCGGGGTGGCCGCTTGGCCGCGAAGGCAGCGATGCCCTCCTGGCCCTCCTCGCTGGCGAAGAACTCGGCGGACAGGGCGAGCATCTCGGTGAAGCCTTCGGCGGGTGTGGCGAACCGGGGCCGGGCCAGCAGCTTCTTGGTGGCGGCCAGTGCCCGTGGGGCTCCGAGTTGCAAAGCGTCCACGTACCGGGCCACCTCCGCGTCGAGTTCGGAGAGGGGAACGGCCACATTGATGAGGCCGATCCGGGCCGCGCGGCCTGCATCGAAGGTCTCACCGGTGAGGAAGAGCGCCTGCGCGTCCCTGGGGCTGATCCTGGGCAGCACGGTGAGCGAGATGACGGCGGGGACAACGCCGATCCGCACCTCGCTGAAGGCGAAGGTGGCCGCTTCCGCCGCCACGGCGATGTCGCAGGCCGCGATCAGCCCGATGCCGCCGGCCCGCGCTGGCCCGGCCACCCGGGCCAGCACCGGCTTGGGACTGGCCCAGATCTGGTCGAGGATGTGCGGGAACTCGCGGACGCCCTGGCCGCTGGCGTCCGGGCCGGCCGCTTCCTTCAGGTCCATTCCCGAGCAGAACACCGGACCGGCATGGGTCAAGACGATCACCCGCACCGCGTCGTCCGTGACCGCCTCGTCCAGGCGGGCGCTGAGCTCGGCGCGCAGGCGGGCGGACAGGGCGTTGCGGTTGTGGGGCGAATCCAGGGTGATCGTGGCGGTCCCGCCCCGCCTGCGGTAGAGCACGAGTTCGCCGGCCATATGCCCCTCCTGTCGCAGCGTGCGCTCACCCAGATCGCCGCGAGCCACCCTACGGCAGGCCATCGCCACCGGGCGGACACGCCGGCATCACCGGCGTTAGCGGGCCCGTGCGCCCGGCCGCGCGGTAGTCTGGCTCTCGTGAGCGGAAGTCGGACCGGCAAGCCCATCAGCCTGACCAAGGCTGAACGGGATGCGGCGCTCGCCAAACTGCGCGAGGTCTTCGGCGGCCCACCGCCGGAAGAGATGCTGCGCCGTGCCCGTGAGCGGGCACATGCCCCCACGCGCGTGCGTCCCCCGAGGTGATCGGCGGCAGGGTCTTCGACACCAGCGCCATCGTGGATTTCGTCACCGGGCGGACCCGTTACGCCGAAGCGGTCGTATGGGCCAGTGTCGAGCAGCAGATCGTCGTCCTGATCCCGGTGCTGGCGCTGACGGCCGCGCTCGCGCAGATCCCCTCGCGTCGGCGTGACGTGGCCGAGGCCCTGCTCAGCTTGCCGGTCACGGTCGTGGCCGACCTGACCCGGGCCAGCGCGCCGAAGATCGCGGCGGCGCTGCGACCGGTCGGCTCGGGCGCGTCGGCAGTGCTGACTGCCGGCCAGGTCGTCCACTGCGCGCGGGATCGCGCGTGGCCCATCCTGACCGCTGACCCGACGCCGCTGCGGGCGCTGTGGGCGGAGGCAGTGATCGAAGCCCTGCCCTGAGGCCTTGTCACTGGCTCCGGCCATGGCCACGTCTCCCGCAAGGGTTAGCCCGCACGCCATGGGCCGTTCCTGCGGTCGGTGTGCGCGACCCGGCACTGGCCTCGTCTCCCGCAAGGGTTAGCCCGCCCAGTTGCCGGAGGTATAGAGGATCGCTGTCACGCACATAAGCGGGATGGACACCGCGAGCCAGACCATAGCCGCCCTGCGGTACCGGTCCGCGGCGGCACCGAGCATGCACCACAGTGGCCACAGGAGCAGCACCGCACGCGGCACTGACTCATACCATGTCCCCGTCGCCATTGCCGCCAGCGTGAGCAGACTGTAGATCGCTTCGGGCCACTGGCGCTTCCGCAGCAGCATGGCGGTCAGCAGCACCAGGACTGCCACCGAGGCCAGTTCCAGTTCGAACATGAACGCGATCGGCGCGTGCTGCTGGCCCCCGAACGCGGCGGCCCAGGTCGTCTGGAAGGTGGCGAGCGGATTGCGGAAGGACCTGCCCCATCCCGCCGCCTCGGCGTGCAGCCATGCCAGCCAGTCCCCGGTCGTGTAGCGGAGGTAAAGCTCGTATGCGGCGATAGGAACAGCGGGGATCATAAGGCGCGCGAATACGCTCGGCCTGCGTCCTGACGGGGACCTGATCGCCATGAGCACGATCCCGGCCATGAAGAACAGGCCGTTGGCACGTATCGCGCATGCCGCCGCGCCCAGCAGCGAGGCCGCTGTCCATGACTCACGGCGTGCGGCGCGCCAACTGGGTATGGCAAAAGCGAGAAACAGCGCCTCGGAGTAGCCGACGGACAGAAAGACAGCGGCGGGCGCCGCGAGGAAGAACAGCGCCGCCCTTCCTCCCGAGCCTGCCTGGTAGTCCTCGGCGAGGCGCACCAGTGCGAGGACCGCGAAGAAACTCGCCACGGTCGCAATCGTCAGTTCGGCCGCGACCCAGGACGGAATGAGCAGATGCACCGCTCGCAAAACCAATGGGTATCCGGGGAAAAACGCCACCTGGTGTTTGTTGGGCGTCCCGGCAGGGCCGAAGTAGCCGTACTGGGCTATCTGCCGGAACAGGTTCGCGTCCCATTCCTGCCAGCCCAGCGGCGCCCGTGAATGTCTGGCTGGATACATGATCCAGCTGGCTGCCCAGGCCAGGGTGAGAACCGCAACCTTGGACGCGAGCCAGAGCGGTGCCGCGGTGCGGATGGCGGGGTCGTGCAGCGGCCTGCTGTGCCGCAGCCGGCCAAGCAGCCTGCTCGGCGGAGGAGTCATTCCGGCGGGCTGTGGTTCAGCTACCTGCTCTGGAATGGACATGGCACACGGTATCCCGTCCTCAGCGGGCAAGGCCGTTCGGGAGATTCTCTTGACCCGGCCGTGGTAAGGCCCATCACGCCGAGCTGCCGGCCTGATCCGGGATGTACGCCAGGGGTGGTCCGGGCGTAAGGCCCGGTTGGTGCCGCTAGGGTCGCGCCTTGCGCCGGCGGCACGGCGAGGTCCACAGCGAGGGAGCCCGGCATGCTGACGCGCGTCCCGTGGAGGGTGCTGAGCCCGGCCGCTTGAGTGTTGTTCTGTTGGCGAATGGTTTATCGGCCTATAGTGCGCCCTGAACGGCGGCCACCTTTCGATCCCGGTGCCGGCTGGGTGGGGCAGCCGCGGGGAGGCTGCGATGTCAGGGCGAAGTGCCATAACGGTGCTGGCTGCGGTCGTGGCGATGTCAGCGGTGCCGGCTGGCGTGGGCGCGGCGGTCACCGCCGGGCCCAGCCACCCGGACCGGGCCGGCGCACTGGCCTCACCAGCGGGCAAGTCCGGGGCTGGCACCGCCTGGTCTGCAATCGGCCCGCGCGCGATCCCGCCCGCGCCTGCTGGTGCGGGCAAGCTGCAGGCGTTCGCCGTCGACCTGGCCAACCCCCTCGTCATGTACGCGGGAGGCGGCGTTGGGCCGGGCAATGCGGGACCCTTTTCGGAGGCGGGCCTGTTCAAGACCGTCAATGGCGGGGCGAGCTGGCAGCCTGCCGATACCGGGCTGGGCGACCCGAGTGCCTGCGCGCTCTGGCTGGACCAGCAGAACCCCAATGTCCTCACGGTGGGGACCTGGTTCTCGGGGATCTACCGTAGCGCCGATGCCGGTGTCACCTGGCGGCGTGTCGCGCGACTGGGTGCGACCACCGGTTTCCTGCAGGTCGGCTCAGCCCTGTACGCGGCGACGGCGCGGGGCATCGCGCGGTCGGTCAACGCCGGTGCCACCTGGACCCTGATCAAGCGGACGACAGCGCCGGTCCGGGCGCTCGCGGGCTCCGGGCGCGTGCTCTACGCGGGGCTGGACGACGGGACCGTGCTGGCGCGATCGCGTGCCGGGTGGCGGCGGGTGCTGAGTGTCCCGGCGGCCACGGTGTGGTCGATCGCGGTGAGCCCAGCCAACCCGCGCAGGGTCTACGCCGTGGAATGGAACAACTACCACCCGGGAGACCTGTACGCCACGACGGACGGTGGCCGGTCCTGGCACCGGGTCCTTCGGCGGCGGGCCATCCAGGTGGTCACTTTCGGCGTGAACGACCCGTCCACGGTTTACGCGGCACCGGGCGGAGCGCTGCTGGTCTCCACCAACGACGGGTCGGCGTGGACTGTGCACCCCGGCCCTGACGTGCGGTTCCTGTACTCCTGGCCGGGCCGGGCGGGAACCATCGTGGTCGGCAGTGACCAGGGCCTGTTCCTGGTCACCGGCTACGGCGCGGTGACCAGCAGCCTGAACGGTGACATCAGCTCGTCGCTGCTGACGGGCCTGGCGGTGAGCGGTTCGGAGATACTGACGGCGGTCCAGGACTACTCGCCGCTGCTCAGCACCGATGGCGGTGCCACGTGGCAGCAGTTCTGGGGTACCTCCCCGCCGGTCGGGGAGGACGGCACCGCCGTCTTCGGCCCCGGTGGCCCGACACATGCGTACCTGGATACCAGCGTGGGCTTCCAGTATTCCGCTGACGGAGGCCTTACCTGGCAGTCCGCTTCGGGGTTGCCGCAGTCGCAGTTCTCCTACGCCGGCAGTGCGGACCTGA
>DAHUZQ010000252.1 GCA_027306495.1 Actinomycetota bacterium | reverse complement strand
CGAAGACAAAGGCCGTGGGCAGGTGGCGCCACTGGAAGGCGTCGAAGCGCCGCACGGCCCGTTGTGCCGGATTCATCGCCTGCCAGCCGCCGCTGTCCCCGCCGCGGCACGGCGTCGCTACCCGGTCACGCCCGGCGTACTCTCCGCTGGCTATGGGCAGTTGCCGCCGGATGGACTGCTTGGCCAAGGGATAGCGTCTCGTGACCTGCCCGCGTGGCAGCCGCCGGCATAGGCTTCCGGTTGATGGAAGGAGTTGCCATGGGGTTCGAGCACATCATCGTGGAGCGGTCCGGCGAGTTCGCCACCATCACGATGAACCGGCCACATCGCCGCAACGCCCTCTCGCTCGATCACATGCGCGAACTGATCGCAGCCTTCCGCCAGGCCGGCGAAAGCGACGCGCTGGGCATTGTGCTCGCGGGCAACGGCCCCGTGTTCAGTGCCGGCCACGACTTCGCCGATGTCGCGGACGCGGACCTGCCCGCGGTGCGCTCGCTCCTTGGCACCTGCACAGAACTGATGAACCTCATGCAGCAGGTGCCCCAACCGGTCCTGGCGCGGGTGCACGGCCTCGCGACGGCGGCCGGCTGTCAGCTTGTCGCGACCGCCGACCTGGCGGTGGCGAGCGAGGACGCTGGATTCGCGGCTCCCGGTGGCAAGGGCGGCTGGTTCTGTCATACGCCGATGGTCGCGGTCGCGCGCAACGTGGGCCGCAAACGGGCCATGGAGATGGCCCTGTCGGGAGATGTCATCGACGCGCGCACGGCGCTGGACTGGGGCCTGGTCAACCAGGTCGTTCCGGCCGGGCAGCTCGACTCGGCCGTGCAGGATCTGCTGGAGCGGGTGACCCGTGGATCTGCGGAGAGCAAGGGGATCGGCAAGCAGGCCCTGTACGCACAGATCGACCTCGACCAGCCGAAGGCGTACGCCTATGCCATCGAGGTGATGGCCGCCACCAGCCAGCTTCCGGACGCCCGGGAGGGGATGCGCGCCTTCCTGGATAAGCGCAAGCCCGCCTGGCGGCCACGCTGATTACCGATCACCGGCCGCGAAGCGGAAGGCGGGCTGGCAGGACCGGGTGGACGCCCTCGGCGGGGGGGGAGAAAGCCGCCCGTGACTGCGGCGGGCGCGAGCTAGCCGCCACAGAGGTTGGCCCCTGCCAGGTCCACCCCCCGGCGAAGGCGCGCTGGCCGGCCTGCCTAGAGCCCGGCCGGCCCGCCTAGAGCCCGGCCAGCAGATCTGTCTCGGTGATACCGGGGCCCTGACCCTCGCGGATGAACCACTCCGTGCCGAACGCATAGGCGAACGGCTCATCCGGCATCGCCAGGAAGAACGACTGCTCGCTGATCTGGCTCGCGTGTGCCCGCATGGCCTCGCGCTTGTACTGCAGGTATGGAGTGACATCGACGCCCGCGGTGATCACCGACTCCGGCTTGCCGAAATCCCCTTCGGATTCGATGTCGGGTATCTCGAGCCCGGCTGCGGCGGCCTGCTCGGCGAACGCTGCCATGCCACGGAGCATGTGGTCGCGGTTCATGGTGTTCTGATAGACGCGCGGCGTGCCGGCGAGTTCTGCGGCGCGCAGCCCGACTCGGTGCACCTGGATATGGTCCGGGTGGCCATAGCCGCCGTTCTCGTCGTAGCAGGTGAGGACGTCGGCCCGTTCCTCGTCAAGGATCTTGGCCAGCCGCTCGGCGGCTTCCTCCACCGGTGCGGTCCAGAACGAGCCGGGTGCGTCATTGGTGGCGGTCCCCATCATCCCCGAATCGCTGTACCCGAGGAACTCCACCCGCTGCGCGCCGAGGATGCCGGCGGATGCGTAGGTCTCGGCGACCCGTCGCTGCCACAGTTCCTCGCCGTCGGTGAGGAACCCCTCAGGTACCTCGCCGTGCTCACCCCGGGTCGCCACGACCAGCACGACACGGTGCCCGTGCTCGAACGCCCGGCGCATGACGCCGCCGCAGGCGATGCACTCGTCATCGGGATGGGCGTGGAACGACACCAGTGTGGCCATGGGTGTGAAGCTACCCCAGCGCCCATCACCCGGGGGGAAGCGCCCACCGCCCGGGGGGAAGCGCCTGGCGGTCGTGGAAAATCGCCCATCGCCGGGGGGATGGGCCAGCCCGGCCGGATCACCGGCCCACCCACGATAGGTTGGGCCGGTGGATGAAGATCGGGCGCGCCAGGTCGCCGACGGGTTGCGTGACCGGGGCGTGAACGCGCATATGGCTCACCTGGGTGTCGACCGCTTCGCCGTGCTCGTGTCGCTGCCCGGTGGCCGCGAGGCGGAGTGGGACGCTGACGGTGAGGCTGGCCTGGAGGCCCAGGTACTCCAGGACGGTGACCTGGTCGGGTATGTGCCGGAGATCGAGGGCTCCGATACCTTCGACCTGGAGCAGATGATCGACGTCATCGCCCGCACCGACTACGACGAACCGGTGGGCCGGGTCCGCGACGAAGAACCGCCGCCGGCTCCAGCCCTGCCGCACGAAGGCGGTCTCTTCCGGCGGTTCCGGGAAGGCTTCCGCTACCGCTGATCAGGTTTGCCGCTGCTGAAGGAGGGCGCTGGTGAGCGCGCCCGGCACGCCCGCCCTCGCCGTGCTCGTCCGCTTGGGCATCCCGCACGCGGTGCACACCTACGACCCTGAGGCGCGAGCCGACGGCCAGGGGCACGGGCAGGGTCACGGGCACCGGCAGAGTTACGGATCCGCCGCCAGCGAGGCGCTGGGCGTGCCGGCCTCGCGGGTCTTCAAGACACTCGTGGCAGAGGTGGACGGTGCCCTCACGGTGGGCGTCGTCCCGGTGGCAGGCCTACTTGACCTGAAGGCACTGGCCGCCGCGGTCGGTGGCAAGTGCGCGGCTATGGCGGACGCGGCAGCGGCTGAACGCGCGACTGGCTATGTGGTTGGCGGCATCTCCCCGCTCGGTCAGCGCAAGCGCCTGCCCGTCGTCGTGGACTCCTCCGCACTGAGCTTCGAGGCCATCCTGTGCAGCGGCGGCCGCCGTGGCCTGCAGATCGAACTGGCGCCTGCGGACCTCATCCGGGCCACCGTGGCGCCCATCTCGCATTCCGGCTGAGGGGAAGGCAGCACACGCCGCGATGAGCAGTGCGCCCGGGTCAGGCAGTGAGTCCGGACACGGATTCGCCCCGCCGCGCGGGCGCCGTTCGGCGCGAAACCTCATTGCCCGCCAGGCGACGGCCGCTACCAGAGCTTGTCGATCGTGCCGGGGTAGAGGTCTATCAGCGCCCCGGTGAAGTCACCTGCGGACTCTTTGGCGCGGGCCGAGAAGAAGTCACCCATCGCCACTTTGCCCAGGACATCGCTGGGCAGGGGCTCAGCCGGTGTGCCGCCGAGCAGAACGGTGCCCGTCAGCCACTGCCACCCCGCGCTTTCGTAGAACCCGCGCAAGGGCCGGTCGCAGGTGAAGATGGCCAGGTCCGCGCCGCTGGCAGCGATGGCCCCGTGCGCCGCGGTTACCAGCGCGCGGCCGTGGCCCCGGTGACGGTGCGCCCGGCCGGTCACCACGGTGCTGAGGCCCCGGGCCAGATAGGAACGCCCGCGATGGGTGATGGCCTTGGACAGGATGTCCAGCGTGGCCAGCACGGTTCCGTCGCGGATCAGCAGCAGCGACCGGGGTTCCAGTGCCGCGTCATGGATCGGGCCCTGCGGTGCGGCGATGCTGGAGGGCCAGGCTTCCTCCTGCAATGCGGCGACCTGCGCCTTGAGGTCAGGCGGCACTTCGGCCTCAGGGAAGGCCAGGATGTGCGGGCCGTTCACCACGAGTCAAGGTGGGGGAGCAGGCCGGACAGGCGCGAGATGACGGCATCCGGCACCCCGGCGTCGAAGGCGGGCGCGTGGCTGCCACGGATGAGGACCGCGCGCATGCCAGCCCGTTTGGCACCGTAGATGTCGTCGTAGGGGCGGTCGCCGACGAAGACGCAGGTGGCCGGATCTGTCACACCGATCGCGGCCATCGCGGCGCGGAAAGCCTCGGCATGAGGCTTGGCCCGGGCAAGCTCGCTGCTGTAGGCGGCACCGTCGATCAGCGAGAAGATCCCGTCTCTGATGAAGACCCGTTCGTGGGCGCTGCGGGGCCACATCGTGTTGGAGAGCACACCCACCTTGACGTCGCGGGCACGCAGTTCCCGCAACAGTGGCGCCGCTTCGGGGTCGGTCGCCGTATGGGGCTCCCACGCCGTGAAGTAACTGGCCAGGAACTCGTCATTGGCGACGATCCCGGCCCGCTGGAAGAGGTGGTCCAGGGTCGCGCTCTGCTGGGACTGATCGCAGGCCTGCCACAACTCCGTTTCCGCGGCATGGATCGCAGTGGCCACCTGGTACGCCTGGTCCGCCGGGAAGTGCAGACCGCACACATCGAGCCAGAGTTGGTGGTGATCCACCGGAATCCAGGGGGTGAGGGTGCCACCCCAGTCGAATATGACCGCCTCCACCGCCATCACTTGCTCCCGTGCGAAGCGCCTGCCTCAGCGCGGGCAGTGCCCGCATTCGAGTCATCTTAGGCAACCCCGAACGCGCGTGCCGATGTGCGCGAGAGCCGCCCGCCTGGGAGACTTACGATCGACAAAGGTCCGGGATGAAGGGATGCCTGTTATGGCAGCACCAGACGGCGAGGTCGCGCAGCGTGACCCGGATGCCCTGATCAAGGAGATCGAGCGGACCCGTCAGAACCTGGCTCGGACCATCGATGAACTCGCGGACCGGCTAAGCCCGGCCAGCGTGGCGCGGCGGAGCCTCGGGCAAGCCCGGCAGCAACTGTCGCGGCCGCAGGTCAGGGCCGTGGTCGGTGCTGTGGCCCTGGTGACAGTCGCCGCCATCGCCTTCCGCATCGTGCGCAGGCGCAACTAGTCATCGGCCGCTGCGCGGCAGCCGCGTGAGTTCAGTCGGTCTCCTTGGTCAGTTCGGCATACTCATCCGCTGTGAGCAACCCGGTCGGTTCAGGTCCGTCGTCGGCCAGGCGCACCTTCATCAGCCAGCCGGCCCCGTAGGGGTCGGAATTGACCAGCGCCGGATCGTCGTCCACTTCCGGGTTGACCTCGATGACCTCACCGTCGACCGGGGAGTAGATCTCGCTCACCGACTTGGTGGACTCGACCTCGCCACATGGATCCCCAGTGGTCACCCGGCTTCCTTCAGCCGGGAGGGACACGTACACGACATCGCCCAGCGCGTGCTGGGCATAGTCGGTGATCCCGACAGAGGCGATGGTCCCGTTGATCGCCACCCACTCGTGCTCGGCCGTGTACATCAGTTCGCTGGGAATCGTCATGATGAGTGTTCTCCTGTGCGCGGTGGGGCCGGGCGCTCCCGGCGGTAGAACGGCAGGCTGGTTATCTGGGCGGGTTCGGCCCGGCCCCTGATGTCCACGGCGAGACGGCCGCCGGTGCCAGGGGTGGCGGCTGCCATGACATCAGTGTCGAGGTATGCCATCGCGATCGGCACGCCGAGGGTGGGAGATGGCGCGCCGCTGGTGACGGTCCCACATGGCTGGCCGTTCCACACGACCGGGTGGCCGTGCCGGGCGACCCGGCGGGAGGCGAGAGTAAGCCCGGTGAGCACGTGGCGCGCTGTGGCCTGCGCGCGCTCGGCGAGAGCGGCCCGGCCCACGAAGTCGCCAGGCTTGTCCAGCGCGACGACCCGTCCGAGGCCCGCGTCGAAAGGCGACACCTCTCGGCTGAGTTCGTTGCCATACAGCGGCATCCCGGCTTCCAGCCGGAGCGTGTCCCGGGCGGCGAGCCCGGCCGGACGCAGGCCATCCCGCTCGCCCGCCTCGGTCAGCGCCGCCCAGAGTGAGTCGGCGCCGGCCGGATCGGCGAACAACTCGAAGCCGTCTTCCCCGGTGTAACCAGTCCGGGCGAGCAGCACCTGGTGGCCGGCGACGGTGGCCCGATGACCGGAGTAGTAGCGGATGGCCGGCAGATCGGTGTCGGTGAGCCGTGCCAGGATCTGGCTCGCGTGCGGTCCCTGGATCGCGATGAGCGCGTACTCATCCGTCCGGTCCACCACTTCCGCGTCGTGGCCGCGTACCCGCTCTGCCAGGGCGGTCAGCACCGTGCCGGTGTTGGCGGCATTCGCCACGATCAGGAAGTCGTCGCCGCCCAGCCGGTACACGACCAAGTCGTCGAGCACGCCGCCATCGGGCGCGCAGATCATCGTGTATTTCGCCCGCCCGGGCGCCAGCGCGGAGAGCTGACCGGTGAGCGCGTAGTCCAGGGCGGCGCCGGCGGCCGGTCCGGCGACGGCGATCTCTCCCATGTGCGACAGATCGAACAAGCCGGCGGCCTGCCGCACCGCCTGGTGCTCCGCGGTCTCGCTGGCGTAACGCAGCGGCATCAGCCAGCCGGCGAATTCGGTCATGGTCGCGCCCAGGCGCACGTGGACATCCCGGAGCGGGGTGGCGCGCGGCTGGCCCGGCGCGGAGTGCACGGCGTCAGGCATTGTCATGAGCGGTACCCCCAGGCTGGTCTGGTGCCGGCGCTACGTCTGGGGCCAGGCCCGGCAGCGGCCAGCCTATCGAGATTCCATCCGGTGGATCACCAGCCGGTGGCTGAGTCTGGTGGGTGGGGCCTCGGCGGGTCGTCGGCCGGCTCCCAAGTCCGGCAGGTGGAAGTCCGGTGGTGCGGGCCGGCCGGGCGCTGGGGCCGCGCGCTAGGCTGACATCCGCACGCTGCGGCGGTGCCGTTCCCACGGTTCACAGCCTTGGCGCGGCTTTCACGCCGGCACACACACCGAGGCGGGGAACGTGGACCTGCTCAGTGACGACGAGGTCACCACCGCACTGGCCAGCCTGCCCGGCTGGGAACATGTCGGGGACAGCATCGTCCGGGGGAGGGAGTTCGCGGACTTCCGGGCCGCCATGCTCTACGTCGGCGCGGTGGCTCATGTGGCCGAATCGGCGAACCATCATCCGGACGTGCTGATCCAGTGGAACAGGGTAACCCTGACGCTGTCCACGCATTCGGCGGGCGGCCTGACCAGTGCCGATATCGCCCTCGCCACACGGATCAACGCGCTGCCCTGAGACGGGCGATCAACGCGCCGCCCTGAAAAACTGGGTCCGGGCACTGCCTGGGACTGCTGGTGGGTGGGCTGGGCGCAGCCCCGCAAGCCCGCGCAGGTCCGGCCGCCCGGGGCAGGCGCACGCGTGGTGCCGGGCCGGCTCGGTCCGCGAGGCGCCACGCCCCCGAGTGGCGCCTCCCCCTGTGGACCAAGTCGGCCCCGGCCCAGCACCCTGCCCCATCGCGCGCATGACGGACCACGGCCAGATGGCTCCCGCCGCCTCTCCGGGGCCGCCGGTAATGGGGCTTGCCCGGCGCTCGACGTCTCTGGCCGGGACCCTCTAGTTATACACGCTGCAATCTGACAGTTACAGCTTGTTATGAGACTTGAGTGAAAGTCCCGACCGACGCGGGGCGGGCGGTTTCAGCCTCCGATAGGGCCGAACCCGTCGAAGTCGCAGGGCAGGTGCTTGATCCCGTTGATGAAACTGGACACGAGGCGGTCAGGCGGCGCCGCCGCCCGGATCCCCGGCACCCGGGTGAGCAGTTCCCGCAGCAGCACGGTGATCTCACGGCGGGCCAGATGTGCGCCGAGACAGAAGTGGGGCCCCGCGGCACCGAAGCCGACGTGCGGATTCGGGGAACGGGTGATGTCGAACCGGGCGGGGTCCGGGAACACCCGTTCGTCGGAGTTGGCCGACCAGTAGAAGAGGATCGCCTTGTCCCCCGCCTGGTAATCGTGCCCGTTCAGGCGGAAGTCCCGGGTGAGCGTCCGCCTCATGAAGATCACCGGCGAGGAGTACCGGACGACCTCTTCCACGGCGCCGGGAAGCCAGGTCTGCATCTCGTCGAGCAGGAGTCGCCGCTGATCCGGGAAGTCCGTCAGCAGAGTGAGCGCGTGGGACAGCGCGGTCCTGGTCGTCTCATTGCCCGCCACGACGAGCAGGACAAAGAACGACGCCAGTTCGGCGCTGGTCAGTTGCTCGCCATCGATGTTCGCGGTGACCAGTGAGGTGACCAGATCGTCCGCGGGGTGATCTGTGCGCAGCGAGGCGAGAGAGGTGACCAGATCGGCGAGGTCCGCCCCCGCGCCCAGCAACTGGGCGACCGCCTCGTCGAGGTTCTCACTGATGAACTCTGGGTCCTGGCCGGACAGGATGATGTTGGTATTGCGCAGCACCCGGTCGAACTCGGAGTCCGGGACCCCCATCATCCGGCAGATGATCGTGAGCGGCAGCCGGGCCGCGACCTGCTCAACGAAGTCACACGGGCCACGCTCGAGCAGGCGGCTGACAATCTCCGCCGCCACCTCCGCCACGTCCGCCTGGAATTTCTGCACCATTCTCGGGGTGAACGCGCGAGACACGATCCGGCGCAGCCGGGCGTGCCGGGGGTCGTCCATGTTGATCATCGAGCCGAAGTACTCGTTGAACTCCACCGGCAGGTCCAAGATCTGTGTCGCACCGTGGGCGGAGGAGAAGACCTCGGGGTTCCGGCTCGCCTCTACCACGTCCGCGTGCCGGACGAGGGCGTAGTAGCCGGGCCCCTGCTGGTCAGGGAAGGGTGACTCGGGCTCGGCGAAGAACGGCGGATGATCGGCCGACCGCAGCAACCGGAACGCCTCGCGGCGCTCGGCCAGCGGCCGGCCCCAGAACTGCGTGTCGGACAGATCGATGTCCGCGAGGCTCATGGACTGCTCGGGTGCGGTCACAGGGAATCACCTTTTGCCTGTTCGGGGCATTCATCCAGACTTCATCGTCGCAGAACGACCACTTTGCGCGGAACCCTCCGCGCGGAGCCGGCGTGAGGCCGGATGCGGGTGCGCTCCGGTTGCGGGATACTGGGCAGTATGGCGGCGACAGCCGATGCCGTGGACGGTATCCAGAACCACATTGGCCACCTCAGCCGCGAGGGTCGCCTGCTGGCGGACGCCGCCCAGCGTGCCGGCCTGGATGCGCCAGTGCCGGCCTGCGGTGGCTGGCAGGTGCGCGACCTGCTCCGTCATCTGGGCTACGTGCACCGCTGGGCAGCCATGTATGTGACCGAGGGCCACACCCGATGGATCGACCGGTCGAGCGAGCAGGAGATACTCGCCCAGGGACCGCCGGATGAAGGCCTGCTGGAGTGGTTCCGGCAGGGACACGGCGCACTCGTGAACGCCCTGTCCGCCGCCGACCCGTCCATGACCTGCTGGACGTTCCTGGAGGCTCCCTCTCCGCTGGCCTTCTGGGCACGCCGCCAGGCGCACGAGACCGCCATCCACCGGGTGGACGCCGAGCAGGCCGCCGCTGGGCTGTCAGCCGCGGCGGTCCGGGCCCAGGCCCCCGCCGCAGCCTGGCTGACCGAGCCGATGCCCGCCGATCTCGCGGCCGACGGGGTGGACGAACTGCTCATGGGGTTCCTCGCCCGCGACATCAAGCGGGGGACCTGGCGGGAATTCGAAGAAGGCACGCTCGCCTTCCGGGCCGAAGACGGTGCCGGCGCACCCGCCCGCTGGCGGGTCGAGTCAGGTGCCGATCACGGGGGCGTGACGCGCGGTGATGGCCCGGCTGATTGCGTCGTGACCGGCCCCGCCGCCGATGTGTATCTGCTGCTGTGGAACCGGCGGCCGGCGGCCGGGCTCGACGTCTGCGGCCGCGCGGAACTGCTGGCGGCGTTCCGCGAGGAATTCGCCGTCACCTGGAGCTGACGCCTCCTCACCCTCCGGCACGCGGCAGGCCAGGCAGATGGCGATGGAGCCGGCCACGCCCGCCAGTTCGGTCACCGCGCACGCGGCCGCGATCGCCCGGGAACGCACCAGCACCCAGCCGCTGTCATAGACGCCCCGGAGCACAACCGGGTCCCCGTCATTGCGCCCGAGGCTGGCCAGGCAGGGCACCAGTGCGTGCAGGCGCGCGGTCAGGGCGGCACTGCTTTCCAGGGAACGGGCCGCCAGGTGCCGCTTCAGCCCCACGATCGCCGGGTCACTGCCGCCTGCGGTCTGCTCCGCCGGCCCGACCGCCTCCCAGGCACAGCTCACCGGCCGGCTCGCAACCACACTGAGCTCGAAACCAGCCAGCGGGCCCAGCCCGGCAGCCTGGGCGGCCCAGGCCTGGCCCAGCGCCTGTTGCCCCGCTCCCGGACCCGGCAGGGCCTCCATCACCGGAACGGGCAGCCCGGACCGGCCCGGGTTCGCCGAGCGCCTGGCGGCCGGGCCGGCGCCCACCCGCGCCGGAGAGCGGCCGGTCACGATGGCGGCCCGCAGGTCCGGGTCCAAGCCGAGTTCGGCGGCCCGCGCTTCCAGTGACACGGCGAGCAGCGCGGGATGCCAGGGGGCATGCCGCGGGAGTGGGCCGACGTCCCGCAACCGGATGCCGCGCCAGTCGGCTACCGGCTGCCCCGCAGCGTCCCGGACGCCGACATCCCAGCAGCCGCTTTCCGGCCGGCGTGCGGCGTGGATGTGGAGCGCTCCCCGGGCCTGGCTCCCGCTGAAGCTGGCCGACTCGCACGCTGACAGCAGCATCCGGCGATGTGGCAGGCACGCCTGGAGCACCTGCGCCGTGGCGTCGTTAACCCCCGGGCTGCCCAGCAGCAGCGGGGATGAGGCATCTCCCGGCGTGGCGGAGCCAAACCAGGGCTGGTCGTCACTGCCCCGCACGAGCGCCCGGCAGTAACGGGAACTCACCTCGGGCAGGAAGGCGACCCGCCGGAACCGGCCCGCCTGGAAGCAGACGGTCCCATACAGGTCCGTGCCGTCAACAATCCCCGGCGAACCGCTGGCCGGCGCTGGCTCGGTGGCGGGCATCTCCCGCGGAGGGGGTGCCGAAGCGCGGTACACCGCGCGGGCATGATCGAGCCGGAACCCGGTCTCCCGGCACCGGAGCACGGTCTCGACCTGGTCGCCGGATGCCAGCGCGCAGATCCGCAGGACGGTCACGTGGCCGTCAGCCATCGCGGGCAGCACGACCGGCGCGGGCATCGTGAAGTCGCTGACGGCGCGCATGGGCCTGCCGGCCAGCGCTCGGGCGGCCTGGGCCATGGCTTCGAGGGCCATGCTGGCGGGCAGCACGACGATGTCGTCGATCCGGTGATCCGCCAGGTAGGGGTCCCGGGCCAGCGACAGGTCGGCCTCGGCGATGAGTTCGATGCCCGGACAGTGCACGCGGACCCTTTCCAGGAACCGTCGGGGAGCCTGCTGGTCAAGTGTCAGCCGGGCGGTTGGAGCGG
>DAHUZQ010000249.1 GCA_027306495.1 Actinomycetota bacterium | reverse complement strand
GGGGTTGAACGCGCGCATGATGTCGGCGATGGTGCGGTAGCCATGAATCTCGGCGTGCGGCGCCTGCGTGCTTTCCGCCCGCCGCAGGACGCTCGGATTGGTGCCGGCGACCATGGCCTCGCAGTAGTCCACGAAGACCAGGTTGTCCTGGAAGATCGTGTGGTCGAACATGTACTCGGCCGCTTCGCCGAGGTTGATGATGTGCTCACCGAGCGGTGGCGTCTTGATCCCGTAGGCCATGTTCTGCGCGTACACCGAGCACGTCGTGTGATTGTCCCCGCAGATCCCGCAGATCCGGCTGGTGATGAAACCAGCGTCACGCGGGTCCTTGCCTTTCATGAACACCGAGTAGCCACGGAACAGCGAGGACGTCGCATGGCACTCCGCCACCCGCCTGTTCTTGAAGTCGATTTTGGTGTAGATACCCAGGTTGCCGATGATCCGGGTAATCGGATCCCAGGCCATTTCGACCAGTTGGCCGCTCTCAGCCCGTGGCCGCGCCCGCTCCGTCACCGCCATGCGCCTAGCCCCCCTTGGCTCGTGCCTGTCGCTGTCTGCCCGCCACGGCCGCGCTGCCCGTCACGGCTGCGCTGCCCGTCACAGGTCCCCTCGCCTCAGGCCCGTCACGAGCGCCTCCCGCCCGTCACGAGCGCCTCCTGCCCGTCACGGGCGCCAGCGTGGGTTGTATCCGCTCGTCAGGACCGGTTCCTTGTGCCGCCAACGTGGTTCCTTGTTCACCGTGTCGTTGGTGATGGCCCGCATCCGGCGGATGAAAGCCCCGTAGGGCTTGTTGATCAGCGACGACATCGATCCGCCGGGTGGCTGGTCCATGAACGGCATGAACTTGTCAGGGAAGCCCGGCATGGTGCAGCCGATGCAGATGCCTCCCACATTCGGGCAGCCGCCCACCCCTCCCATCCAGCCCCGCTTGGGTACATCGCAGTTCACCACCGGACCCCAGCAGCCGACCTTCACCTGACACTTCGGTGAGTTGTAGTCCTTGGCGAAGTCGGCCTGCTCGTAGTAGGCCGCCCGGTCACACCCCTCGTGGACCGTCTTGCCGAATAGCCACTGCGGACGCAGCATCTGATCCAGTGGCGGCGGCGGCGCCGACCCTGCCGCGTGATTGAGCACCCATGTCAGGGTTTCCATGAAGTTGTCCGGCTGGATGGGGCAGCCGGGCACGTTCACGATCGGCAGGCCCCCAGCCGAGCGGAAGTCCCACCCGAGGTAGTCGGCCAGGCCCATGCAGCCGGTCGGATTTCCGGCCATGGCGTGGATGCCCCCGTACGTCGCACAGGTGCCGGCCGCGACAACAGCCCACGCCCGGGGAGCGAGACGATCGATCCACCAGTTCACCGTCAGCGGTTCCCCACTCTGCGGGTCGTTGCCGAACGAAGTCCAGTAGCCGTCACCTTCGATGACGTTCTGGTTCGGGATCGAGCCCTCGATCACCAGGATGAAAGGTGCCAGGTCGCCCGCCGCCGCCGCCCGGAACGGCGCGAGGAAATGCTCCCCGCCCAGGCTGGGGGAGAGCACCTTGTTGTGGAGGGTGACCTTGGGCAGCCCCGGAACCAGGCCGAGCGCGATGTCCTCGATGGCTGGCTGACTGGCGGCGGTCATCGCCACCGAGTCCCCGTCACAGCTCATGCCCTCGGAGATCCACAAGATGTCGATCTTTTCAAAGCCCAGGCGTGTCGGCCTGCCCGCCTGGGCCGCGTCGGTGGTCATGCCCGCGGCCTCCCATCGAATCCGGTCACGAAGTGGTCCAGGCCCGCCGCCCTGCTGGCGGCGGGCCGGTGCTGTCCTGTGGTACCGGCGGGCCGGCGGACAGCGGCTCCACCTCATCGGGCGAGAAGTAGCGGAAGCGGCCGTACCATTCGTCCAGTTCAGCTGCCGGATCGTCGTCGAGCGTGACGGCGAGCCGCCGCTCCCCGTCAAGATCGGTGAGCACCGCCGCCACCCGGCCGGTGCGGCCTTCCAGGAACATGTCCTGTGCGTCTGTGCCGTGCCTGCGGGGATGCAGGCGCACCCGGCTGCCCCGGCCGACCGGCGTCCCGGCGACGGCGACGACGACGACGACGGGGCCATCGTCCGCAGGCGCCGCCCTCACCGGCCTCCGCGTCTCCGCGCGAACGCCGCCGGCATCGCGCAGCGTCCCATGCAGGCCGGCCATCACCTCACGGCTCATGGCGTCCACGCGGTCCACGATCCTCGCGGCGCGCTCGTCGGTTGCCCTGGCCTCGCGCTTCTCGGCATCTGTCAGCGTGAGGGTGCGCAATGAGAGAATTTCGTCGATCTCGGTCGCGTCATGCAGATCCTGCGGGCTCTGCGGCGAGACCCGCGGGTGGTCGTAGAGCAGAACCGGCGCGGAGAGCAGGACGTCGTCGCACTCGCCCGCGAGAACCGGGAAGGCATGGACGTTGACGCACGCCCGGGCGTCGGCAGCCGCCCATTGCGGCGGGTCGAGCAGGGAGATGAACGAGCCGCTGTCCACCGCCGCCAGCAGATGTGTAGCCAGCGCCGACTGGGCCAGGATCACCTCACGCGGCGCGGCCGGATCGGCAGCCTGCTCGGCGTTCTCCACCCGCACCCGCACCCGCACGGAGGGGATCGCACCCTCGCACCGGGCCGCGGATACCGCCATCGCCAGGTGCAGCGGCGAGCGGCGGCGCCGGACGCGCCCGGCCAGGCGGCCACACCCGTCCGAGACGGCCGTCATCTCCTGCCAGCCCGGGACCTCGATACCGGGCCGTTCCCCACCCCGCAGCAGGTCGCCCACCGTGGCCTCGACGTCGAATTGGCGGGGGGCCGCCTCATCGAAGGTCAGTTCCTCATGGCTGCCGGCATCGAGCCGGCCGGCCGGCCGGAAAGCTCCATCCGCGGTGAGCTCCTCGGCCTCCCGCCGCTGCAGGTGCAGGAAGCGGAGCCGCAGTGACAGCCGGGCATCGTCATCGGCCCGCAGCAGGAACTCGCTCTGCTGCCACCAGGACTCCGCAGAGCCCGCCACGCTGGTGTCGTCGAGTCCGTGCGCCTGCGCCCACCCGGGGGGCACCAGCACGCCGAACTGCCAGCGGATCTTGTTCTTGACCGAAGAACGCCGGTAGGGGTAGAGCAGGTAGCCCTCATAGAGGATCGCGTCCGCAACCGCCCGCGCGGTGTCAAAGCCGCGCTCCACTGTGCTGGCGTCCGTCCCCATCGGTTTCCCTGCTCCCGAGCCCGGCATTGCGATACCGGGCGCCGCGCACGCGGGCGCTCCTGGATCCCGGCTCCTCAGTGGTAACAGGACAGCCCGCGCGCGGGTAAGTGCCAGGCACAGCTAGGTGTCAGTGCCACCTAGCGCCGGGGGACGGCCCGTGCCGGAGCCGGGTGACCCAGGTCCCGGGGTGGCCGTGTGGTGCAGGTTCGCTGGAATCCGCGCTGGGCGGTGAGGTGGTTTAGAGTCGGGCTGGCGTACGGCACGATCTGGACGCGACCGCAGGAGTGTGGTCATGAGCGATAGCTCGTTCTGGCACAGCCCCGGCCGCAAGGAGCCACCCGTCATCGACACCAGCGTGGCCCACGTCGCCAGGATCCGGAACTACTGGCGGGGCGGCAAGGACAACTTCGCCACCACACCTTCCACCCAATGGGGCGGGGTGGGCCGGAAGGTCCAGGAAGGCGCAGCGATCTGACAGCGCCAATCTCGCCGCGGACCCCTCAAGCTGTGTCACATCCGTCTTGCCTGACGGCCCGCATGTGCCCGGCCGGCGCACTGGGAGCGGTATGCGGGTGATCGTGGTCGGCGCGGGGCTCGCGGGGTTGATGGCAGCCGACCGCATCGCCCAGGCCGGCCCTCAGGTGGTCGTGCTGGAGGCCCGTGACCGGGTCGGTGGCCGGGTGTGGTCAGCCGAACTCATCCCCGGTGACCCGCGGACGGTGATCGAACGCGGTGCCGAGTTCGTGCTTGCCGGTTACGACCTCATGCGGACTGTGGTGGCGGAGGAGGGCCTGTCACTGGCGGACACCGGCATGTCCTATCACCGGCGCGAGCCCCGCGGCGGGGAGGCGACCACACATGAAGCGATGGCGGACTGCGCGACCGCCGTCGCCGCGATCGCCCGCCATGCCGCTGGCGGCACTTCGCTCGCCGACGTGGCCGGCGCGTGGCAAGGGCCGAGGGCGGCGCTCGCCGCGTATCTGTCACGCGTCGCGGTGACCAACGGGCTCAGCCCCGGCCTGCTCGGTCCTGGTGTGGCCGCCGACATGACCTCCGGCTTCGGCTCACAGCCGTGCTGGCGGGTATCGGGCGGCAATCAGCGGGTGGCGGACCGCCTCGCGGCCCGCCTGCCGGCTCCGGTGCGGCTGCGCACCCCGGCCCTGGCCATTCACCAGGACGGCGCCGGGGTTACCGTTCACACCGGCGACGGTCCGGTGCGTGCAGATGCGGTGATCATGGCCGTGCCGATGGCCGTGCTGCGGGATCTGCCGTTCTCACCCGGCATTCCCGGCACGATCCGGCAGGCTTGGCAGCGCGCCGGCCTGGCGCACAACGCCAAACTGCACATTCCGCTCGCGGCGCCTGTGCCAGCCTCCGCCGTGCAGTCCGTTCCGGGCATGTTCTGGACCTGGACCGCCACCGATGCCTCCGGCGAGGTTCAGCCCGTGCTGCACACCTTCGCGGGGACGCCGGAGGGCCTGGACGCACTGGCGGTCACGCGCGGGCCGGCGGCCTGGGCGGGTGCGGTCGCACGCCTGCGCCCCGAACTGCGGCTCGACCCGGACCGGGCGCTGCTAACCACCTGGAACGACGATCCGTGGGCCGGGGAGTCCTATTCGGCCCTCACGATCCACACCCGGGAGGGGGACGATGACCTCATCGCCACGCCGGTGGGCCGGGTGCACTTCGCGGGTGAGCACACCGCGGGCGAGGCGGCCGGCCTCATGGAGGGGGCGTTGCGGTCGGGGGCGCGAGCGGCGCAGGAGGTGCTGTCCGGGTAGCCCGCCAACCCGCCGGTTTGACCGATCAGCCTGGCTAGCATGACGCCATGGCCGCAACCCGGCGCCACGTGGCTGGCCTGGAGATCACCAGCCCGGCGAACCCCCGCGTCAAATACCTCTCCGGGTTGCGGCGACGCAAGCTCCGTGAGGACGCCGGTGTCACGCTGGTGGAGGGGTATGAGGAAATCGCCCTCGCCATGTCGGCGGGCGTGACTTTGGTGGCGATCTACTACTGCCCGGCGCTGGCTGAGCCGGGCGAGCAGGCACTGGCGGATGAGGCGGCGCGGCAGGGCACCGAGGTGATCCGGGTCAGCCGGGAGGTGTTCGGGAAGGTCGCCTACCGGGAGTCGCCCGATGGCTGGCTCGCGGTGGCGCCCGCCGTTGGGACCGAACTGCGCGACCTGCGGTTGGGTGAGCGGCCTCTCGTCCTGATATGCCAGGGCGTGGAGAAGCCGGGCAATCTCGGGGCCATCGTGCGCACCGCCGACGCTGCCGGGGTCGACGCGGTCATAGCCACCGACCCGGTCACCGACTGGGGCAACCCCAACGTGGTCCGCGCCAGCAAGGGAACGGTCTTCGCGGTCCCGGTCGCCTCGGCCACCTCGCAGCAGGCGAAGGCGTGGCTGGCCGAACACGGTCTCGCGGTGGTCGCGGCAGCGCCCGGCGCAGACCTGCTGGTGACCGACGCGGACCTCACCGCCCCCACCGCGATCGCCGTCGGGGCGGAGAAGCACGGCCTTTCCCGGGAATGGCTGGACCTTGCCGCGGTACGGGTGAAGATCCCGATGTTCGGACGGGCGGACTCCCTGAACGTCACGACCTCGGCCGCGATCGTGACTTATGAAGCGGTCCGGCAGCGACTGGCCCTTCGCCGCGGACCAGATCGGTAGCCCCTGTACCGGGGCGGGTAAGCCTGCATTGCCCGGCTGCCGATGAGGGGGTTGAGCCGATGCCGGAAGCCTCACCCGTGCGCAGGCCAGTCCCCCGCGGCGCTGACGCCTACAGCCGGGAGTCGGCGGCGGCGCGGCGGCAGTTCGCCGAACAGGTGACGGGCACGGCCTCGCGGCATCTTGCTCACTATTCGATCGACCCTGGCTCGCTGGCAGGGAACACCGAGAACTTCATCGGGGTGGCGCAGGTCCCGATCGGTCTGGCGGGACCTCTGCTCGTCAACGGCGAGTACGCACGAGGTGAGTTCTACGTCCCCATGGCCACGACCGAGGGGACGCTGGTGGCCAGTTACAACCGGGGAATGAAACTGCTGCACCGCGCGGGCGGCGTCACGACCACTGTGCTCGACGATGTCATGCAGCGGGCGCCGGTCTTCGGGTTCGGCGACGCCCGCCAGGCCCGTGCCTTCGGTCACTGGGTGCGCGAGCACTTCGAGGCGATCAAGCACACCGCCGAGACCACGACCCGGACCGGCAGGTTGCGCAGTGTCCAGCAGTTCTCCGCGGGCAGGTTCGTATTCCTGCGCTTCAACTTCACCACCGGCGACGCTGCCGGGCAGAACATGGTCGGCAAGGCCACCTGGCAAGCCTGCAACTGGATACGCGATTCCTACCCGGGGGTGCAGGACTTCTACCTCGAATCCAATATGGCGACCGACAAGAAGAGTTCGCGGATGAATGTGCTGCACACCCGCGGAAAGCGCGTCAGCGCGGAAGCCACCATCCCGGCGGACATCGCCAGCGACACCCTGCGCATCAGTCCCGACCGGATGATGGCGGGCCGTCAAATTGCCAACCTGGGCAGCATGCTGTCAGGCGTGAACAACAACGGCAATCAATCCGTGAACGGGATCACCGCGGTGTTCATCGCGACCGGCCAGGATGTCGCCAATGTGGCCGAGTCGTCGGCGGCCCTGGTGCATACCGAACTGCGGCCCGGCGGTGACTACTACTACTCGATCACCATCCCGGCGCTGATCGTCGCTACCTACGGAGGCGGGACCGGGCTCGCCACTCAGCGGGAATGCCTGGAGATGATGGGCTGCTACGGGACGGGCAAGGCACGCAAACTCGCTGAGATCATCGCCGCCACCGTGCTGTGCGGTGAGGTCTCACTGGGCTGGGCCATCGCCGCCGATGACTGGATACGCGCGCACGAAAGGCTCGGCCGCAACCGGCCATAGGCGGCCGCCGATGCAGCGGCACGGCACCGCACCGTGTCACCCGGCCCGGGCACTGCGTGTCACCAGGCCCGGGTCCCGCGTGTCACGCGGAGGCGCCGCCCACCACCCGCACGAACACGACGCGGCTGCTGCCGGCCACCATTCCCCTGACCTTGACGACCGCCTTGTACCAGGCGCCGTGCAGCGGAAATTCGGGATCAGTGAACCGGCCACGGCCGTTCGCGTGGAAGCGGTGGTCGCACGCCCACTGATCGCCGGGCTGGGTCGTCTTCCACCACAAGCACACCAGCACATGAGCCATCGCGCGCCATTTTCCGCCCGCCCCGAACGCGCCGACGCGGCCGGTGAATACGATCTTCCCGCCCACGTTCGGGTCGCGGGTGGTCGAGACGCGCAGGACGACCGTCGGGGACTGCTTCACCTGGAAGGTCCCGGTTGGGCCCGGACCCCAGGTCCCGTTATCGCCGATCTCCACCGAAACCTTCCAGGTGCCCGGAGCAGCCGAACGCGGCAGGGCAGTCACGGCCTGGAACAGCCCGTAAGCCTTGTCGCCGGCGATGCGGGTCATGTACGCGAAGACCCGGTGGTGGTAGCCGCGCGGCCCGGTCAGGGTGACATCGGCATCGGTCGCCCCCTTGTCCCAGAAGGCCTGGACCGTCACCGGCGGTGCGCCGGGACGGATGATGACGCGGCCGACATGGGAGGCGTGCTGCCAGACCGCCACGGGCGGGTACACGTGCTTGGTCACGCTGAAGTGAGCCTTCACCGGGTCGAAGGCGGTCTGGCCCGCCGTCGAGTGAGCCACGTACACGACCCGCCACCGCCCGGCCGGTGACTGTGGCGGCAGGCTGAGCTTCTTCCGCCAGGTGCCGGAGGCGCGCGTGCCCGACGTCCGTGCCAGCGCCAGCACGCTGACCTTCCCGGCCGGGCTGGTGACACGGGCGTCGACCACCCGGACCACAGGCTGCTCCGGCTGGGCACGCAACCGCGCCGCCAGGTGCACCGTTACCGGTGACAGCTGGATTTGCGGTGGTTGCGACACGCGGGTCAAGGTCCAGTGGGGGGACCAGGATACGGCGGATGCGGCGGCCAGCGCGGGGGTGGCAGACCCGGCAATCACGGTCGCAGCGGCCAGGCAGGCGGCGGCTAACGCGGATCGTGAACCGAACATGATCGTCCTCTCGTCAGGGCGTCGGGCATGGCTCCAGGTACACCGAACCGCTGGGGTCGGTGTACTGGCAGAGCTGCGGGCCCGTCGGCTCGGGCTCGGGCCCGGCCACGGGCACGCGGCCGGCCTGGTGGCGATGCTGATGGCGGCGGTGGGACTGGTGCGGATGCGGATGCTGGCTCGATATGGAGGGTGAGGTCAGCGGCGCGGGAAGGCGGGACGGCGCCCTCCCGGTAGCCGCGCCTGCCGCCACCTGGCGCGGCTGCGGCCCGGTCCGGGCCTGAGCCGGCCAGACCGCCCAAGCGGCCACCCCGACCGCCGCGATGGCTAACGAAGCGATCGCGGCCCGTGACCGACTCGCCCGTGACCCGGCCGTCCGGGACCGGCGGGGTACGCAGGCGCCGCCAGTGCCCTCGTCAACCGGCCGGTCACCACTGGGGAGCGCTGTCCCATCCGGCTGAATGTCCAGTTGCCACTGCGCGTCGTCCGGGCCAATGACCACGGCCCGCGCAGGCAGGTCAATTCCCAGTTCCCCGGCGCGCGCGGCCGCTTCGGCGAATGCCACCTGCCAGGGGTCCGCACCGGGGGTCACGAACGTCTCCAGGCCGTCCACGAAGACGCGGCCGTCCACGCCCACGACTAAGCTGATGATTGGCTCTGACCTCGGCGATCTGGGCATGACACGGTTTTACACGTCACGTACGGCCAGTCGCAGCAAAATGGCGCAATATTGGCGCATGATGGCGCCGTCCCCTTTTTCATACGGACGGGCTGGCGATGGCACCGGCTGCCACTTCCGGAACGGCCTGCCCGGCTGACCTGCCGTACCAGGCGGCCCAACCGCGCCCGATCCCGTATGAGACGGCGGCGAGAGTGCCCACGAAGAATCCGACGGGCCAGTTGACGATGTAGGAAGCGGCGATCGAGACCCAGACAGTGACAAGCGCGATGACGGCTGACAGCACTACAGCCACCTGCGGACGGCTGGTGATGGAGCGCGCGGCGGCGGGTGGGCCGATCATGAGGCTGAAGATCAGCAGCGCTCCGACCACCGGCACCGTCATCGCGGTGGCGAGTGCCACCACGATCAGGAAGCCGGTCTGGAGACGGTGCCCGCGGATACCCCTGGCCTCAGCGATCTCCGGAACAGCGGAGGACAGCATGAGGGGCCGGTAGAGGAACATGATCGAGGCGACGCACACTGCCCCCAGGGCCGCGACCGGCAGCAACTCAGTGGTGCTGACACCGAGGATCTCACCGAAGAGCAGGGAGTAGATCTGCGGCTCGTACTCAGTGGTGCGGGACAGGAATGCCGCGCCGAGCGCCAGCATCATGACCAGCGCCAGGGCGGTCGCAACGTCATGGCGGGCACGCCTGCCGAGAGCGCTGATCCCCAGTGCGCCGAGCAGTGAGAACGCCGCCAGGCCCACCAGCGTGCTGATGCCCAGCAGGCTTGCGCCCGCGGCCCCGGCGAAAGCTCCCTTCGGGATCGCGTGGGCGGGGAAGGCGGAGCCGCGCAGCACGACGAAGAATCCGACCACGCCGGCGACCGCCGCGACAATCGTCGCGACCAGCCACGTGTTCACCATGAACCCGCTGAACATCACCGCTCCTTCCCCGCCAGCGCGTGTCCAGGGCTCATGCCGTGGCCGCCACTGACCGGCCCAGCCGTCACGGTGGCCGGCATCCGGCGGCGGCCGGCCGCGGCGCGCGCGGCGGGTATCCCGGACAGCAGGTATCCGCTGAAGACCAGGGCGACGATGAAGAAACTGACCGGCAGCCCGAGGTGGCTGGCACCCCAGTCGTAGCTGTCGTAGGCGAGCAGGATGCCGAGCCAGGTGGCGCCGATCCCCATGATGCATGCCAGGGCCACCGCTGAGCCCACCCGCCTGGTCAGGCGCAACGCGGTGGCGGCCGGGCCGAGCAGCAGCGCGGTCGGCAGGATGGCGCCAACCGCCAGGGACGATAGCCCCACGGACACGGCCAGAGCCAGCATGTACAGCAGTCCGGTCAGCCGGACCCTGGCCCCGCGGGCGGCGGCGATGTCGCTGCTGATGGTGGTCAGCAACAGTGGTCGCCAGGCGACCGCGATCGCCGCGAGGGCGATCAGGCCGGATGCCACCACCGCCGGCACGGTGCCCGGGGCGATCACGAAGATGGAACCGAACAGGATCTGCTGGGGTGCGCCGGTAGTCGTCCCGGTAGCCGAGGTGAGATACAGGAACAACGCCGACAGGCCGATGGCGGCGCCCAGCACGATTCCGGTCGCGAGGTCGCGCCCGCGCACCCGCCGCACCCCGATCAGTTCCATGGCGGCGGCACCGACCAGGCCAAGGCCCAGGAACCCGGTCAGCGGGGCAAGCCCGGCCAGCAGGGCGCCCGAACCCCCGGCCGCTGAGACGTCACCGAGCGCATGCCCGCCGAAAGACTGCCCGCGCACCACAGTGAATACCCCGGTCACAGCACTGACCAGGGCGACCACACCGCCGATCGCCACCGCCACCTGTACCGGGCCGCTGGTGAAGAACCCCGGTTCGAATATCGCTGTCCAGAACTGGCGCATCAGCCGTCAGCCCGTTCGGCGGTGTGGCCGGCGCTGAGATCAGCCCCGGGCCGGGGGCCTCGGTCCCGGCCACAACCAGCACGCGCCCGTGTACGTGAAGCACATCGACGTGGTGCCCATACAGCTCGCTCAGCACCTCAGCCTGGATGACCTGGCTGGTGGGGCCACTTGCGGCGCGGCCACCCGCCACATACACCACCTGGTCCATGACCGGCAGCAGCGGGTTCATCTCATGGGCGGACAGCAGCACTGCGACCTGCTGCTGCGTGGTGATCCTCGCGAGCAGGCTGATGATCTCCTGCCCGCTGCGCAGGTCCAGGTTTGCCAGCGGCTCATCGAGCAACAGCAGTCTTGGCTTGCTGATCAGGGCGTGGGCGATGAGCACCCGTTGCTGCTCCCCGCCGGAGAGGTTCCCCACCCGCGCGTCGGCGAAGCGCTCGGCGTCCACCGCCACGAGCATCTCGGCGACCGCCTCGCCGCGCCGCCGGGAAGGCAGCGGCATCCCGAAGCGGTGCCCGTCGAGTCCGAGCGCGACCAGGTCCCGTGCCCGCATCGGCAGGTCGGGATCGAGCAGCACCTTCTGCGGCACATAGCCGATCGAGGGCGAGCGCCCGGACCAGCGGCCGGTCCATCGTGCCTGCCTGGATCGTGGCGGGCCGGGTGGCCCCTCGCCGGGATCCTGTGGGCCGCTCAGCAGGCTGACCGAACCACTGGTGGGCCGTTGCAGGCCGAGGATCACTCGCAGCAGGGTGGTCTTGCCGGCCCCGTTCGGGCCGATCAGCCCGGTGAACTGGCCGGGACCGATGGTGAAGCTGACGTTGTCGAGGATCCGCCGGCCCCCCAGCGAAACGCTGATGTCCTGCAGGCTGAGCACCTGTGGGGGGGCAGAGACACCGGGCTGAGCGATCATGGTGGTCATCACAGTCTCTCGGTGGAGGTTCTGGCTGTGACCGCGAGCTGGATGGCCCGCACTTCGGCGAGCATCCATGACTGGTAGCGGTAACCGGGCGTGGGCATGGTTTCGTAGACCCCGACGACCGGGACGCCGGCCGCCAGGGCGGTCTGCTGGATCGAGGTGGTCAGCGCGTCTGTCACCTGCTGGTTGTAGACGAAGACCTTGGCCCGGTGGCCTGTGAAGAAGCCGTCCACCAGCGAGATGTCCTGCGGGGAAGGATCGACACCGTTCATGGTGTCGGCCTGGAACCGGAACGGGGTGAGATTGACCGCGCCCATCGCCGTCAGCAGGTAGTTCGCGACCGGCTCGCTGGTGGCGACCCGCGTGCCGGAGTAACGCGCCCGGAAGGCGGCGATCGCGTCCAGCCAGGGCCGCAGCGAGCGGTCGAATGCGGTGAGCCTGGCTTGGAAGTAGGCGCGGTGCGCGGACTGGAGCGCCGACAGGTCCGCGGCCATGACCTGGGCGACGGCCGGCATCGCTCGCGGGTCGTACCACAGGTGCGGGTTGGGGGTGCTGTCCGGCAAGCCCAGCACCTGCTGAGCGACGATCACCTTCCGCTTGGGATTCGGCGATGCCGCCTCGATCTTGTTCATGAATGTGTCGTAACCCAGGCCGTTCTGGACGATCAGTTCGGCGGAGCTGACCTCCTGGGCCACCGACGGGCTGGATTCGAAGGTGTGGGGGTCGGTATTGGGGTTGTTCAGGATCGAGGACACGTGGACATACCGGCCGCCGATCTGGGCCAGCACGTTGGCGTACTGGTTCTCGGCACCGATGGCGTCGATCACTCCGGGGGAAGCCCCGGAACCCCCCGCCGAGGAACCACCGGCCACGGAACTGCCGCAGCCGGTCACCGCCAGCATGACCGCCCCCACCGCCACCGGGGCAGCCAGCATCACCCTGCGCTTACGGGCCATCCGGGGCTGAGCCGCCAACCTCATCTGCGTGCCCATGCGCCCGGCAACCCAGCCCGGCCCGCGACCGTTGCGGGCACCTTCGCTGGCAGGACCGGCACCCTCATCTGCGTGCCCACGCGCCCGGCAACCCGGCAGGGCCGGCGACCGTTGCGGGCACCTTCGCTGCCCACGGCCCGATGCCACAACGAGCAAGTTCCACGTCCATGCAGCAAACATACACTGAGACTAAGTCTCAATACAAATCACGCGCGGGGTCTTGATGTGACTTGCATAAACGGATACTCATATGTTTATGTGAGGCGGTGACCGGAGCGACGCAGGAATATGAGGCCGCCGGCGAATTGCTGAAGGCGCTCTCCGCCCCGGCCCGGCTGGCGATCGTCGCCGAACTGGCCGAGCGGCCGCGGTTCGTGCATGAACTGGTCGACCGGCTGGAAATGAGCCAACCGCTGGTATCACATCACCTGCGGGTGCTCCGGGCGGCCAGGCTGGTCGGTGTCGAGCGCCGGGGCCGGGAGGCTGTCTATTCGCTGGCCGACCAGCACGTCAGCCACATCGTGGCCGACGCTGTCCACCACAGCGGGGAGGAACCATGACCTCCGACTTGCATGACCTGGTTGAGGACCGCCTCCGGGAAGCCGATCAGCGGTACACGACTGGGCGGCGGGCCATCATCGGCATGCTCGCCGACGCCGGGCACCCGGTCAGCATCGGTGACATCGCCGTCCTGCTTCCCGACCTGCCGCGCAGTTCCGCATACCGGCACCTGACCGATCTGGAAGCAGCCGGGATCGTGCGGCGCGTCCCCGCGAGCGATGAGTTCACCCGCTTCGAACTCGCGGAGGACCTCACCGAGCATCACCATCACCTGGTCTGCGTGAACTGCGGCAAAGTCATCGACGTCACTCTCCCCGCAGGCTTCGAGCGGGACGCGACCGCGACCATCAGCCAGCTAGCGGCGGCGGAGGGCTTCCAGCCTCACAGCCACCGCCTCGACGTGCTGGGCCTGTGCTCCAACTGCCAGTAGCCAGGGCACATGCCTGCGCCAGCGCGGCCTGCCGGGACAGCGCAGGCCGCCGGGACAGCGCAGGCCGCCGGGACAGCGCAGGCCGCCGGGAGGCCCGAATTCCTTGATCGTGGTTGATTAGGTGGCAAAATCGCCGCCCGATCAACCACGATCAAGGAGCGGTCGCCTGCAGCTATACCCCTGGGGGTATCATGTCAGTAGGTAACGAGCACAGGAAGGGCAGCCACAGATGGGATACGGCACGAGCATCACAGTGGACATCCCGTACGCCGAGGCGGTCGCCAGGGTCCGTTCCGCCCTGCAGGAGCAGGGGTTCGGCGTGCTGACCGAGATCGACGTCAAGGCGACGCTGCAGGCCAAGCTCGGCGAGCAGATCGAGGACTACGTGATCCTCGGCGCCTGCAATCCGTCGCTGGCGAACAAGGCCCTGAGCATCGACCGCGGCATCGGCCTGCTGCTCCCCTGCAACGTCGTGGTGCGCACCACAGCGGCGGGGACGGTCATCGAGGCCCTCGACCCGCAGGTCATGGTCACCCTGACCGGAGCACCCGAACTGAAGGCGGTGGCGGACGAGGCCGCGCGGCGGCTGGCGGACGCACTGGCCAGCCTCACCGGCTGACCGCTGGGCCGCGGGTCTATCTCCCCATGGCCTGGACCAAGACCCGGCCTGGACCAAGACCCGGCCTGGCGCGAGAGTCGCTGCGGGGCCCGCTCTGGCTGATCCGGCTTACCGGACTCGCCGCACGGCCGGCCTGCAGCTGGGCCGGTTGACCGCCGGGCTTCCCGGCGGTCAACCAGTCAGGACAGCGTGAGGAACATCTTCTCCATCTGCTCCTCCGTCATCGGGGTCGCACCATCCCCGGCGACGAGACACTGACGCATCCCATTCGCGACGATCTTGAAGCCGGCCCGGTCCAGCGCCCGGGATACGGCGGCAAGCTGCGTGACCACCTCAGCACACTCGCGCCCCGACTCGATCATGGCGATGACGCCCGCGAGCTGGCCCTGAGCGCGGCGCAGCCGGTTGAGCACCGGGCCGACCGCGGCATCGTCGATCTTCACCAGCGACCCCCTTACCTGTCACCGGCAATGATACCCGGTGGGGTATACCTCGGGTGCCGGTTACACCCGGGCACCACGGCCAGTGCCGACGCCCAGCGTGGTGCCGGTTACCGCGGTGCAGGTGTGGTTCACCGCGACCGGCGGCTGAGAGGCAGGGCTGACGTCGATGACGCGCCGACCCGTGAGCGTACTGGTGAAGCCTAGCGAGCCGGTCACCGAGAAGGAGACCGTCCGCGCCGAGGGGGCTCGCCGAGCTGTCGGGCGCTTCTCAGCTGAGTCACGTGGCGGCGAGCCGGGCGATCGCCTCCCGTACCGCCGTCTCGGCGGCGTCGTCGCTCATGCCGAGTTCCCTTGCCCTGCCGACGAAACTGTCGGCTGCGGCGGCGAGCGCACGCTGCCGGCCGCCGTCCGTGGCGGGTGTGGTCGCCACAAATGTGCCGCCCCGCTGCCGCGTGCTGATCACCCCCGCCGCTTCCAGTTCGGTGTAGGCGCGGGCGACCGTTCCGGGAGCCAAGCCGAGATCGCCGGCCAGTTGCCGGACCGACGGAAGCCTGCCGCCGGGCGGCAGCCGCCCGGCCGCGACCAGGCCGGCGATCTGTGTGCGCAGCTGCTCATACGGCGGCACCGGCCGGGACAGGTCGATCCGCAGCAGCGGGTGCTCGCCAGCAGGTTGTCCCGCCACCGGTCAGGACCCCGGCCGCAGCGCCGTGGTGGCTGCCGGCCCGCGCACCCTGATCCAGCCGCTCAGCACCAGCCAGCTCACGATGCTGCCGCATGCGCTGCACAGACCGACGATCACCAGAATCCTGCCCCCCAGGTAGGCGGCTGGGCAGATGGTGGACACCGGCACGTCGAGGCCCTGGCTGCCGCCGATGAGGAATGCCGCCAGCAGGAGCAACAGCAGGCTCAGCACGGCGCCCGTGATGGCCCGGCCGGACTGCCGGCGCAGCACCTCGTCGGCGGCCCGCTCCGGGCCGTCGCTGAGTTGCGGGCGCCCGGCGACCCGGCGCAATCCGGCCGCTCCGAGAAACAGCACCACGGCAGCGAACGCCAGCCCGGCCAGCATGGCGCCCAAGCCGGGCCAGGATGTGCTGCCGCCCGGCAAGGTGAAGCTCTGCCCGGCGACAGGGTGCCAGGCGCCGTACCGGATCGGCGGCGCGACCGCGAACGCGA
>DAHUZQ010000246.1 GCA_027306495.1 Actinomycetota bacterium | reverse complement strand
AACGCTGCCCGCGGGGATCTGCACTGCTCTGATGGTCTTGGCCTTCGCGGCTGCCTGCTCACCAGCGGGCAAAGCTCAGAGCTTGCTGCCCCGCTCCCACAAGGTGACCAGTCCGGCGGTCACCGCGACCGTCCTGTCCTGGGGATCGTTCTTTGGCGGCAAATCCGGGAACTTTGACATCCGGACCTCACCGGTGCCCGTCACACTGCCGGGAAAGGTTGCCGAGGTAGGGAGTTCGAACGCGGCGCAGTACGCGCTGCTGACCAATGGCGCCCTGTATGCCTGGGGCCTTGGCACCCAAGGAGAACTGGGTGACGGCGGGACCAGCAATTCCTTCGGCACGCCGGTGCAGGTGCGGTTCCCCGCCGGGGTGAAGATCGCATCGATACCGCAGGATGCGATGTCCTACGACACCGGCCTGGCCGTCGACACTCATGGGCACGTCTGGGGCTGGGGCCAAAACGGCGGGGGGGAACTCTGCCTCGGGACCAACCAGGCTTACCTCACCCCGGTCGAGCTGCCTTTCTCCCATGTCAGCGCGCTGGCTGGAGCGAGCAACCACGCCCTCTACGACGCCGCCGGCACCGTCTGGACATGTGGCCACAACATTGCTGGTGACCTCGGCGATGGCACCCGGCACAACACCATGCAGCCGGCCAGGGTGGCTGGGCTCAGTGGCCAGCACGTCACCAAGCTGGTCGCATCGTTCGCCAACTCCGGCGCGCTGCTCGCCAATGGGCGGTACTACGACTGGGGAGTCAACGGTCACGGCCAGTTGGGGATTGGGCGGATCGGCCATTCGTCCGACGTCCCGGTCCGGGTCCACCTGCGCGCCCCGGTTATCCGCGTGGCCGAGGGGGGATCGCTGTGGAACAACGGGCAGACGATGGTGAAGCTGGCCGACGGGTCGCTGTGGGCCTGGGGGGACGATTGGGCCGGTCAACTGGGCAACGGCAAGCAACTGACGAAGCCTTCACCTGTTCACATCCACCCGCCCGGCGGCGTCAGGTACCGACGGCTGGCCACCGGGTCGGATACCTCCTATGCGGTGTCCACCACCGGGAAGGTCTACGCCTGGGGTGCCAGTCATGTGGGACAGGTCGGTGACGGGCTCACCACTACCACCCTGAAACCGGTGCCGGTCGTCACCGGGGCCACCTCGATTTCCTCCACCGCGAACAACGTGGTGGTCAGTGTCCCCGGGCGGGGATGCCACCGGCGCGGGTGCCAGCCGCACACGACAGCGGCCGTTGGCGGATGTTCGCCGCGATGCGGCGGGGTGCCCGGGAGGGGCCCGGGCACAACCGCCACGCCCGTAACCGCGCCCGGGCGGGACCCCGGCCGGGCAGCGGATGGCGCCGGCCCCACTGCCCGAGTAGCCTGGCGATTTCGCGGCCTTACGTCAACCGTCCGCCAAACTGGAACCGGGAGCGGGGGAAGGGGCTGGTCTTATGCCCGCCATCGTCCTGGTAGGGGCACAGTGGGGAGACGAGGGAAAGGGCAAGGCCACCGACCTGCTCGGTGATCGCGCCGACTACGTCGTCCGGTACCAGGGTGGCAACAACGCCGGGCACACCATCGTCATCGGGGACGAGAGCTACGCTCTGCACCTGCTGCCTTCCGGCGTGCTCTGCCCAGATGTCATCCCTGTCATCGGCAACGGCGTGGTGATCGACCCGGAAGTCCTGATCGCGGAGATCGACGGCCTCGCCGCCCGCGGCGTCTCCAGCGAACGGCTTCTCATTTCCGCCAGCGCGCACCTGATCATGCCCCACCACCGGGCCCTGGACAAGGTGACCGAGCGCTACCTGGGCGGCGCCCGCATCGGCACCACCGGGCGCGGCATAGGGCCCACCTACGCCGACAAGGTCGCCCGGACCGGAATCAGAGTGCAGGACCTGCTCGACCCGGGGATCCTGCGCCAGAAGCTCGAGCTTGTGCTTCGGGAGAAGAACCAGATACTGACCAAGGTCTACAACCGGCGTGGCATCGACCCCGATGCCGTCGTCGCCGAGTACCTCGAATACGGGGAACGGCTGACCCCCTACCTGGCCGATACCACCCTGGTCCTGAACACCGCGCTCGACGAGGGCAAAACGCTCCTGCTCGAGGGCGCGCAGGCGACCCTGCTCGACGTGGATCACGGCACCTACCCCTTCGTCACGTCCTCCTCACCCACGGCCGGCGGCGCGTGCGCCGGCGCGGGGATCGGGCCCACGCGGATTACGAAGGTTGTCGGGATAGCCAAGGCGTACACGACCCGGGTCGGCGCCGGGCCGTTCCCCACCGAACTGACGGGCCCTGAGGGTGAGTGGCTGCGCAAGGCGGGCAGCGAGTACGGGACCACCACCGGCCGGCCGCGCCGGACCGGCTGGTTCGACACCGTCATCGCGCGTTACGCGTGCCGGGTCAACGGCATCACCGACTTCATCATCACCAAGCTCGATGTGCTCTCGGGGATGGAGAAGGTGCCGGTGTGCGTCGCCTACGACGTCGACGGCGTCCGCCACGGCGAGGTGCCCATGACCCAGACCGAGTTCCATCACGCCAAGCCGATCTATGAGTACCTCGACGGGTGGTGGGAGGACCTGTCCCACGCCAAGGAGTTCGCGGACCTCCCCGGCCCCGCGCGGGCGTACGTGCGGGCACTGGAGGATCTCATCGGCGCCCCGGTAGCCGTGATCGGCACCGGCCCACGCCGCGATCAGACCCTGCAGATCCGCCCGCTGATCTGAGCTACGTCGCCGGGCCCGGCGACGCGGGTAGGCTCGCGGGGTGCGCGTCCTCGTGCTGGGCTCTGGCGGCCGCGAGCATGCGCTGGCCCGGGCGCTCGCCCGCGACCCCGCCGTAACCAGCCTGCACGCCGCGCCGGGCAATCCGGGCATCGCCGATTTCGCCAGCGTGCACCCGGCCGATCTCAGCGATATTGCCGCGGTGAGCAAGCTGGCGCGGAGCCTGGCGCCGGTGCTTGTCGTTGTCGGCCCGGAAGCGCCACTGGTGGCCGGGCTGTCGGATGCGCTGCGGGCATCCGGGATTGGTTGCTTCGGGCCCAGCAGGCGGGCGGCCATGATCGAGGGATCCAAGTCCTTCGCCAAGCAGGTCATGGCAGATGCCGGGGTTCCCACAGCGCAGGCCAGAACCTGCCGGACCGAGCACCAGGCCGCTGCGGCGCTGCGGGCCTTCGGGCCGCCCTACGTGGTGAAGGCGGACGGGCTTGCGGCCGGCAAGGGGGTCGTGGTCACGCAGGACCTGGCCACCGCCCTCGCCCACGCCGCGGCGTGTGGGACCACCGTGATCGAGGAATTCCTCGACGGGCCCGAAGTGTCGTTGTTCGCGGTCAGCGATGGGGCCAGCGCCCTGCCGCTGCTCCCAGCGCAGGACTTCAAGCGCGCACATGACGGCGACACCGGCCCGAACACCGGCGGCATGGGCGCCTACACACCCCTTCCCTGGGCCGACCCCGCTATGACCGGCCAGCTCATGGGCACGGTCGTCCAGCCGGTGATCGAGGAACTCAGGCGGCGCGGAACTCCCTACCGGGGCCTGCTGTACGCCGGCCTATGCCTCACCGCCGGCGGGCCACGGGTCGTGGAGTTCAACGCGCGGTTCGGGGATCCGGAGACGCAGGTGGTGCTGGACCTCCTGCGAACGCCACTCGCGGAGCTGCTCGCCGCGGCGTCGTCCGGCTCACTGGCCGGGGCGGGCCCGCTGGAGTGGTCCCCCGGTGCCGCAGTCAGCGTGGTGATCGCCGCCGAGGGCTACCCCGCTGCCCCGGTGACCGGCGCCGCCATCGACGGCATTGCCGATGCGGAACGGGTGGATGGGGCGTACGTCCTGCATGCCGGGACCGTGCGGGACGGGGCGGGCCACCTGCGGTCGGCCGGCGGGCGGGTGCTGAACGTGGTCGGGACCGGACCGGACCTTGCCTCGGCCCGCGGGACGGCCTACCGGGCAGCGGCCCGGATCCAGCTTCCGGGTGGCTGGTACCGGTCCGACATCGCGGAGGATGCGGCCTCGTCCGCCCGCGCCTGACCTGCCGGACCGACCACCGCCCGGCGCCCCCTCGAAGCCGCGGCCAGCACCCGCCGCACCCAACCACCGCCCGCGCCGCCACGCCGGCCGGACGTCCTCCCCCCGCCTGCGGCAGGATGGAACCGTGATTGAGCGCTACACGCTGCCGGAGATGGGCCGGGTCTGGAGTGAGTCGTACAAGTACGAACTCTGGTGCCGGGTGGAGACGCTTGTGCTGGCCGCGCATGCAAGGGCGGGGACCGCGCCCGCCGACGCGGTCACCGCCGTGGCGGCGGCGGCGCCGCCGACACCGGAAGCGGTCGCGGCTCACGAAGCGGTGGTCGACCACGACGTGATCGCCTTCCTGACGGCCTGGGCCGACAACACCGTCCCCCGCGAGGCGGCCGCCTACGTGCATTTCGGCCTCACGTCGTCGGACCTGCTGGATACCGGCCTGGCTCTGCAACTGAGCGAAGCGAGCGATCTGCTCATCGAGCGTGCCAGCGAACTGGTGGCCGTCCTTCGCGATCACGGGCTCGCCCACTCCGGAACCCTCCGGGTGGGCCGGACTCATGGTATTCACGCCGAACCGGATGTCTGGGGGCACCGGGTCGCCGACTTCGCGTTCGCAGCGGCGCGCTGCCGGGACCGGCTCGCCCGGGCACGGGACGCGGTCGCGGTGGGCAAGCTCTCCGGTCCCGTCGGCACCTACTCCACTATCGATCCCGCGATCGAGGCCACCGTCCTCACCGAACTCGGGCTCCGGCCCGCCGATGTGGCCACTCAGGTGGTCTTCCGGGACGGTATCGCCGAATGGGTCGCCGCGCTGTCCCTGCTGGCGACCGTGTGCGAAGCGGTCGCGCTGGAGGTCCGGCATTGCCAGCGGACCGAGGTCAGGGAACTGGCCGAGTCGTTCGGGTCCAGGCAGAAGGGCTCCTCCGCGATGCCCCACAAGCGCAATCCCGTCCGCTCGGAACGCATCTGTGGGCTTGCCCGAGTCGTCCGGGCCTACGTCACCCCGGTGACCGAGGGGATGGCACTGTGGCACGAGCGGGACATCTCCCACTCCAGTGTGGAGCGCGTCGCCCTCCCGGACGCGGCGATCGCGACCGACTACCTGCTGCACCAGACCACCGGCCTGATCCGGGACCTGGTGGTCGACAAGGCGCGGATGCGGGCGAACCTGGAGTCGACCGGCGGCCTCATCTACACTTCTAGCGTGCTGCTCCACCTCGTCGAGAACGGCATGTCCCGCGAGGACTCCTACGCCCTCGTGCAGGCCGCAGCGATGGCCACCTGGAAAACCGGCACGCCGTTCCGTGAGACTCTGCGCAAGCAGGCAGCGGCGGCGGGACGCGACCTGGACGAAGCGGCACTGGACGAGGCCTGCCGTCCGGAGCGCTACGTGGAGCGCCTCGGCCCGGTCTTCGAGCGCCTGCGGGCGCTTGCGTGACCGAACAGGACCGCCCGGGCACGGCCGGCCCCGCGCCCGGCAGCGCCGGCCTGACGCACCTCTACTCGGCCAAGGTCCGCGAGATCTACCGCAGGCCCGACGGCACGCTGCTGATCGTCGCCACCGACCGCATCTCCGCCTTCGACCACGTGCTGGAGACACCGATCCCGGACAAGGGCAAGATCCTCACCGCGTTGTCACTGTGGTGGTTCGAGCGACTGGCGGACGTGGTGCCCAACCACCTGCTGGAGGGGCCCGTGCCAGCGGAGTTCGCCGGCCGGGCCATGGTGTGCCGCCCGCTGGACATGGTGCCCGTGGAATGTGTCGCGCGTGGCTACCTGGCCGGCTCTGGCTGGCTCGATTACCAGCGTGACGGGGCTGTGTGCGGGGTTTCGCTGCCGGCCGGCCTCACCGAGGGCGCGCGGTTGCCGGAACCGGTCTTCACCCCGGCCACCAAGGCGCCACCGGGCGAACACGACGAGAACATCCCCGCCGCGGCGGTCGCCGCGCTGGTCGGCCCCGATGTGGCGGCTGAGCTGAGGCGGATCACCCTGGCGGTCTACCGGCACGGTGAGGAGATAGCGGCCCGCGGCGGGATCATCGTGGCCGATACCAAGATAGAACTCGGCTTCGATCCGCAACGCCGGCTGGTGCTCGCCGACGAAGTGCTCACTCCGGACTCGTCCCGGTTCTGGCCGGCGGACAGTTGGCGGCCCGGCCACCCGCAGCCGTCGTTCGACAAGCAGTACGTGCGGGACTGGCTGCTGTCCCCCGAGTCCGGCTGGGACCGCCACGGTGGCGCCGCCCCGCCACCACTGCCCGCCGCGGTCGTCGAACGCACCCGCGAGCTGTACGTCGAGGCCTACCAGCGGATCACCGGGCACGGCTGGGCCTAGGGTGGCCGGGACGCCATCAATGGTGCCTGGCACCATTGATGGCGGGGAGCGGACGATGGGGGGTGCGGCGATGGGTTGTGCACACGCCAGCCGCGGCCAGCGGGGCCGGTTCCAGTCCGCCGACCGCCGACCGACGGCCCCCGACAGCCGGCCCCGGCCTGCTGATCTGGCCGGACCGCAGCCCAGGGCCAGTGCCGGGATGCTCACAATGGCCCCGGGACCAGCGGGGGGATGGGATACTGAACTTCGCGCACGCCCGGTTTGCCGCCAGCCAGGCAGTTCACAGTCGGCCAGCGTGCTGGTGTTCCGCCACCCCTTCCCAGCGCGGGGCGCCCCAAGTCATCCAGAGGGAACAGGAGCAGCGTGCTCATGACTGTCGGCCCGGAGACCTGCTACCGCGTGCGAGGCGGCAACCCACTGCAGGGCACAGTCTTCGTCCAGGGCGCCAAGAACGCCGCGCTGAAGATGATCGCGGCTTCGCTGCTAGCCGAGCGCGGGCGCACCGTACTGCGCAACGTTCCCCCGATCGAGGATGTGCGCCGGGCCGTCGAACTCGCCCAGGCGATCGGGGCGGTGGTCAAGTTCCATGAAGAGGAACGCACGCTGGTCGTCGATGCCTCCCACCTGACCAGCCCGGTGCTGCCGGCCGAGATCGCCCGCAGGTTCCGCGGTTCGGTGCTGTTCGTGCCGGCGTTGCTGCACCGCCTCGGTGAAGCGGTCATCGAAGGCATCGGCGGATGCAACCTCGGCAGCCGCAACCTCGACTTCCACTACCGCGGCTTCGCCAGGCTCGGGGCCACCGTGGACGAGGCCGGCGACAAGATCCACGTCAAGGCCGGGACACTGCGGGGCGCTCACCTCTACCTGGACACGCCATCCCATACCGGGACCGAGAACCTCATCATGGCGGCGTCCATGGCGCCGGGCACCACGGTGATCGACAACACCGCGCTCGAACCAGAAGTGCTCGATGTCATCACGTTCCTGACCAAGATGGGAGCGCACATCGACGGCGGGGGGACCGGCTTCGTCACCGTCCGGGGCGTATCGGAATTGCGGGCCACCGAGCACACGGTGATGGCGGACCGGATCGACGCGGGCGTGTTCGCGATGGCCGCCGCGATCACCGGAGGTGAGCTCAGCCTGGTCGGGGCCAACTTGGAAAGCTTCGGTGTGGTGCGCTGGAAGCTGGAGCAGATGGGGGTGGAGTTCGCTTCCAACGGTGCCGTGCTGCAGGTCCGCCGGGACCGCACGCTCCGGCCGATCAATGTGATCACCAGCCCCTACCCCGGGTTCGCGACCGATCTCCAGTCGCCGATCATGGCCCTGAGCTGCCTGGCGGAGGGCACCAGCTACATCCGGGAAACGATCTACGACAGCCGCTACACGCTGGTCGGGGAACTGACCAAGATGGGGGCTGACGTGGAAGTGGCCGAAAACGTGGCCATCGTCCACGGCCCGGCGACGCTCAAGGGCACCAAGGTGGAGGCGCACGATCTGCGGACCGGCATCGCGCTCATCCTGGCCGGACTGTGCGCCGAGGGCGAGACGGTAGTCGCTCCCGGCTACCTCATCGACCGGGGCCACGCGGCGATCGCGAGCCGGCTCTCCACGCTCGGGGCGGACATCACGGCAGAGGAGAGCGGCTGACCGCTGGCGTCAATGCCGGCGTGGGTAAGCCCGCGCCACGGCCAGGAACGCGTCATTGTCTTCCCGGCTGCCGATGGACACCCGCGCCCCTTCACCAGCGAACGGCCGGATGCTGATCCCCACCTGTTCACACGCCTGCGCGAAGTCGGTGGTGTCCTCACCGAGCGAGAGCCATACGAAGTTCGCCTCGGTCGGCGGCACTGCCCAGCCCTGGGCCAGCAGTTCATCGCGCACGCGCCCGCGTTCGGCGACCACCTGATCGACCCGCGCGAGGAGTTCCGGTTCGGCTGCCAGCGAGGCGAGTGCGGCTGTTTGCGCCAGCGCGTTCACAGTGAACGGCAGCATGGTTTTGCGGACGGCCTCCGCCACCGGTTCGTGCCCGATCAGGAAGCCCACGCGCAGCCCAGCTAGGCCGTAGGCCTTGGAGAAGGTGCGCAGGACGGCGACATTGGGCCGGTCCCGGTACACCTGCAGGCCATCGGGGACCGACGGGTCCCGGACGTACTCCGAGTACGCCTCGTCAAGCACCACCAGGCAGTCTGGCGGAACGCGATCGCAGAACTCCTTCAGTTCGTCGGCGTGGACCACCGTCCCGGTCGGGTTGTTCGGGTTGCAGACGAAGATGATCCTGGTGCGGGGCGTCACCGCCGCCGCCATGGCGTCCAGGTCATGCCTGTCCCCCCGCAGCGCCACCCGGACCGATTGCGCGCCGGACAGATCGGCCAGCGTCGGGTAGGCCTCGAAGGACCGCCACGCGTACAGCACCTCGGTCCCCGGCTCAGCCGCCGCGGCCAGCAGTTGCTGGGTGACGCCAACCGATCCGCAGCCGAGCGCGATATGCCCGGGCGGGACGTTGTGCCGGCTGGCCAACGCCTCGATCAGCGCCACGCCACCGTTGTCCGGGTAACGGTGGATGCCGTCGGCCGCGTGCGAGATGGCCTTCGCCACCGATGGCAGCGGGCCGAACGGGGATTCGTTCGACGAGAGCTTGTAGGAACGGCCATCCGGCGCGGCGACCTTGCGGCCCGGCCGGTAGGGCGCGAACCTGTCGAGAACGGCACGGAATCTGGGTGACGCAGCGGGCATCGTGTTCCTCCGCGGTGTGCGGCAGCTTGCTTAGCAGTCTGCCACCAGGCCTGGGGCTGCGGACACCCCGCCAGTCATGGGTGCGTCAGCCGGTCCAGGGTGCTGCGGAAGATCTCGTACATCTGCTCGCTGAACAGCACGAAACGGGCTTCGCGCACCTGCGAGGTGGCCCGGCCGACGGTGGTGAGTGCGATCCGGGCGGCGTCCGCGGCCGGCCAGCCGTAGATCCCCGCCGACACGGCAGGGAAGGCGACCGATCTTGCCCCGAGTTCGTCGGCGACCCGGAGAGATTCGGCGTAGCAGGACGCCAGGACGGCGGAACGGTCGTCGGTGCGCGAGAAGACCGGCCCCACCGTATGGATGACCCACCGGGCGGGCAGGTCGCCGGCCGTGGTCGCCACGGCCCGGCCGGCAGGCAGGCCATCGGGGTAACGGTCAGCGCGCAGGCGACGGCAGTCCGCGAGAATGGCCGGACCGCCTCGGCGGTGGATCGCGCCGTCCACCCCGCCACCCCCGAGCAGAGACGAGTTCGCCGCGTTCACGACCGCGTCGACTCTCTGCTCGGCGATGTCGCCGAGTTCGAGCGTGATGGACATACCACCCACTTCCCCCTGTCGGCGCAGCATCGATACAGTAACGTTCGTGAGGAGACTCGGCGAGCTTGAGCGCGCCATCATGGATGTGCTCTGGGATAGTGATGGCCCGCTCACAGTCCGCCAGGTCGGAGCCATGCTCACCGACCGCGATCTCGCCCACACGACGGTGATGACGGTCTTGGACCGGCTGTCCAAGAAGGGGTTGGCCAGGCGCGAGCGAGATGGGCGGGCCTGGCTCTACCGGCCCACCGCGAGCCGGGAGGCCTACGTCACCGAATTGATGTTGCATGCGCTCGCCCAGACCGGTGACAGGTCCGCCGCTCTCGCCAGCTTTGCCCGCCGCGTTTCGGAGGCCGAGGCCAAGGTCCTGCGCCGGGCACTTGAATCACTCGGAGAAATCACCCGGAACTGACCGCTCGTGCTCCCGCCAGCATTGGTCCTAGCGGCCGTCGCAACGGGCATCGTGCCCGGCGCGGCCATGTTGGCGTCCGCCCGCTGGCCCCACCGGTCACCAGCCGCCGCCATCGTGCTCTGGCAGGCACTCGGCCTGGGCTGGGGCCTTGCGGCGGTTGGTGCGCTCGCCGGGTTCGGCGCCGTTGGCGGGAGTTTCGGTGTGGCCTTCGGGGCCGTCGCCGGCGCGGCCCGGGCGCTGCGCGAGGCCGATCTTCGCAAGAGCGCCCCGACCCTGCTCACCATCGGCCGGCTGGCGTTCCTTGGCGCCGGCGCGCTGCTGCTGACGTTGCTGTGCTGGGTGCTCGTCGCGGCGGCGGCCCGGGTGTTCCTCGCCCGCCACCGTCACCGGACGCTGCTCAGCCTGCTCGCTCACGGCGACCCGAAGGTGCCGGGAGCGTTGGTGGTCGACCACCCCGCCGCGACTGCCTACTGCCTACCGGGCCTGCGCTCACGGATCGTTATCAGCGCCGGGACGATCGACCTGCTTGGCGAGGCCGAATTGGCCGCCGTCCTGGCTCACGAACGCGCCCACCTGCGGGCCCGCCATGACCTCGTGCTGCTCCCATTCAGTGCGCTGCGCCGTGCCTTCCCCCGTTCGGCGATCGCGCGCCGGGCGCAGCACAGCGTGGCACTGCTGGTCGAGATGCTCGCCGACGACCGCGTGCTCCGCCATCGCCCGGCCCGGGAACTCGCCATGGCGCTGCTGCGGTTCGGGGCGTCCGGGCTGGACGCAACGCCCAGTGGAGCGCTGGCGGGCGCCCCGGAGACTGACGGCGAGATGGCCGTGCGGGTTTCCCGGCTGCTCACACCGGTGCCACGGCTGCCCCGCCCAGCACTGGCCCTGATCGCTGTCGCTGCTGCGGCCATCGTGGCCGTGCCGGCCACCCTCCTGCTGCTTCCGCTCTGACGGGCCAGCGCTGCCTGGCCGACTCCCATCGGGCGCCATCTCTCAGGCTCGCCGCTGTCCGCTGCCAGGCAGGCTCGGCCACCACCCAGCGGCTCGGCCACCCCCGTGACCAGACAGGCTCGCCCTCACCGACGGGCTCGGCCACAGCCCTCCCAGGCAGGCTCGGCCACCACCCAGCGGCTCGGCCACCACCCAGCGGCTCGGCCACCACCCAGCGGCTCAGCCGCCGTCCGCCACCCGGATCCGGACCCGCCTGAACCCTTTGCCCTTGTTCTCGATCTTGGCGACCTCGATGCGGCCTATCTGGCGCGTCGAGGCGACGTGAGTGCCGCCGTCGGCCTGGGTATCGAGCCCGACGATGTCGATGATGCGCACCTCCGGGATCCCCGGCGGCACCAGATTGGTCGCTGTGCGGATGATGTCGGGGATGGCGAACGCCTCGTCCCTTGGCAGGACCCGGACATCGATACGCCGGTCGGCGAGGACTTCGGCGTTGCAGGCCTGCTCGATGTTCTCCCGGAATCCGGGCGGCACCTCTGTCAGGTTGAAGTCCATGCGCGCCGTCAGCGGCTCCATGTTTCCCCCGGTCACCAGGGCACCGTAGTCGCGGAACACGACACCCCCGAGGACGTGCAGGGCCGAATGGGTCCGCATGAGCGCGGTCCGCCTGCCCTCTTCCACCGCGCCACGCACCGCTGTCCCCACGGGCGGGACTGGATCGGTCTCGTCGGGGATAAGTTCGAGATCCTCCCCTTTGCGTGCGCCCACGATACGGGTCTGCACCCCACCCCACAGCAGGACGCCGTGGTCCGGCGGCTGGCCACCACCGCCGGGATAGAAGGCCGACCGGTCCAGCACGATGGCTTCGGGAGAGGAATGCAGCACGAGCGCGTCCCACTCGCGCAGGGTCTGGTCGTCGAGTTCCAGCCGCTGGGTGCGCCTCGCATCATCGCTCATGCCCGGCATCGTACTGGCGGCATGAAGCCGTCAAGACAGGCACCGGGCGGCTCCGCGCGCCGCGGGTGCCTGACTTTCATGATCACGGAATCCTGTCAGCTGTATTGGCTGACAGGATTCCGTGATCACACGAATGCGCCCTTACCAGGGACCGTACGGGCCCTGGTGGGTGCCGCCGCGGAACTCTCGCACTTTGGGCCGGACATCGGCCAGGTATACAGCGCCCGCGACGAAAGCGGCGACCGGCAGGATACCCACGATGGACAGGCCCCCGTAGAGGAGCGCTGTCACGGCGCTGCCGAGCCCGATCACCGCGGCGACCCCGAGGATGATGAGCCAGAGCGGCTTGGTCAGCTTTCCGACGGCGGCGAAAGCGCCTGTGGGCCTGCGGATGGCGTCGATGAAGGCCCAAGCCTCCACGACGAACGCAGCTAGCGCGAGCACTGCGAAAAACAACACAAGCGGGGTCAACGCACCCTGGCTGAATGACACGCTGTCAGGTTATCCGTTCGTAGCTGGAAATAGGCTGGGCGCCAGCGCTGGAGCACCTGAGCCCGGACGGGGCGCCAGTGCCTGCGCGGCCTCCCGGCGGGAGGCCGCGCAGGGCGGCGGTTATTTGGTCTTCCCGTTGCGCGTGCTCACCGCGGGCCGGGTCTGCAGCACCTGCTGCCCACGCAGCGCCAGCTTCTCGTAGCCAGCCAGCGCCCTGGCGCGGGCGGTTGACACATACCCGGTCGCGCGGGCGGACAGCGGCGCCCCTTGCGCCTCCTCCCGCAGGCGGGCGAGGCGGGCAGGCAGTTCCCGGATGGCTTCGGAGGCGAGCACGCCCACCCCCGCGGCGGCATAGACAGGCTTGCTGTCCACGAGCCTGCGAACTTCGGTCCTCACATCGATCGTGCGAGCCATAGCGGTATGTCATCCTTTCGTGGGCCGCCCCCCGGCGGCCGCTGTTTCGTGCCCGGTTGGTGCCCGGGCGGCCAGTTCCCCAGCCGTTGTTACTCGTGTGGGTCCTCCCGATCGCGCGGCCCTGCGCCGCCGGTGCCGTTGGGTACCGGCCCGGCCCGCCGTGCGGCCACACCATCCGGGCCCGCGGGCGCGGGTCCACCTTCCGGGACCGGTGCGGACACCTCCGCGTCCGGTTTGCGGCCCGCGCGCCGGCGCCCGCCGGTGCGGGTGCCTTCCGCCGGGCCTGGGCCCGGCACTACGGATTCCGGCACTGATTCGGCCGCATCCGCCAGGTTTGTCCCCGTCTCGCGCCGGAACGACTCGTAGATCTCCAGCAGCACCTGCTTCTGGCGTTCCCCGAGTTCCGGGTCCGCGAGAACCGCTGCGCGGACACCCGAGTCGGGATGGCGCTCCTCCAGGATCCCGGCCTGGACGTACAAGGCCTCGGCGGAGATGCGCAGCCCTTTGGCGATCTGCTGGAGGATTTCCGCACTCGGCCGCCGCAGACCCCGCTCGATCTGGCTCAGATAGGGGTTGGAGACGCCCGCGGCGGAGGCAAGCTGGCGCAGGGAGATCTTGGCCTGCTCACGCTGCTCGCGGATGTACGCCCCGATCGAGCTGACATTCACCGGACTCACATACCCAGTTAATCAAAGAGTGCTTGCTATTGCAAACCAGGTTGCAAGCATACCGGTCATCCACGATCATGCCTCTCAGCAGCACCTATAGTGCCAGTGGCAGCAGCGTCGGCGGGAGTCCAGCTAGCACCCTGGCAGCTGCGGACGGGGGCGGACTGGACACCAGCGGCTGCCGGGACGCCCAGCCGGGAGCGGGGTCCGCCCGGATAGGGACGCCCAGCCGGGGGCGGGTCACCCGGGGGGCGGCTCCGGTCGCCGCGCCGCCACGCCGACGTGCCCCTCAGGCCCCCTGGAGGGTCGCCCGGATCTCACCTACCGGGCGATCGCCGCCATTGACGGGGATGTGGGCTATCTCATCGAGTGCCCCCCGGCCATCCGCCAGTGTGTCCGCTCCGAGCAGTCGCAGCAGGGCGACGGCAACGCCGGGGGTGGCCCTGCCGGATCCGTCCTCGAACTTCACCGCCGCGGCCC
>DAHUZQ010000243.1 GCA_027306495.1 Actinomycetota bacterium | reverse complement strand
CGCACGCTCGCCGCCCGCACGTCGGCATCGGCGGGGCCATGCCGGGCGGCGGCGGCCCACGGGTGCCGGTGGGCGTGCCAGAGCCTGGCCGCGGCCGCCATCGCTTCCTGGGCCGCGACGGGGTCCTGGACCAGTGCGGTGACCACCGCCGCCGCGACCACCCAGCCATCCCCGCCCTGCGCGTCGAGCGCCCGGAACTCCAGGTGGCCGCGTGGCCGGACGGGCGGGAAAAGTGTGGTCAGGTGGTAGCTGAGATCTGCCAGCGTGGGCGGGCGGTCTCCACCGCCGCGCAGCCACTGCCGGAAGGTGAGGCCGGGCGGGGCGGCCCAGCCACCCGGTCCGGGGCGCCGCACGCACAGGACATTCGCATCCAGCGCGTAGTCGGCCCATACGGACCGCGGATCCCGGGTGCTCGCGCACTGCGCGCGGGCGGGCGAGCGCGTCCGGGTCGGGTCGAGCCGAGCCCAGACGGCCTGCCGGGTCGACTTCCAGCCGGTCGGCCGCCCGTGGTGCACGGGGCTGTTGGCGAACGTGGCGAGGATCACCGGGCCGATCACGTGCAGCAGGCGCCATCGCCAGGCGTAGCCGGAGGTCCCGTCCCCCTCCTCGCCAGCGTCGAGGCTGACCTGGACCGAGGCCGTGCTGCACATCATGACCCGGCCCCAGGGACCCGACCGGTCGAAGAACTCTTCCATGGCCACATACCGCGGCTGGTCCAGGATGCGGCGCGGCGGGCGGATGGCATCCAGCCCGCGGCCCACCAGATACAGTCCCGCGCCCGCGACAGCGCCGCGCAGGGCCGCCAGATCGGCTTGTGCGGCGCTGATGCACGCGGTCAGCCCGGGCGCCGCAGCCGAGCTGATTTCGAGTTGACCGCCGGGTTCGATGGTGAGTGTTCCGCCCCCCGGCAACGGCCCGCCGGCCCCAGCCGAGGCGCGGACCGCGGCGAGCTTGTCACGGCCCACCGGCAGTGCGGGATCACAACCGTCGTGGACGAGCCATTCCAGTTCGACCCCGACCAGGGCGGGTGGCCCGGTCTTGAAGCAGATCCCGTGCGTGTGGGCTTCCGCCTGGTCTTCGGTCAGCCAGCCATCGTCATGAGCACATGGCTGCGCGCCCCCTGGGCGGTCAGCTCTCATGCGAGTGCCCCGTCCTTGTCCGCCGGTTGCCCGGCGCAACAGCACCGGCCCGCTCTCCCTCGCTCGCATCCGATCCTCTCATACCCAGCAAGCCCGAAGGGATGCACCACAGGTTCCATAAATGCCGCTCGGAGGCATATATACCCCAAAGGTAACGGCGCACCGACGATGCCGTTATGGGCACGGACCGCGCCGTGACCATGCGCCCACCGTGACCATGCGCCCGCCATGGGCACACCGCTGCCCGGCCGGGCGGTCTCGGCCATGGCCAGGGGGTCAGGCCCCTGCCTTAGCGGCGGCGGTGCCGACGGCAGGCGGCGCCGCCCGGTAGGAGACGAACGTGGGCAGCGCCAGGCACAGCAGACCGACCGCGGCCACACAGCCCAGTCCGCCCGCCCACAGGGAGAAGCGCGCCCCGCCCAGTTCGGCGACCACTCCGCCGCGCAACTGCCCCGCCGACGGGCCCAGGCTGTAGCTGAGCAGTTCGACCCCGGCCAGCCGCCCCCGAAGCGAGTCGGGGATCGTCTGGTTCCACAGGGTGTCCCGGAAGATTCCGCTGATCATGTCCGCCGCGCCGCCGACGAGCAGGCAGCCCAGCACGACCTCGATATCGGGTGCGAACCCGAGTGCGAACACCGACACGCCCCACACCGAGGCCGCCACCGCGATAGCCAGCCCATGGCGGCGGATCCGGTTCAGCCGCCGGCCCGCCAGCGACACCGCGAGCGCGCCGGCCGAAGGGGCCGCGAACATCAGGCCGATGGCCCAGTCCGCGTGCACGGCGGCAGCCAGGAAAGGGAAGAGCGCGTTCGGGTAGGCGAAGACCATCGCCGCCAGGTCCACGAGGTAGGAGCCGAGCAGATCGGGCCTGGACCGAGCATATCGGAGCCCCTCGATGACACCGCTCAACCCCCGGACCTGCCCGGCGGGTGCTTGGCCGGGCAGCATGGGCAACGGCGCGAGGAACCACACCATCGCGAACGACACGGCGAAGCCGGCTGCCTCGATCACGTAGACGATCCCGGGCCCTGCCCCGGCGGCGAGCAGCCCACCGAGGGCAGACCCGGCGATGTAGGTGCCGTTCTGGGACAGGGCCAGCAGGGCGGCCCCGGCGATGAGCTGATCTTTGGCCACCACCCGGGGGATCGCCGCCTCCAGCGAGGGGCGCTGCAGGGATGCCAGCGCCGACATCAGCGCGGCGACCGCGTAGAGCGGCCACACCCGGGGATGGACGGCCAGTGCGTTCAGCACCAGCAGCACCGCGCAGCCAGCCAATCCGACCTCGCACCAGCGGATCAGCACCCGCCGGTCCAGGCGGTCCGCCAGCACGCCGCCATACAGCCCGAAGACCACCAGCGGGAGCAGTTCGGTCGCCCCGAGCAGCCCGACCGCCAGTGCCGAGCCGGTGAGTTGCTTAGCCTGGACGAGCAGCGCCACTTCGGCCGCCTGCGTGCCGAATGCGGTGACGGTGCCACTTGCGTACAGAAGGCGGAAATCTCGTGAGCTCCGTAGCGGTGCCAGGTCCATGCCGGGCCGTCAGTCGGGCATCGCCGGGGTGCTGGGCACGGAGGCGACCGTATGCTCAGCCCCACGGGGGCGGCAAGAGATTTCCCGGCCCGCCTGTGGGGAGGTAGGGCGCTGATGTCCGCTCCGCCATTGCCCGGCTTCCTGTCCGGCTTCGCGCCCTTGATCGGCCATTACGGGTATGTGGCCATCGGCGGGCTGGTGATGCTGGAGGACTTCGGCGTCCCCGTTCCGGGCGAAACCATCCTGATCGCGGGAGCGGTGTACGCGGGCGCAGGCCGGCTCAGCGTCGTCGGGGTGGGCCTCACCGCCTTCGTGGCGGCGGTCATCGGCGACAACATCGGGTACCTGATCGGCCGGCTGGGCGGGCGGGCACTGGTAGCACGTTATGGCCGCTACGTCCTGCTGACCGCGGAGCGCATGGACCGGGCCGAGAGCTTCTTCCGCCGCAACGGCGGTGGGATCGTCGTCATCGCGCGGTTCATCGAGGGGCTGCGGCAGCTCAACGGGATCGTCGCGGGCACCGTGGAGATGCCCTGGCCACGCTTCCTGCTCTTCAACACGATCGGGGCAGCGCTGTGGGCCGGGGTGTGGACGTCGGTCGGCTACCTGGCGGGCAGCCACATCGAGGTGATCTACTCGACGGTCGTCCGCTACTCCTGGTACGTCCTCATCGGGCTGGGCGTCGTGGTCGCGGCCCTGATAGCGCGCGCGCTGCTGCGCCGCCGGCGCCGGGCGCGTGCGGCACAGGGAAGGCGAGATCGCCCGGTGGGCTCCGACAGTGATCGTGAGCATGGATCAGCCTGAGAGCGGGCCGACGTGAACTCGGCTCGTCGTGAGCCCGTACCCCGGGTCAGCAGGGCGCCGGTCAGCAGGCGGCCTTCAGCCCCACACGTCCGCCGCTACGCTGGCCAGCAGCCGCAGCTTGGCTGCCTGCTCCTGCTGGGTGAGCACGTTGCCTTCCACCGTCGAGGAGAACCCGCACTGCGGCGACAGGCACAACTGCTCCAGCGGAACATAGCGCGAGGCCTCCTCGATCCGGCGCTTGAGCTTGTCCGGATCCTCAAGCTCACCGCGCTTGGTGGTGACCAGGCCGAGCACGACCAACTTGCCCGGCGGCACGAACCGCAGCGGCTCGAAGCCTCCCGAACGCTCGTCGTCGTATTCCAGGAAGAAGCCGTCGACGGCCAGCTCGCTGAACAGCGCTTCGGCCACGAAGTCGTATCCGCCGGAAGCAGCCCAGGACGAGCGGAAGTTGCCCCGGCACATGTGAGTGGTGACCGTCAGCCCCTCGGGCTTGGCCGCCAGCGCGTCATTGACCTGGCGGATGTAGCGCAGGTGCAGGTGCTCGGCGTCCTCGCCACGATCGGTGATCTCGGCCCGCTGCGCCGGATCGTTGAGATAGGCCAGGCTGGTGTCGTCGAACTGCAGGTAGGTGCATCCCAGCGCGGCCAGGCGCGCCACCTCGTCGGCGTAGGCGGCCGACAGATCGTGCCAGAACTCCTCGACGTCGGGGTACACCGCCGGATCGATCGAGGCGGGCCCGCCGCGGTAGTGGACCATGTTCGGCGAAGGAATGGTCAGCTTGGGGGTGGAGGAACCCGCCACCGACTTCAGGTAGCTGAAGTCCTCCCCGAAGATCGCCTTGTCCATCCGGATCCGGCTGTCCACCCGGAGTGCGGCCGGGGTGAACTCTAGGTCGCCCGAAGGGTTGTGGAACCTGACCGCCAGGTTCCCGGGCGCCTTGCTGACCCCGCCGATCTGGTAGATGAAGTCCATGTGCCAGGACGCCCGGCGGAACTCGCCGTCGGTGGCCGTCTGCAGCCCGGCCTCCTGCTGCATCCTGACAGCGCCGACGATGGCCTCATCCTCGGCCGCTCGCAGCGCGGCGGCGTCGATCCGCCCGGCGGCGAAGTCCTCGCGGGCGGTCAGCAGGGGGGCAGGACGCAGCAGGCTGCCGACATGGTCGGCACGGAACGGCGGAGTGGTTCGCATGGGCAACATCGTTCCGCTATCCGCACACTCGGGTCAACTTGACGTACCGGACCTGGCATGATGCCGGAGGGGTACGGTGGGGCAGACGTGAACGGTCTGGTCGGAGGTCGGCGTTGAGCGGAGTCATGCATCTGGTCCAGTCCGGGCCACTGCTGTTCGCGGCGCCCATCGCCGCGGCCGCGGGCGCGCTCACGTTCGTCTCCCCCTGCGTGCTGCCACTGGTTCCCGGCTATCTGTCGTACGTGACCGGGATGTCCGGCTCGGACGCCCAGCGCACCGCCACCCCGGGCGCATCCTCCGCTGCCTCGGCGGCCCCGGACGCAGCGGTCGCGGGCGGTGCCACGGTCGCTGATGGGAGCACGGGCGGCGGCGTGGCCGTGGCCACCGCTCCCGCACCGGCGCCAGGTCCGCAGGTGGGGCGCAGCAGGACGGTCGCCGGAGCGGCGCTGTTCGTGCTGGGGTTCTCGGTGATTTTCGCCCTGGTGGGTGGCGCCTTCGGCAGCCTGGGATTCCTGCTGAAGGATCACACGGCCGGCATCACGCAGGTGCTGGGCGCAGTGACAATCGTGCTCGGGCTCCTGTTCGCGGGGCTGTTCGAGCGGTTTCCGGTGGCGGGCCGGATCATGCGGCCCACTTTCCGGCCGCGGGCCGGCCTGGCCGGGGCGCCGGTGCTGGGCGCTATGTTCGGCCTCACCTGGACCCCGTGTGCCGGTCCGACGCTCGGCATCGTGGCGACGCTGTCGCTCTCGGCCGGAACGGCGTTGCGGGGCGCCATCTTGATGTTCGTCTACGGCCTCGGCCTCGGCATCCCATTCCTGATCATGGCCGTCGCGTTCCAGCGGGGGCTGTCCGCGTTCGGCTTCGCCCGCCGGCACGCGCGGCTCATCACCAGGATCGGTGGCGCCATGCTCGTCGCGGTGGGGGTGCTGGAGGTCTCTGGCGCCTGGACGGCCGCCATAGCGTGGCTGCAGGCCCACTGGGTCGGCAGTTACCAGTCGCCGCTGTAACGGGTCGCGCCGCTGTAACGGGTCGCGCCGCTGTAACGGGTCGCGCCGCCGGGACGTGCCCGACGCCGGGACGGCCCGTCCAGCCGCCATCCCCCGCACCCCTCAACCGCCGTCCCCCCGCAGACCCTCAACCGCCGTCCCCCGCCCGCGACTCTTTTGTGGTTGATCGGGGGGCATTTTTC
>DAHUZQ010000236.1 GCA_027306495.1 Actinomycetota bacterium | reverse complement strand
GTCGCAGCGGTTACTTCTGTAACACCATCCTCCGCCGACGCCGGATCCGCCACCACGAGGCCGTCGGGAAGTCTCGCGGTCGCACCCGGTTCCGTCGTCCCCGAGCAACTATCGGGTCCGCCCGCCACACCCTCGCCGGTCTCCATCCCAGCCGGTGCCCTGTCGGCAACCGAGACCGGTTCAGCGCCCGCCCCCGGGCGGGTGCCAGCGGCCAACAGCCCGCGCCCGACCGGTACGGCGCCCGCCGCCAACAGCCCGCGTCCCACCGGTACGGCGCCCGCCGCCAACAGCCCGCGTCCCCCCGGTCCCGAGGTGGCCCCAGACACGGCATCCGCCCCAACCGCCAATGGCAAGCCGTCCGCTGGCTGGCCCGCGGGCGAGCAAGCACTCGTGGACGGACGGTTGATCGAGTCCGCGATCCTGGCCCTGCGCAAGCCCATCGTGGCCGCCGAGCTGCCACTGGACGCGCCCGGCAGTGATGACGCCCGGGCGGAGCGGCGCAAACTCCTCGGCCAGATCGATGACTACCTTCTTCCCAGGCTGCGCGAGTCCGGATCGCCGATCCTCGTCGCACTCGTCGGGTCTACCGGCGCGGGCAAGTCCACTCTGGTAAACAGCCTGGTCGGGGCGGAAGTGAGCATGACCGGCATCCGCCGCCCGACCACGAACAGCCCGGTGCTGGCCTGCCACCCCGATGATGTCGGCTGGTTCGCCGAGAACGTCTTCCTGCCCACCGTCCCCCGCGTCCGCCAGCAGGGGCTGGCCCGGTCGGGGCGGGATGGCCTGCTCGTGCTTGCGGCCAATGAGGGCATGCCCAAGGGGGTCGCACTTCTCGACACCCCGGACATCGACTCGGTGGTGCAGGCACATCGCGCGTTTGCCCATCAGTTCCTGGACGCCTCCGATTTGTGGCTGTTCATGACCACCGCCGGCCGTTACGCAGACGCGTCGGTGTGGGAACTGCTCCAGCAGGCGCGGGACAGGGGCGCCGCGATGGGGATCGTCCTGGCCCGTATCCCTGGTGGCGCCGACGAGATCCTCGACCATTTCAGCGCCATGCTGGACGCGAACGGCCTGGGCGAACGTGACCGGTTCCTGATCCCCGAAACCGTGCTGACGGACGGACGGCTGCCGGCGGAGGTGTCGCGCCCGATCCGGGAGTGGCTGGAAGAAGCGGCCAGCGGCACGGAACGGCGGATCGCGGTCCTCACCCAGACCATGTCCGGCGTAATCGACACCTTCCGCACCCGGGTGCCCACGCTCGCCGCGCAGGTCGAGACTCAGATAGCCGTGCGTGCTGACCTGACCCGGGCCGCCGATCTGGCCTACCGGTCCGCTCTCGCGGAGGTCAGCGAAGGCCTCTGGAATGGTTCCCTGCTGCGGGGCGAAGTGTTCGCGAGCTGGCAGGAACTGGCCGGGACCGGGGACCTGTTGAGTGCGTTGCAGGCTCGCCGTGCTGGCAAGTTGCGTCATCAGCGCGGTGCGGACCGGGTGCTCGCGCTCAAGCAGGCAGTGCGCTCCTCGGTCGAGTCCATGATCCTCTCGGTGGGCGACCGGGCGGCTGAGGACACCGTGAGACGGTGGCTGGGCGATCAGGCGGGCCGGTCACTGCTGGAGGAAAAGCCGCCGGCCGCCGAGGAGACATCGGAGTGGGCCGCCCAGCTAGCTGCCGACATGAACCTGCTCTTCGGCTCCAGCAACGGGAACGGGAGCCATGCCGGAGCCGACGCGGGGGACGGGGACCGTGAGGCTATCTGGGGCCAGCACGCACTGGCCCGTTCCTCTCCCGATCTGATGCGGCATGCCTCGCAGGCCGTCAGCGCCTGGCAGGACCTGATCGTGCGGCTTGTGACCGATGACCACGTCACGAAGCGCTCGGTGGCCCGGACGGTGACCTTGGATGACGACTCGCTGGCCACGGTGATCACGCTGGCGTTGCTGGGCGCTGCCGCCCCCGAGCCCGATGGCGGTACCGGCGCGGTGCCGCAGCGGCTGCTGACCGCTCTCTTCGGGGCCGGGCCGCTGCGCAGCATCACCGTGCGCGCCCAGGCCGACCTTCTCGGGCGGATCCGGCTCATCTTCGATGAAGAGATGCGCCGGTTTGCCGGTCTGCTCGAGGACGCCGGTGTTCCCGACACCGCCGTGGCCGTGCAGTTGTACCAGGCGACATACGCCCTGGAGATGGTCCGGTGACCGCTGGACTGGCCGGCCCGGCCCGGTCGGCCGAGTACCTGGCCAACCGGGATTCCGCCAGCTTGCCCGACCGGCTCAACGCCTTCGCCCGGCTCGTCCAGATCGGCTCGGCCCGGTCGCGCGCCGACGGATTCAGCACCGAACTGCTCAAGGAGTCGGAAGCCCTCCTCGCGCGTGTCGGCCAGCGGCTGCGGCTGTCCGCCGACCACACCGTCGCGGTGCTGGCCGGCGGCACGGGCAGCGGGAAGTCGTCCCTGTTCAACATGCTCGCGGGCGCTGATTTCTCGCCAGTGGGCATGGTCCGCCCTGTCACCAGGACACCGCATGCCTGCGTGTGGGGGATGGCTGGCGCCGGCCCGCTGCTGGACTGGATCGGCGTGGAGGACCGTAACCGCTACGCCCGGTCCAGTGCCCTCGACGACGGCGAGCGCAGCCTGTCAGGGCTGCTGCTGCTGGATCTGCCCGACCACGATTCCGTGCTCGCGGAACCCTTTCACGGCGTGCAGCGGCTGGTGTCGCTCGCCGACCTGATGGTCTGGGTGCTCGACCCCCAGAAGTACGCCGACGCGGCCGTGCACAGCCGCTATCTCGTGCCGATGGCGGGCCACTCGGCGGTCATCGCGGTCGTGCTGAACCAGGTCGACCGCTTGTCATCGGACCAGGTGAACGACTGCGTCGAGGACCTCCAGCGACTGCTCGACGCTGAAGGACTGCATGACACCCGCGTTGTGGTCACCTCAGCGCTCACCGGTGCCGGTGTGGAGGATCTCCGCCGGCTGCTGACCGAGGCGGTGATAGCCCGTGAGTCGATGGCCGAGCGCATCCGCGCGGATGTGGATGCGCTCGCGGCGCGGTTCACCCCTTATGCCGGAGAGTTCGATTCGGGAACGGCTGACCAGGCCGGGGTCGCAGCTCCGCAGGCCGGCGAGACGGCGCTGACCGACGCTTTCGCGCAGGCTGCGGGCATCGCCGCGATCTGCCGAACCGTGCAGAGCGTCCGGGAACTCAGAGCCGCCGACTATGTGGGCTGGCCGGTGTCCTGGCTGGCGGAACGTGTCGTCCGGCGCGATCCGATCCGCAAGATACGGCTGGGAACACTTTGGGACGAACTGCGTGGGGTCTCGGCTGCGCCGACCGACGCACAGGCGGCGGAGATCGACAACGCGATCACCGCCGCGGGCGACACGATCGCGTCCGGCCTGCCGGCCCCATGGTCGGCGACGGTGCGCGCCGCGGCCCGGGCACGCATCGACGACATTCCGGGCGAGCTTGGCGCGGCGGTCGCCGAGGCGCTGCCGGCCGAGAACAGTGTCACTCCCTGGTGGCGCCTCGGCGCGGCGTGGCAGGGGCTGCTGCTGGGCGGCGCGGTAGCGGGGATTGCCTGGGTGGCGGCGCTGCTGGTGGTGGGAGTGTTCCATCTCGTGTCCGGTGCGCCGGCCGCCTTCACCCGACCGGGGCTGCTGACCTGGGCGGGCGCCCTGGCCGTCGGCTGTGGGTTGCTCGGGTGGCTGAGTTCGCTCCTGCTCATGCTCATTGCCGTGCGGTCCACGAACGGCGAGCGGGAACGGTGTGAGCAGCAGATGCGCGAAGCCGTGGCCCAGGTGGTCCGCGAACTGGTGCTCATGCCCGCGCAGCAGGAAGTCGCCGAGTTCAGCCGGTTCCGTGAAGCACTGGCCATCGCGCGTGGCGCGCTCTGACCTGCCCGGGAACAGCCCGGAAGGATTTCCCTGCCTGCTTGGTTGCAATGTAATGTTGTAATCAGCGGCAGGATGGGGGGCTGCGATGGTGCACGACCATGGACTTGACGCCTACTCCCAGATCGTGTCCGGTGTCGCGGCCGAACTCACGGGCAAGGTCGCCAGCCTGCGTGTGCCCAGCGGCACCCGTGGCTGGGGAGGCAGGCAGGGGGAGAGCCTCGGCTCGGCCGTCGTCTACACAAATGATGGGTTCCTGCTGACGAACGCCCATGTGGTCGGGGGCGAGGCGGCGGGGACGGCGTCGTTCGCGGACGGTTCCTCGGCACCCTTCCACGTGGTTGGCGCCGATCCCCTCTCCGACCTCGCGGTGCTCAGATCGGCCGGCCCGACCCCGGCCCCGGCTGAACTGGGTGAGGCCGACGACCTGGTCGTCGGCCAGCTCGTGGTGGCGGTTGGTAACCCGCTGGGCCTGTCGGGGTCGGTAACAGCAGGGGTGGTCAGCGCGCTTGGCCGCTCGCTTCCGACCCGCAGTGGCATGGCGGCGCGGCTCATCGAGGACGTGATCCAGACGGACGCCGCCCTGAATCCCGGAAATTCGGGCGGCGCGCTGGCCGACAGTTCCGCGCGGGTGGTTGGCATCAACACGGCTGTGGCCGGAGTCGGGCTCGGCCTCGCCGTCCCGGTGAACGACACCTCCCGCCGGATCATCACCACCTTGATGCGCGAAGGCCGGGTCCGGCGCGCATACCTCGGCGTGGTGACGATGCCTGCCCCGCTCAGCAGCGCTCTGCGGGAGCGGTTCGGGCGGCCGGCGGGCCTGCGGGTGGTGGAGGTCGTGCCGGGTGGTCCGGGGGCGCGGGCGGGATTGCGGGCCGGTGATCTGCTGCTCACCGCAGCGGGCCGTCCGGTGGAGAAGGCCCAGGATCTCCAGCGGCTCATGTTCGCGGAGGCGATCGGCCGCCCGCTCCAGATCACGGTCATGCGGAACGGTGCGCTGGTCGATGTGATCGCCGAGCCCGCCGAGTTGGTCGCCGCCTGAGCGCTCGCGCGCGGTGTGGCGGCGAACTGTAGGACATCGAGAGCCTCGCTGCTGGCCTGAAACCGGAATCTGTGGCTCCGTTGCGCTGCCTGGACGCTCCGTCCACAGCCGGTGATGCACCGTCGGCGGTCCGTGCCGGCATGCGGAACTGTGGTGCGCGGGCCGCGAAGGGCGGCCGGCAGCGGCGCTTCGCCGCACGCATCACGTGGGAGATTCCGATGATCAACGACGGTCAGATTTACCTGGCGGGGTTTGTGGCGACACAGCCGACCCGCAAGATCAACGGTGGCAAGGTCAGCGCCTCGATGCGGGTAGCCTTCACGCCGCGATGGATCAGCCGTGAGACGGGTGAATGGTCTGATGGACCCACGTCCTTCGTGAACGTCACCTGCTGGCGGGCGCTCGCCGAGAACGTGGTCGTCTCCTTGCGCAAGGGTGAGCCAGTCCTGATCATGGGCAGGCTGCGGGTAAGGCGCTATGACGACAAGGAAGGCGTCGCACGGACCGCTGTGGAAGTCGAGGCGAGTTCCATCGGTCACGATCTGACCAGGGGCGTGTCCGCCTTCTCCCGGACCCGTCGCGCCTTTGCCGGTACGGCCGGCGATCAGGGGCAGAAGCCGGACGCGCCTGCTTCGGAGGACCCGGGCCGGGAGTCAGCCGCTGAGTTCGCGGCGAACGGGCAGGCCGTCGTGGTGGACGGGGCTTTTGATGAGAGCGCCGTCGCCGAACTCACCCGCCAGATCGACGAAGAACTCGACGGTGCCACGGTGACGTTCTGAACAGGCTGCCGGTGGCCCCGCCCGGCCGGGCCGACGGTCCGGCCGGGCGGGGCCACCGGCCGGCGGGCAGGCTTCGGGCGCGAAGACCCGCAGGTGGCCATACCCTTGAGGCATGCCCGAGTTCATCTACCAAATGCACGGTGTCCGGAAGGCGCATGGCGACAAGGTCATCCTTGACGACGTGACGTTGGCCTTCCTGCCAGGTGCGAAGATCGGTGTGGTTGGCCCCAATGGCATGGGGAAGTCCACGCTGCTGCGGATGATGGCGGGCATCGAGCAACCATCGAACGGAGATGCCAAGCTGATGCCCGGCTTCTCCGTGGGCCTGCTGTCGCAGGAACCAGAACTCGACCCGAACAAGAGCGTCCTCGGGAACGTCGAGCAGGGCGTCGCCGATGTCAAGGCGCTGATCGAGCAGTACAACCAGGTCGCCGAGAAAATGGCGACGGACTACTCCGACGAACTGCTCGCTGAGATGGGCCGCCTCGGGGAGCAACTCGACCATCGTGGCGGCTGGGACCTCGACAGCCAACTCGAACAGGCGATGGATGCCCTGCGCTGCCCGCCGCCGGATGCCGACGTCTCGGTCCTGTCAGGCGGTGAACGCCGCCGGGTCGCACTGTGTGCGCTCCTGCTCTCCCAGCCGGACCTGCTGCTGCTGGATGAGCCCACCAACCATCTCGATGCCGAAAGCGTGCAGTGGCTGGAGCAGCACCTGGAGAAGTACCCGGGGACTGTCGTCGCGGTGACGCACGACCGCTACTTCCTGGACAACGTCGCGCAGTGGATTCTCGAACTCGACCGGGGCCACGCCTACCCGTACGAGGGCAACTATTCGACCTACCTGGAGACCAAGGCCTCCCGGCTCAAGGTCGAGGGGCAGCGGGACGTCAAGCTGCGCAAGCGGCTGGAGGACGAGCTCGAATGGGTGCGCTCAAGCCCTCGCGCGCGGCAGGCCAAGAGCCGGTCGAGGCTGCAGCGCTATGAGGAAATGGCGGCCGAGGCCGACGCCGGACGCAAGCTCGACTTCGAGGAGATCCAGATCCCGCCCGGTCCGCGGCTTGGCAGCCTGGTGGTGGAGGTCAAGAGCCTGTCCAAGGGCTTCGAAGACCGGCTGCTGATCGAGAACCTGAGCTTCACGCTGCCGCCGAACGGGATTGTCGGCGTGCTGGGCCCGAACGGGGTGGGGAAGACGACCCTGTTCAAGATGATCCTCGGGGAGGAGAAGCCGGACTCCGGCACCATCACGGTCGGCCCGACGGTGCAGATCTCCTACGTCGACCAGCTTCGCGCCGGGATCGACCCGGACAAGACCGCATGGGAAGCCATCTCGGGCGGGGAGAGTCACATCCGGGTCGGCAAGACCGAGATTCCGAGCCGGGCATACGTGGCCGCGTTCGGGTTCAAGGGTCCCGATCAGCAGAAGCCGGCGGGGCTGATGTCGGGCGGTGAGCGCGGCCGTGTCAACCTGGCGCTCACCCTCCGGCAGGGAGGGAACCTGCTGCTGCTCGATGAGCCGGCCAACGACCTCGACGTGGAGACGCTGTCCTCGCTGGAGAACGCGTTGCTGGAGTTCCCCGGCTGTGCGGTGATCACCAGCCACGACCGGTGGTTCCTTGACCGGGTGGCCACGCACATCCTGGCCTGGGAGGGCGGGGCGAACTGGTACTGGTTCGAGGGGAACTTCGAATCCTATGAGAAGAACAAGATTGAACGGCTTGGCGCGGAGGCCGCGCGCCCGCATCGCGTCACGTACCGCAAGCTGACACGCGACTGAGGAAGGCTCCGCAGGCTAGGGCGGAGCCGCCCAGGCATCGGCGGAGCCGCCCAGGCCAGCGCGGAGCCGCCCGAGCAGGGCCCCGCCACGCTGACCAGGCGCATCCCCCAACCGATGGCGGGGGACTGGCGTCACACAGGTATGAGAATGTCGTGGCCCGGGCTCCGGGTGCTTATCTGCGCTGTGGCGGCCGGTGGGGTGGGGGCGTGCGGCAGCCCTGCCACGCTTGCTCACCACGCCACGGCGTCCCTGCCCGGCTCCGCGCAGCATCGGGCTGCCGTGTCGCGGCCGGCTCTGTTGGGGGCCGCTTTCCGCACCCCCACTAACGGCTACGGCATGTTCGTAACCTCCGGCGCGCAGCGCTGTCGTGCCGCAGTCGGCGAGACGGACAACGGCGGCGCTGACTTCCACGCGCTCGTCCCGGTCACTTCCTGGGCCTGTGACGGCAATGCGCCGGTGGACGGCCTTGTCTTCGCGGGAGTGAACGGCTTCCTGTACGGGCCGGAGCTCTTCGAAACCCACGACGCGGGGAAGACCTGGGCGCCAGACCGGCAGCCTGGAGCGGTGCTCGCCATGTCCGCGGCCGGGCGCTCGGTGTGGATGGTCGAGTCCGATTGCCAGGGCCGTGCCGGGCGAGTGCCCCGGCCATGCCGTCTGCGGCTGCTGCAATCGGCAGACGGCGGGCATTCCTGGACGCGCGTGCCCGCTGAGCCGCGAGCATTGGGGCCCCGCAACGGTGTCGGAGAACCCGCCGCCGGCCAGACCTGGCTCGTTCGGACCGGCCCGTCCACGGCCTACCT
>DAHUZQ010000122.1 GCA_027306495.1 Actinomycetota bacterium | reverse complement strand
TCCTCGCGTGCCCCGCTCTCGGCGGGAATGACAGCCTGCTCGGCTCCGTGGCGAACTTCTGCTCGTACCAGGCGGTATCAAAGGGCTTTTAGCGGCTTTTCCGGGTATGCGATGAGAGGGCCAGCGAAACGTCGGCCGCAGGCACGGTCGGCCGTCCCGTTCGCGTGAGACGGGCAGTTGACAGCCTTGCAGCCGCCGGATGCGAGGGGATGCAGGCGAATGGGGCGCTTCCATGGATGGGCACCTCCCCCCAGCCGGCCGGCTCTCCTGAGCAATGGCACGTGGCAGTCCCAGATCGGGGCCATTCCCCGGGTCGGCGGCATGTAAACAGAAGCCCATTGGGGACTTAAGTAAAATACTGCCGACGATCGGGCTGGCCCCTAGCATGGTCGCGTGCTAGGGTTCCTTCTGCCAGCATGGGTAGAACGTATCGCGTGGCCGAAATCGCCGTTGGCGGGGGTGCGAGCAACTGCAAATGCACGCACATTCTCTGCAATGGGAAGGCCGCGCGCTTGGCTGCAAGGGGCCCGCACCGAGCGGACAGGGAACGACCGAGTGAAGGTGGAGATCAACTCCGGGCGATGCCAAGCGCGCCGACGCTGCCCCGACCTCGCGCCGGATTTGTTCGCAACGATGAGAGTGGCTGCGGCCGGGTTCGCCGCGGCGGTGCCGTGCCCGCCGGGAGGCAAGGATGACGCGCTCCAACGCCCGGAATTGCCCTGAGCGGGAGGGCCTGGTCATCGGAGGATCATGACATGGCCATTGACGACCGCTTCGGCCAAGAGCACTGGCAAAGTCGTGAGGGCGAGCTTCCCGGCATCCGCAGCGAGATCGTCACCGGGCCGGTCGGGGACTGGGCGACGGACTTCTCGCACTTGGACCCGGGTTGGGCGGCCGACCCGTATCGCATCCAGGACGACCTGCGGCAACGGTGCCCGATCGCGTACACCGAGCGGTTCGGCGGCGCCTGGCTGCCGACGCGCTGGGAGGACGTCGCGGCGATCGCCCACGACACCGAGCACTTCTCCTCCCGGGCGATCATCGTGAGCAACTTCCGGCCGCCGGGCGAGATCGCTCCGATTGGCGGGTCCCCGCCCATCACCTCCGACCCACCCTTCCACGGCGCCGCGCGCAAGTTGCTGCTCTCGGCGTTCACACGGACGGCGGTCAGCAAGCTGGAGCCCGCCACCAGGGCGCTGTGCCACGCCCTCATCGACGAGTTCGGCCGCCGGGACGTGGTGGATGCGGCCGCCGGGTATGCGCACCTCATACCGATGCGGGTCATCGCCGACATGCTCGGCTTCCCCCCGCAGGACGGGCCGAGGTTCCGCCGGTTCGTGGCGAACACGCTGGAAGGCGTCAACCTGCCGCCGGATCAGCGCACCGCGCGGATGTCGGCGCTCTTCTATTACCTGCTCGCCCAGGTCCACGACCACCTCGGCAACCCCAGGGACGACCTCACGACCTATCTGATCAACGCGGAACTCGACGGCCGCAAGCTCGATCCCTCACACATCGTCGGCACGATGGCGCTGCTGCTCATCGCCGGCATCGACACGACGGCGAGCGCGATCGGCGCGTCGCTGTGGCACCTTGCCCAGACGCCGGCGGACCGGCAGCGGCTCGCAGCCGAGCCGGGGCTGCTGCCGACCGCGATGGAGGAGTTCCTGCGCGCCTTCGCGCCCGTCAGCATGGCCCGCCTGGTCAAGCACGACATGCGCTGGAGTGGCGTGGACATGAGAGCAGACGACTGGATCCTGCTCTCCTATCCGGCCGCCAACCGCGACCCGGCCCAGTTCGACCGGGCTGGCGAGGTCGTCATCGACCGGGAAGTCAACCGGCACGCCGCGTTCGGCCTGGGTATCCACCGCTGCCTGGGATCGCACCTGGCGCGGATGGAGCTTGGCGTGGCCCTGGAGGTCTGGCTGGAGCGGTTCCCGGTGTTCGCCCTTGCCGACCCTGCGGCGGTGACCTGGTCCGCGGGGCAGGTCAGGGGACCGCGGACGCTCCCGATCCGCATCGGTGGCTAGCAGGGGTGAGGCCAGCGGTGCTGGGCCACACCACGGCTGGGCCACACCACCCCTGGGCGAGCCAATTCAGCACCCCACCACCGCCGGCGCAATCCGGAGCCCGGTGGCCGCGCCGCCACGGGATGGGACAGGATAGGCACATGACCGACGACACGCCTATCTCCTATGAGGCGGCGGCTCTTGGGACGCCGGTGCTGAGCAGTGCGGGCACGCAGATCGGCACTCTTGAGCACGTGCTGCAAGTGCCCGAACTCGACGTCTTCGACGGAATAGTGATCACCACCGGCGCGGGCCTGCGCTTCATCGATGCTGATCACGTGCAGCAGTTCACGCGCAGCCATATCACCTGCGGCATCGACGACTCGCAGGCGGCCCAGTTGCCGCCGCCGCAGGGAGCGCCGGTCTATCACGTCGATGCGCTGGCCGACTCGGGGCAGAACCTCCACGACGTCGTCGGCCGCCTGTTCCGCCGGCCCCACTGGGTCCGCGAGGATGACCAGTCCTGACCTGATCAGCGCTCTCGCGGTGCCGGGTATCGCGGTTGGCTCGCGGCGCTGTTTCGCTGCCCGAATCGGGGGAGCGCGCGAGGTGTTGCGCTCTCCGCTCACAGCCTGCTGGGCGCCACCGCGGTCCTGCGCGTGTGCGGTCCGGTGCCGCCCCCGGGGCAGCTTGCGGCCTGGTTCCCACCGCATATCCTGACGTTGCGTTCGGTGATTGCGCGGCTCTGTGGGGGAGATGGAAGCCGGACGAGGCGCTTGACCGGGGTTGAGCGGGATCCCGGCTGCGCTGCCCGGCGGGTGCAGGGGAGCATGCGGAATTAGGGTCAGGCCAGGCAGGCAGGACGGACGGCGCGGCATCCGCCGGGGACCCGTCATCGCCCTCATCCTGCTGGTCGTCATCGGCGTGCTGGGCTACCGGTCGCTCGGCTTGCGTGTGGCGCGGGCGGTAGCGCCCCCCTCCCGCGCGCGGGCGGTCGCGCTGCCGTCCCGCGCGCAGCTCGGCGCCGGCGCGCCGACGGCGGTGAACGTGCTGCTCGCCATGTACGAGACCCCCCACACGGTTGGCGTCACGTCGTGGCGGGCGGCGAACATGTTCCGGGCGATGTTGCTGTACATGCAGGCATCGGGCTCGCGCGCCTACCTGCCCCAGGTGCGGGCTCTGTACCTGGCCCACCACGCCACCGATGGGTTCATCAACCACTACTACGACGACGAGGGCTGGTGGGCACTGACCTGGATCACCGCCTATGACCTGACCGGTGACGGTGGCTATCTTCAGCTTGCCCAGCGGATCTTCGCGAATATGACCCGGGGCTGGACAGGCGTCTGCGGTGGCGGGATCTACTGGGCCAAGTGGAGCCCGTACAAGGACGCCATCAGCAACGAACTCTTCCTCCAGGACGCAGCGCTGCTGGCCGCCCTGATGCCCGCTGACCCGGCTTACCGGCGCTGGGCGCACCGGGAGTGGCACTGGCTGCGCCACAGCCGGCTGATAGGCCCATCCGGGCTGGTGGCCGATGGCCTTACCAGCAACTGCCGGCCGCGGCGGGGGTCCCCGCTGTTCACCTACAACCAGGGTGGGCTCATCGCCGGACTGGTGGCCCTCCATCGGGTGACGCACCAGGCCCCGCTGTTGTCAGCGGCCATCAAGACGGCGCACGCTGTCCTTCACAGCCCAGCCCTGACCTCGCGGGGCCTGCTGCATGAGCCATGCCCACCAGCGGGCTGCGGCCTGGACGCGCCCGCCTTCAAGGGGCTGTTCGCGCAGGATCTGCGACTGCTGTATCAGGCCACCGGCGATTCGGCGTACCAGTCGTTCCTGGTGCGCAACGCCCGGTCGATGTGGCTGCATGACCGGCGAGGCGCGCTGTTCGGGCTGCGTTGGGGCGGGCCGTTCGACCATTCCGACGCCAGCCGGCAGATCTCAGCGGCCTTCCTCCTCCTCACCCAGGTGACACCCATATCCGGGCATGTTCCTGGCCCCTAGCGCGGGATCGCCGGCTGGGTCGCGGCCGTCCGGTGGCGTGGCCCGGGGCGCATCGCTATGGAATCGAGTTTCCGGCCCTCAGACCGGCACGACCCTGATCACAAACGGTCCGCCCATCAGGTCCTCGCGGGCTCCCCGGCGCCAGCCGCCGGCCACCTCGTCATACGCCCTCGTGCAGAACACAGCGACGGCCAAGACCGCCGGTGCCACGCGGGGGCGGTGGGGCTGGCGCCCCTGAGCGCACGCAGGCGATCTGCGCAAGGCGGATGGAAACGGGCTGCTCAGGTGTTGTGCCCAGCACGGGGGTTGCAACTGTGTCCACGTCAAGCGTTTCCACTTCAGATCTGGCCGGGCTGAGCACCGGCCTGGCTCCGGCGCGGCCGCCAGGTTCGCGGCAGATTGGCCGGCGGGCCGCGCTGGTCAGCACGGGGGCAGTGGTGGCGGCCCTCGTCATGCTGAACCTCGCCGAACACTTCCTGCCTGGCGATGGCTTGTGGATAGCCCCCGTCGCGGCGCTCACGCTGCTGGGCTTCGCCCGCTTCCGGGGCTTGAGCTGGGCGCAGCTGGGACTCGGCCGCGACCGGCTCCGCCAGGGGTTGCTGTGGGGCGGCGGCGCCATCGGCGTCTTCGCGGCGATCTACCTGGCTGGCGTCTTGCTGCCGCTGACCCGGCCCGCGTTTCTCGACACCCGCTACCATCTGGGCCTGTCGGCCGCATTGCTGACCGCGTTCGTCGTCATCCCGGTCGGTACCGTCCTGATCGAGGAAGTGGCGTTCCGCTCTGTGCTATGGGGGATGCTGTCGCGCCACATGGGCGTGTGGCGGGTGCTGCTGACCTCCTCGATGCTGTTCGGGTTGTGGCACGTGCTTCCGTCGCTGCACCTGGACTCTGCCAACCTCGGGGTGAACCAGGCGATGCACGGGGCAGGCTCTTCCGCGACGGTACTGGTCGTGGCGGGCACTGTCGCTTTCACTGCGCTCGGGGGCGTCGTCGCGGGCGAGTTGCGCCGGCGCAGTGGCAGTGTGCTGGCGAGCGCGGGAATGCACTGGGCCACCAACGCGCTCGGAGTGCTCTTCGGGCTGGTGGCATGGAAGCTGATCGGCTAGCTGACCCCGCGCACCCGGGCGCAGCGGACGGCCGCGGCCCCGCTGGGAAGCAGGGCCGGCCTCGGTTCCAGGCCCTGCGCAACTATGCGCGTGGTCTCAGCTACCTCGGCGTGGCATTCGGCTGGGTGTTCGTCGTCGTATCGCTCACGCCGTCGTTGCTCCCCCGGTCATGGCTCGTCCAGGGCCTGGTGTCGGGCACCGCCCTGGCTCAGGGGTATGGACTGGGCGTCGTGGTGGCCTGGGTAGCCAGGCACGCCCGGATCCCGCGCGCCGGCGCAGGTGCCCGGCGGCAAGCCTGGTACGCCCTCGCGGTCCTGATCCTGGCCACTATCGTGCCCGTGATCGTTCTCAGCTCGCGCTGGGGGGCACACGCCAGCGCGGCAGCGGGAACTCCGGCGACGAACCTCTACCAGTATCTCGGGGTGTTCCTGGTCGCTGTGGGCCTGGCGGCCGGGGTGATCGGGGTGGCGCGCTTGGTGCACGACGTGTACCTGGTGCTTGCCGGGCGGTTGCGGCGCCACCTGCCCGGTGCCATGGCCCGGTTGGTGTCCTTCGGCATCATCGCCGCCCTCGTCCTGGGGCTGACCGCCGGATTCTCCGGTCTGGTGCTGATGCGGGCACTCGACGCGACCTTCTCCGCCGCGAACGGCGGCAATGAGCCGGGGATTTCGCGCCCGCTCACGCCGCTGCGTTCGGGCGGGCCGTCCTCCCTGGTGAGCTGGAATTCGCTCGGATTGGAGGGCCGGGCATTCGTCTCCAGCGGGCCGACCCCGCGTGACATCCAACGGGTGACCGGCCGCCGCGCGCTCGAACCGATCCGCGTCTACGTGGGACTGGCGTCGGCGCCGACCGTGCAGGCCGAGGCCGACCTCGCCCTTCGCGAACTCAAGCGGACGGGCGCCTTCCACCGGGCACTGCTGGCCGTGGCCCTGCCGACAGGGAGGGGCTCGGTCTATGCGACGCTGGCCGACCCGCTCGAGTACATGTATGACGGGAACACGGCCATCGCCTCGATCCAGTACTCCTACCTGCCCAGTTGGATCTCGTTCCTGGCCCAGCGGCCACAGGCCCGGCAGGCGGGCCGGGCGCTGTTCAACACCGTCTACAGCTACTGGGCGACTCTTCCCCGTGATCATCGCCCCAAGCTGGTGGTCTTCGGTGAGAGCCTGGGCGCGTACGGGGCGGAGGCGGCCTTTTCCGGCCCCGCCGACATGAGCGCCCGGACCAGTGGGGCACTGTTCGTCGGCCCGCCCAACAGCACCGAAGTCTGGCGCGAACTCACCGCCGCACGCGTCAAGGGCAGCCCCGAGTGGCTGCCTTCGTACGGCGACGGCGCTGTGGTGCGTTTCGCCGCCTCGGCCGGTGACCTGCGCCTGCCCGGCGGCGGATTGCGCCACCCGAAGGTCGTCTATCTGCAGCACGCGTCCGACCCCGTCGTGTGGTGGGCGCCGTCCCTGATATGGCGCAAGCCCGCATGGCTGGCCGAACCGCGTGGTCCCGGCGTCCCATCCAATATGCAGTGGTACCCGTTCGTCACCTTCTGGCAGGTCTCCGCGGATCTGATCGTGAGCAACACCAGAGCGGGATACGGCCACTACTACGGTCCCGAGGTGCCGACCGCGTGGGCGGCTATCCTGCACCCTCCCGGCTGGACCAGCGCCCAAACAGCGGAGCTGACCGCCGCGGCGGTCGCTGGCAAGCTCCCCTGACGCTGCGGGATGCCGCCGCCGGGGCCAGCCACAGCGATACCCGCCCTGTCAGCTACCCGGCTTCATGTGCCGGTCGAGGAAGGCGATGGCTTCATCGATGGCGCGTTCCTGGATCTGGTCGGCGCGGGTCACCCCACCGTCCGCCGCCGGGAAGAGGAAGCCGTGCACCGGGTGATCGAAGGACACCCACTCACAGTCCTTGCCACCTTCCCGCAGGAGTTCGTAGCTGAGGCGGAAGATCCCCTGCAGATGGTCGCCATCGCGCCCCATGACCAGGATCGGCACATCGATCGGCGCGATGCGTTCGCGGGCGAGCGGCAGGTCCGTGCGGGCTTTCACCCACTGCGGATCCTGCAACTGCATGTCTTCGATGTCCCGCAGCCCGGTCTGCGGGTTGACCGGTGCGACGTCCCCGAGCCGCAGCCCGAGGAACTCGTGGTTCGCCGGCTCGCAGGCCACACCCGCCCGCAGGACTCCCGGGTACCGGTACGCCAGCTTGAACAGCATCTCGCCGGCATGGCTGACCCCGATGTGGCCGAGGTTCCCGCCGTCCACCTGCGGGTGCTGACGGACGTGCTGGAGGATGGCGAGTTCGTCTTCGAACTCCAGCGGCGAACGGTTCATCACCTCCCGGCCCTGGCGGCCATCGACCATCAGCGGCCCGCCGCGGTCGAAGCCGAGGTCGACCTCCGTGCGGTACCGGCCCCAGCCGCAGGCATAACCGGCCGCCAGGAGCCGCTCGGTGATGTGGGCGCGGTCGTGAACCCAGGTCAGTAGCCAGCCGAGGCCGCCCCCACCGTTGCCGTGGGCGAGGAAGACGAACGGGAACCGGCCCTCGTCGCCGGGCGTCCGCACCACGTAGGGCACGTACAGGCCATCGCGCGATTCGGCCAGGTAGTACGCCGCCGGGCGGGCTGACCCGGAAACCTCTTCCACCAGAACCGGCTCGAGGTCGCTCCATGGTGCGGCGATCATGCCGCACCGGCCCCGGGGCTCCGGCCGGCCCGCATCCGGCCACCTGCCCACCCGTTGGCGGCTGGCGGCACCAGTGCCCTGCTTCTCACGATCCTGCTTCTCACGATCCTGCTTCGCATGCGGGGATCGTATGCGCGCGCCGCGTTCGCGTCGATGGCCGGGCGCCAGGTTGCGGTTCTCGCTTGGGAACGAGTGTCCCCTGCTGGCCTGCGCCCGCCTGCCGGCGCGTCATGGGCGGGGACGGACGGAGGATAGGAGGGTCACCGTACAAAAGTTAAGTGATCTACTAAATATTAGTTAGTGCTCTTGATGTAGAGTCGAGGCTCAGCTCATCGTTCGCGGTACCGGGCGCTGCCCCTGCCATGCCTGCGCGTGCGGCCCCGCGGGGAAGGACCGGCGGTGACTCTGCGGACTCCGGCACCGGTATCGAATCCACAGCCAGCCAGCGGCGCGCACCGGCCAGAACGCGCCTACGGCCCGGCGTTCCGCATCCTCACTTCAGCCTCGCTGGTGCTGGCCTACCTGCTGGTGGTCCTCGGCGACACCGTCCGGGTCACCGAGTCGGGAATGGGGTGCCGGAGCTGGCCGCTGTGCAATGGCACGATCGGGCTGGCGGGCTCCTACCACGCCATGCTGGAGCAGAGCCACCGCTACCTTGCCGCCGCGGTAACCATCCTGGTCGCTGCCACGTTCGTCACGGCCTGGCGGCGTGCGCGGCGGGACCGGCTCGTCTTCTCGGGCGCGAGCATCGCGCTGTGCCTGATCGGCGTGCAGGTGGTGCTCGGCGCCGTCACGGTGCTGACGCACAACGCTGGCTGGACGGTGGCGCTGCACCTGGCGGGCGCCTGGCTGGTACTGGGGGCGGTGACAGTCACCGCGCTCGCAGTGTGGCTGGCCCGGGCCCCCGGTCAGCCGCAGCCCGTGCCGCGGACGGCGCCTGCCGGTCACGCCGGGACCGCGGCGGCGGCAGCCTTGTTCGCGCTCGCGGTGAGCGGGATGCTGGTACTCCACACCGGGGCCAGCAACGCCTGCCCCGGCTGGCCGGCCTGCGGCGGTGGCACCGGCAGCGCGGGCCTGGTCGCGCTGCAGTACCTGCACCGCTCGCTCGCGCTGGTGGCCACGGTGTTCATCATCGCCGCAGCAGTGCGGGCGTGGCGTTCGGATGCGGCCGGGCGGGCTGGCCCGGGTCTGGCTGCTGCCGCCGTCATCCTGCTCGGGGTGACCGCGGCCGTCGGGGCGATCGTCGCCGTGACCGGCGCGCCGGCCGCCGATCAGGGCCTGCATCTGGCTGCTGCCAGCGCTCTGTGGGCAGCCTTGATAGCGCTGGCTACCCCCGCCTGGCCAATGCTCTATGACCAGCGTCAGCAACGTCGGCTGGCTGGCTTATGGTTCGACCATGAACGTGACCGTCTCCAAGCGGGGAACGTACGCGGCCCGGGCGGCGATCTGCCTCGCGCGGGCGTACGGGACCGGGCGGCCCAAGAAGCTGCGGGAGATCTCGGCGCAGATGGATATCCCACGCACATTTGTGTCCCAGATCCTCGGGGATCTGGTCCGTGCGGGTGTCGCCGTCTCCTCGTCTGGCAGGTCGGGTGGGCACCGCCTGGCGCGCCCGCCCGACCACGTCAGCATGGCCGAGGTGCTGGAGGCCGCTGAGGGGCCGCTGGTGTCGCAGCGCTGTGCGCTCGGCGATGGTCCATGCCGATGGCAGGCGGTGTGCCCGCTGCACGAAACCATGACCATGGCGACCGCTTCACTGCGGGAAGTCCTGGCATCGACGACGCTCGCGACTGTCGCTGACCGGGACGCCGCGATCGAGGCCGGGAACTACCCCATACCGGCCGACGCTCACCCGCACGCGGCTGCGGTCACCATCGCTGATTCGGTGCAGATCGAGCTTGCGGCGGCGGCCGTGCAGGCCCGCCTGCGGGCCGGCGGTGCATGGCTGACCGGGCATGCCCAGGCCTGCGACGAGGAGGTGCTGCGGGTCCGGGTGGGACCGCTCGGGAACGGCTGGCCGGGCCGGACCGTGGCTGTGCACCTCGGCGAACCCGTGCAGGCCGGCGATGGCGTCGTGACCCCGATGGTGTGGGAAGCCGCCGGACCGCTGGGGCTGTTCCCCCGGTTCGAGGGCGAACTCATTCTTGCCGCTGTTGACCAGGAACGCTGCGAACTCAGCCTCTCGGGGCGCTACCGTCCGCCGCCCGGGAAGGCGGGCCAGGTCCTCGACGGCACGCTGCTCGCGCCGGCCGCACGGGCCACGTTGCGCGCCTTGCTGCGGCGGGTCGCCCGGGTGCTGGAGGAGGACCAGCAGCGTGCAATGACCACCCCTCGAGCGGCGGCCACCTCAGGCTGAGGTAGCCGCCTTGTGCCACATCATGGCTTGCGTGCCACGCCGCCCACCCCGGGGACCTCGCCGGCGTCCGGGAAGGGAGTGACCTCGGGCCGCCAGTGCGACAGCGCCACGACTCCGGGCTCCACCAGTTCCAAGCCGTCGAAGAATCCCTCGATCTGCTCCGGGCTCCGCAGGTGGTACCAATTGCGGGAAGTTTCGCGCAGGCGCTGCGCGGCCTGTCGCAGCGATTGGTTTGTGCTGACGCCATCGCTGATAGCCAGGTAGCTGCCAGACGGTACGGCACCGAGCACCCTGCCGATGATTGACCGCGGGTCGTCGGAGTCGGGGATCTGTCCCAGGACGCCGAGCATCATGACCGCGATGGGCTTGCTGAAGTCGAGTGTTTTCGCCGCCGTTGTGAGGATCTTGTCCGGGTCACGGATGTCAGCGTCGAGGTAATCGCAGGCACCCTCGGGCGTGCTGGTGAGCAGTGCCCGGGCGTGCACGAGCACGAGGGGATCGTTGTCGACGTATACGATGCGGCATTCCGGCGCGATGGCCTGAGCGACCTGGTGGGTGTTGCTGGCGGTCGGCAGCCCGGTGCCGATGTCAAGGAACTGGCGTATCCCAGCCTCTGTGACCAGGTAGGTGACCGCCTGCCTGAGAAAGGCCCGGTCAGCCCGCGCGAGCTGGATTATCTCCGGGGCTATCGCCATGACCTGGTCACCAGCCATGCGGTCTACCGGATAGTTGTCCTTGCCGCCCAGCCAGTAATTCCACACCCGGGCTGAGTGAGGCACAGACGTGTCGATCACCGGTTTTGGTCCGGGCGAGACGGAACTATCGGTCACGGGTCATTTCTCCGGTCTGCGACGGGAGGTGGGATATGTGGGGAGCCTAGCCACGGCCCGGGGATCACGGAAACCGGGGTCGGGGAATGGCGACGTCAGATCGCGCTCGGCGGGGTCCGGCAGATCCACCGGGTACGGGCGCCCGCACATGGAGCAGGCCAATCTGTCACCGTCGCAAGTCCGCTCGGTGATCTCGTGGCAATGACCGCACAGCTGTGCCGAGCCACCCATGACCTCACCATTGGACGGCGGTGGACGGCAGCCGTCAATGCCTGGCCTGACCGTGCCACGCTCCCGTGGTGGTGTGGACGGTGTTGCCCGGGCAGGGATCACCGTGCAGGGATCACTGTGCAGCGGCGCCACCGTCGAACTCGGCCAGCCAGACGCGCGGACGCGGGCTGCCGGGTATCCGGCGAACCGTGCCCGGTGCGCGGGGCTTCAAGCCGTGCCCGGGTGGCCACTGGTAGCGCTCATCCCGCCGATCAGCCATGCTGAATCCAATGGGCATAGCGAGAACAGCAGGGACACCCCCGTGACACGCCCGGCCAAGCCCGGGCCGCCGGAGCCCGGGCAGCCGGAGCCCGGGCCACCCGGACAACCACCGCCGGCCCATCGGTCCGCCGCACAGCACGGGCGGCTGCGGCTGGCCGTGTGGGTGGTGAGCCTCGCTCAGCTCATGGCCGTGCTGGACACCACGATCGTCAACATCGCGCTGCCGCACCTGCAGAGTTCGCTCGCATTCCCGGCCACCAATCTGGAATGGGTGGTCAATGCCTACTCGCTGGCCTTCGGTGGTTTGCTGCTGCTCGGCGGCCGGGCCGGGGACATCCTCGGCCGCCGCACGGTTTTCATCGCCGGTACGGCGGTGTTCACCGCGGCCTCCCTGCTCGCGGGCCTTGCCGTCACCCAGTGGTGGATGATCGCGGCACGTGCCGCGCAGGGGGCCGGTGCCGCGTTCGCGGTGCCGTCGGCGCTGGCGCTGATCGCCGACACCTTCCCGGGCAAGCGGGAGCGCAGCCGGGCGGTTGGCGTCTTCACCGCGATCGGTGCCGCGGGCGGGGCCTTCGGGATCCTGGTCGGCGGCGTGCTGACCACTTTCGTGGGCTGGCGCGCGGTGTTCTTCGTGAACGTTCCCATCGGCGGGGCGATCCTGCTGGCCGCCCCACTTGTGCTGCCCCGCTCGAACCGCCGCCCGGGCCGCTTCGACCTGACCGGTGCGCTGACCGGGATAGGTGGGGTCACGCTGCTGGTCTACACATTGATCACCGGTGCCACCAATGCCGGCGGCCACTCGCACTGGGGCGATCCGGCCGTGATCGTCAGCGGCGCCGCCGCGCTGGTGCTGCTCGGTGCGTTCGGGGCCAGGGAGGCCAGCGTCCCGCACGCGCTGGTGCCGCTGCGCTTGTTCGCGCAGCGGCCCCGGTTCGGCGCTTATGCCATCACCGTCTGCATCGGCACGGCGATGCTGGGGAACCTGTTCTTCCTGACGCTGTTCCTGCAGCGGGTCTGGGGTTACAGCCCGTTAGCCACCGCGGCCGTGTATCTCCCGCCTTCGCTGATGCTCACAGCGGGCCCGCAGGCCGCCTCCCGGCTGATCAACCGGACCGGGCCGAAGGCGCTCATCGTTGCCGGCCTGCTGATCGCGTCCACCGGCATGTATGGCATGTCGCTGATGGGTGAGCACGGCAGCTATGTCACATCCATGCTCGCTCCCACCGTCATCGGCTACGCGGGCCTGAGCCTGACCGGTGTCCCGCTCATCACGGTCACTCTGGCCGGGATTCCGGAGGGCCGAAACGGGGTCGCCTCGGGCCTGTACACGACAGCCCGCCAGGTGGGCGGGGCGGCCGGGCTGGCTGTGGTCGGGACCGTGGCATGGGCCGCGTGGGCGGGCGTGCTCACCGCGCGGCGATCCGGGGCGGTCCCCGGTGGGGACGGGGTCACGGCGCTGGTGGCCCGGCAGGCGATGACCGCCGCGGCCGACCGGGCGTTCCTGGGCTCGGCGATCATCGTGCTGACCGCGGCTATCATCGCCCTGCTCACCATCGGCGGCAGGTCACGGACGGTCCAGCCCGGCTGATAGGCAACAGCCGGCGTAGGCGCCCCTGCCGCGGTTGATCACCGTCATGTCGGAGTCGCGCCGGGCCGCCCGGATGTAAGCCCCGCCATAGCCGCTGGCAACGGTGAACACGCCCCACACGGCCGTCCAGGGCACCAGGTCGCCATTGTCGTCGGGGAGGAACTCCGGCTGCGGCCAGATCCGGCGCTGGATCACGAAACCGCCGCCCAGCGCCTTCGTCAGCTCGTCCCGCCAGCGCTGCGGGCTGGCGGTGGCGTGCCAGCCGAGGACGACGCCCTCGCCGCCGTGCAGCATGTTCGGTTTGAGCACCAGTTCGTGCTGGTGGGCGATCGCGTAGTCGAACAGGTCGGCCTCGCCGCCGTCGGCAAGCGTGACGGGCCCGGGCCGCACGTCGCGGGTCCACGGCACGATCCGGTCGATGCTCTCCAGCTCAGCGCCGGTGAACAGGTGCCTGTTCCGGTGGTCGGAAAGCATCGCCAGCCCGCCCTTGCTCGTGAACAGGTCCGAGTCGAGCGGCGAGAAGATCGCCACTTCCCCCCGCGCCGACGCGTCCAGGATGGGCGCGAAGAGTTCGGGCGCCCCGGGCGACTCCAGCAGATATTCGATCATGAACATCCGGGCTATGACGTCCACCGCGCGCCCGTCCAGCCAGACGCGGCCACCCCGGACCTCAAGCTGGCCGAGGTGGCACGCCTGGGCGTCGAGCCCTAGTTCCCGCCAGCGGGCGGCCAGCAGGTTCATGTAGGGGCCGAGCTTTTTCCCGTAACTGCTTGGCCAGTCGGTGACCGCGACGAACGGGAACGACCCGGGAGCGATCCCGGCTTCCGTGACCAGGTCATTGACCTGCTCACGCATGGTGTCGACGTATCCGAGGCCGTGCTCGCCGGCGAAGGCGGCCAGCACCGGGTGCAGGAGCAGCGCACGGCACATGTCCGCGTTCTCCATGCCGCCAAGACAGCTTCCGAGGTTCAGCTCCAGCAGGTGAAAGCCGGACTCGTTCGCGTACAGGTCGGCCCGTGCCTGCCGGCTGGTCGGCGCGGAACGGTCCCGCATGAGCGCCTCGACGTAGATAGCGCCCGCCCCCACGGCACGGGCGAAGGCGGCGAAGTCGCCGTCGTGCGTCCGTTCGGGGAGGCTGACCAGCGCCGCGCGCACCGTTTCGACGTCGCGGTAGAGCCGCTGCCGCTCGTGCTCACCCAGGAACATGGGCCGGCACAGGTACTTTCGCCCCGGCGGCTGGAACGCGTTGAGCAGTTCCGCGTCAGGCAGATCGCCGACCAGTTCCCATGCCGTGAGCCCGCGCCGGGCGATCTCCGCCAGATACAGCCCGGTCAGCTCGGCCCGGTTCACCGCGACCCCGCCGCGGCGCTCGTCACCATGTCCCGCAGCGCCCGGCGCACCACCTTGCCCTGTGGGTTGCGCGGCAGTTGGGCCACCACCTCCACCCGGTCGGGCCAGTACAGCTCGGTCATCTGCTGCCCGGCCAGGTAGTCCCGTACGTCCCGCAGGCCCGGTGGCGCGCCATCGGGCACGATCACCGCGCAAACCCGGTCGGACTCCGGTGCCGTCGGGTCGGGGTAGCCGACCAGGACGACCTCGCCTATCCCGGCAAGCCCGCTCAGCACGGTCTCGACTTCCAGGGACGGCACCTTGAGCGCGCTGGACCGGATGATCAGGTCGTCGCGGCGGCCCGTGATGCGGATGCCGCCCCGGCCGTCGGGGCGCGCCATGTCCCCGGTGTCGAACCAGCCATCGGCGTCCAGGCACGCGCTATAAGCGTCCCGCTGGCCGAGGTAGCCCAGGCACTGCGAGGCACCCCGGGTGAGCAGCCTGCCGACCTGCTCGCCCGGTTCGGCGTCGATGCGGATCTCGGTCCACTCGACCGGGGACCCGTCGCTGCGGGCCGCCCAGTCCGGCGGGTCGCTGGCCCGGGTGATGGTGATCGCCCCGCATTCGGTCATGCCGAAGTTCGAATCGAGCCGGATCCCAAGGACTTCCCGGACCGCGCCGACCAGCCACGGCGGTACCGGCGCCGAACTGGTGTTGAGGCAGCGCAGCGTGGAAATGTCGCGGGGGGACTCCCGCTGGGCGGCCACGATGCCCTTGATGAAGACGGGTGCGGCGAACACCAGCGTCACCCCGTGCGCCGCCACCAGGTCGAGCAGCAGGCCCATGTCCATGCTGTCCTGCATGACGCAGGTGGCGCCGATGTTGACCGACAGGCAGATGGCATAGGTGGAGCCAGCCAGGTGCGCGAGGAAGTGCGGTATCAGGATGACGTCCCCGGCACCGAGTTCGTAGCTGCCGGAAAAGGCGCGACTGGCAGCGTAGATGGTGTTGAACGTGTGCGCCACGGCCTTGGGCTGGCCGGTCGTGCCCGAGGTGAACAGGAGCAGGGCCACGGCATCGGGGTGCGGCCGGGGCAGCGCCGCCACCGGGTGGCGCTCCTCCCAGGCGGTGGCGGTGAAGAACTCCCCGAAGTCGATCGCGCCGGTGGCGGCCGCGTCGCCGACGACGACCCGGTGCGCGAGGGACGGTGGCGCCACGTCGGCGAGGCGCTTGCCGTAGTCCACGCCGGCGTACTCGTCGGCCACGATGCACACCTTCGCGCCGCTGCTGCGCAGGACATGGCCGAGTTCGCGGTCCCCCATCGCCGGGATCAGGGGCGCCACGACCGCGCCGACCCTCGCGCAGGCCAGGTACAGCGGGGTGAGCATCCACCAGTTCGGCAGGTGCACGACCACGACATCGCGTTCGTGCACACCCAGCTCGACGAGCGCTCCCGCGAATCTCTCGGTTAATGCGGCCAATTCGCGGTAAGACAGCGTGCGTGCGTGTGTGCCCTGCTGATAGGTGATTAATGCCGCCGTCTGCGGGCGATCCCGGACCGCGCGGTCCAGGTCGTCCAGGAAGGTCTGACGGCGCCACCAGCCGCGCCGGTAAAACTCGGCGGCGCGTGAGGGATCGGCAGCCATGAGGCTGTCCCACATGACGAACCTCCGATACTCAGGTTGCCGTGGCATGACCCGTCCCGGCCATGGTACGGCCGGGTTCCCGCATGGTCCATGATCGTGCCGAAGCTCACCGGCCGCTGTGGCCGCCGCTGTGGCCGCCGCTGTGGCCGGTGGCCGATCACGGCGCGGTGGCGCTGGCCATGACCCTGCGCACCAGGCCGAACGTCGCCAGCGAACGGACGCCCTCGTCGTGGAAGGAGCGCAGCGCGGGATCGTCGCCGGGATCGAGCGCCGCCGCTTCCTCCCACATGGCGCGCTCCGCGTCCCGCCAGAGCGGGCGTTCGCCGACCTCGACCATGCTGAGCCCGGCGCCGCTCAGCCCGGCACCAAGGTCGACCCGGCGCAGACGGCTGGACAGCCGCTCGTCGTCCCATGCCATCGGCTCGAAGCAGGTCAGCACCGCCCGTCCGCCCGGCTTCAAGATCCTCGCGATCTCGCGATAGGCGGCGGCCGGCTCCGCGGCGAACTGGATCGCATCGACGCACAGCACGCCATCAGCCGACCCGGTCGCCAGTCCGGTCGCGGCCAGGTCGCCAACACCGAACTCCGCCCCGCTGCCCAGTCGGCGGGCCCCCGCGCGCGCCTGGCGCACGGCCTCGGGGGAGAAGTCGATCCCCACCAGCCTGGCGCTCGCGCGGGCGGCGATCTCCATCCCGTAACCCCCTCGCCCACAGGCGAGGTCCACCAGCGTGCCACCCGCGGGCAGCCGCAGCGCGGCGGCGACCTCGGCGATCCCTTCCCAGCCGAGCAGGCTGTTGGACAGCAGGTGAGGCGGCAGGCCCAGGTGGCGCTGCTGGATCTCGTCCTTGGCCGGCGAGCCGGTCATGTCCGCGTACCAGCCGTCGAAATACTCCGCTCGCGAACCAGGCTGAGCCTTCATCCGGCCAGTATGCGGTCGCTGTGCCCCTCGATGTCACCCATGTCCCCGAACGCCTGACTGGCCCGGGCGGCGCCAGTGTCCCTCAGCTGACCGGCTGACCGATCTGCGCGAGGATGCCGTCCCAGAGCCGGACCCGGGCACCGAGCGCCACGGTCACCGTTTCCTCGCATTCGGCCCAGCGTGCGTCGTCGTCACGGCACAGTTCAGCGAGCATCCGCATCGCCATCGGCGTGTGTTCCTCGCTGTCCACCTGGATATGGCGGCGCAGGTAGTCGACGAACAACGACAGCCCGCCAACCTCGCTGTCCAGGGCGGCGACCTGATCGAACATGTCCGGGATGAGGTCCTCCCGGCCGAAGGCGAAGGCCGCGGCCTGGCAGTGCAACGGTCCATGGTCGATGATGTCCCAGGTTGCGGCGACGAACTCGGCGGCGGGCTCGGGCGTCCCGGCTTCCTTGAGCGAAGGCAGGACCGGACGGCCCTGACGGAGCAGGCCGACGAAAGCATCGATCGGCCCGGTGTCGGCGCCCGCCTGCCGCATCCCGTCCACATAGAGCTCGAAGTGGCTGATGAACTCGTCGCCGAGTTCATCGCTCTCCTCGACCAGCACGATGTCGTTGATGAGCCGACGGCTGGTGACGGGCCCGGCCGGAACCCACGGCACCTGAACGCAGGTCAGGTTACGTTGCAAGGTTTTCAGCAATGACATGAAGTCCCAGACGGCGAAGGCGTGGTGCGCCATGAACGTCCGCACGGCAGCCATGTCGCCGAGCTGGTGATACAGCGGATGGCTGATCACAGCGCGCCGGTCCGGCTCAACCGCGGCCTTGAGCCGTTCGATGGAAGGGCTGGCGCCTTTCCAGTCATAGCGAGACATGAAAGCTCCTCCCGGTCCCGTCCGCCGCCGCTGGTGCCGGACGGCGAAACCTGCCCGCCCGTGGCGGCTCCCGCCAAGAACCATACGCAACCGTATGGTCTTCTGTACGGTAGCGTATGTCCATGGCGGTCACCGGCGCAAGGCCCCGGCAGCGGCTGAGCCGGGTGGACTGGATCAGCGTGGCGCTGGCGGCCATCGCCGAAGGCGGGCTCGCGGCGGTGGCGGTCGAACCTCTCGCGGCGCGGCTGGGAGCCAGCAAGGGCAGTTTCTACTGGCATTTCGAAAACCGGGACGCCCTTCTGACGGCCTCCCTCGCGCGCTGGGAGGAGCAATACACGGCCGCAGTCACCGCTGAGAACACCCGGACCGGGGCCGATCCCGTCCAGCGCCTGCGGCTGCTCATCAGACGGGTCACCATGCTCGCCGAGAGTGACTCGGTCTATGTGGCGCTCATCGCCACCGCCGATCACCCGGCCGTTGCCCCGGTGCTCAAGCGGATCACCGAGCAACGGATCGAGTACACCATGGCGCTGTTCCGCGACATCGGCTTCGGTCCCCGTGATGCCCGTTACCGGTCACTGCTCGCCTACAGTGCCCACCTCGGTCACACCGAGCTCGCCCGCTCGGCACCGGGCACACTTCCCCGGGGCAGGGCTGATCGGGAGGCCTACCTCCAGCACGTCATCACCGCGCTCACCACCCTGTGACCGGATCCGGCACGGCTTGACGGGCATGACCGCGAGGGCGAGCGCGGTGCGTACGGCGCGGTGGGCGGTCCGGCCGCGCTGCTGGCGCTTGCCGGCGCCTGGCATGGCCCTCGATGACGCTGGCGTCCCCGCCGGCCCGCGGCTGCGCGGCGTCCTGACGGACTGGTTCGCCTGGAGCCGTGCTGGCCACCCACCCGCGCTCACCGGACGGTGCCCGGCGGCCTGCCACTGCCGGCCTGGAACTGGGGCGGGCCGCGCGCTGGCTGAGCGTTCCGGGCGGGAACGGTGACGCCGGTGTGCGTCCCGCGTCTGGCACCGTGACAGTCGCCTGGACCGGACGTCTGGACCCGCTGCGGGCTGACCACCGGTAGCAGTAGCCTTGCCCTTCGCCCCGGGCGGGCGCGATCAGGGTGGGAGGGCGGCATGCGGGCTGATCACACTCGGGCGCGGATGGCAGCCGTGCTCGGAGCGTCCATCTCGGCCGTTGCGGCCGGGGTGCTGCTCGTAGGCGGGCCGATGCCGGTGCCCGCGCGGGGGGCCACCATCGCGGCGAAGGCGGTGCCGGGCACGCCTGCCCGCGGCATCGATGTCTCCTCCTACCAGCATCCGGGTGGCGCGAGCATCAACTGGCGGGCCGTCGCCCGGGCGGGCTACCGCTTCGCGTTCATCAAGGCCACCGAGGGCACCTATTACGTCAATCCCTACTTCAAGGCCGACGCCGCGGCCGCGAAGGCGGCCGGCCTGCTGGTGGCCGCCTATCACTTCGCAAATCCCGCCAATTCCGGCGGGAAGGCCCAGGCGGACTACGCGATCAGCCACGGGGACTATCAGAGCGACGGCCGGACTCTGCGCATGATCCTCGATATCGAGCGCGATCCGTACCTGGCCGGCACCTGTTACGGGCTCAACCCGGGCCAGATGGTCTCCTGGATCAGCGCGTTCATGATCCAGGCGCACCGGCGGACCCGGCTGTGGCCGGTGATCAACACCCAGCCGGCCTGGTGGAATAAGTGCACGGGGGACAGCACCGCATTCGCCGCCGATCAGCTCTGGGTGCAGGATCACCGGCGCGGGGACACCCGGCCCCGCCTGCCTTCGGGCTGGACAAGCTGGGCCTACTGGCAGTACTCCATTACCGGGCGGGTTCCAGGGGTCACCGGTGACACCGACCTGAACGAGCTGAATCCGGCGCTGCTGGCGGTAGCCGATCCGGGAAGCCAGAGTTACCAGGCCGGCCGCCGGGTCCGGGTCCCGGTCCGCTCGCTCAACCGGGGCACCGGCCAGGCGCTGAGCTATTCGGTGACGGGCCTGCCCGCCGGGCTCAGCCTCAACCCGGCGACAGGGGTCATCCACGGCACCCTCACCAGCAGCCTTGGCAGCACGTCGGTCGCCGTCACCGTGTCGGCCGCCGGCGCCACCCCGGTCACCTGGCGCTTCGGGTGGCACGTTCACGGCGACGTCACCCTCACCGCTCCCGCCGCACAGGCCAGCCGGGCCGGCAGCCATGTCCGGCTCCGGGTGAAGTCCCACGACGGCCTGCCGGGCTGCACGCTCTGGTTCACCGCGAAAGGACTGCCACCAGGGCTGTCGATGAGTTCCTGCGGCCTCATCACCGGCCGCCCACGGCGGGCCGGCACCTACCACTGCGTTGTCGCGGTGACCGACAGCACCGCCGCCGTGCTGGCCTCGGCTACCTTCACCTGGCAGATCAGCTGAACCGTGCCCGGCGGGAAGGGGTCGTGGCGAGGCGGCCGGGACCGCCCCCGCGCACCGGCGTTATGGTGTGCTGGACGCGCCGGGCCGCCGTCGGCTGGGGGTGGTGGTGAACGGGCTGCTGGTCGCGGGAACCTCGTCGGATGCGGGCAAGAGTGTGGTCACCGCCGGGATCTGCCGCTGGCTGGCGCGGCAGGGGGTGAAGGTGGCGCCCTTCAAGGCGCAGAACATGTCGCTCAACTCGGTGGTCACGGCGGACGGTTCCGAGATCGGCCGGGCGCAGGCGATGCAGGCCGCGGCGGCGGGGGTGGAGCCGGAAGCGGCGATGAATCCTGTGCTCGTCAAGCCCGGAGCGGGTGGCAGCAGCGAGATCATGGTGCTCGGGCGGCCGGCCGGTGAGGCCGGTGTCCCGGATTTTCGCGAACTGCGGCCCGTGCTCGCCGATGCCGTCCTGCGCAGCCTGACCGACCTGCGGGAACGCTTTGATGTCGTGATCTGCGAGGGGGCGGGCAGCCCGGCCGAGATCAACCTGCGCGAGCACGACATCGTCAACATGGGGCTGGCGCGCGCGGCGGACCTGCCCGTCATCGTGGTGGGCGACATCGACCGGGGTGGAGTGTTCGCCGCCCTGCACGGCACCCTCGCCCTGCTCAGCCAGCAGGATCAGGCGCTGGTCGCCGGCTTCCTGGTGAACAAGTTCCGGGGCGAACCCCGGCTGCTGGAACCGGCGACCAGCATGCTTGCCCGGCTGACCGGCCGGCCGGTGCTCGGCGTCCTGCCCTGGACGGCGGGTATCTGGCTCGACGCGGAAGATTCGGTGAGCCTGCGGGCCGAGCACGGCGCCGGTGAGCACGGGGCAGGCGCCCCGCTCCCCGGCCGCGCGCTGCGGATCGCCGTGGTCCGGCTACCGCACATCAGCAACTTCACCGATGCCGACGCACTGGCCGCCGAACCCGCGGTGGTGGTGCGGTTCACCGCGGCACCGGCGGAGGTCGCCGACGCGGACCTGGTCATCCTGCCCGGCACCCGTGCCACCGTGGCCGACCTGGCGTGGCTGCGGGAGCGGGGACTGGCCGACGCCATCACCGCCCGGGCGGCGGCGGGCCGGGCCGTGCTCGGCATCTGCGGCGGCTACCAGATGCTCGCCCGGGAGATCGCCGATGACGTGGAGAGCCGGGCCGGACGGGTGTCGGGCCTGGGCCTGCTGCCGGCCACGGTCCGGTTCGCCCCCGGCAAGGTGCTGCGCCGCTGCGAGGGCATGGCCCTCGGGGAACGGGTCACCGGCTACGAGATCCACCACGGGATGGTGGCGGCGGACGGTGGCGAGCCTTTCCCCGGCGGCTGCGCCGCCGGTGCCGTCCGCGGCACGTCCTGGCACGGCCTGCTGGACAGCGACGGGTTCCGGTGGGCTTTTCTGCGCCAGGTCGCGGAGACGGCCGGCCGTGACTTCAGCCCGGCCACACAGCCGTTCCGGGAAATCCGGGAGCGGCAACTGGAGATTCTGGGCGACCTGATCGCGCACCACACCGACACCGGGGCTCTCGCCGGCCTCATCGAACGGGGTGCGCCTTCCGGGCTGCCGTTCGTGCCGCCCGGTGGGAGCGGCTGAAGCCGGCTGCCGCCCCCGATCCACCCCCACGCTTTGATGAGCCTCCCGCCAGACCTGCGTGAGCCTCCATCGCAGCGCCGGCGGGCGCGGCGAAGGGCATTGCGCCCGATGTGACTAAGGTGGCAGCCTTTCTGGTAAGCGGTGCGCCCGGGCGGGAAGGGGGCGTTCTGGTGAGCGAGGCGAGCCATCGTGTTGACCCGCGGCTCATTTCCTACCTCACGCTGCGCAAGGCCGTGGGTTTGCTCGGCATTCTGCTGCCGTTCGTGCTCGCCGTGGGTAACTGGCTGATTTTCGCGGGTGGACTGCGGCAGTCGGTGAGCGGCTACTACTACACCGGAATGCGGGATGTCCTGGTAGGCGGCCTGTGCGCCATCGGCGCCTTTCTGCTCGCCTACCACGGGTACGACAGATGGGATGGGTTCTTCACAAACGCCGCTGGGATTGGCGCCATCGGAGTGGCCCTCTTCCCCACCCAGCCGGCGCATCCCTCGTTCCGCGCCACAGTCGTCGGCTATCTCCACTTCGCGTCCGGGACTGTGTTCTTCGTGTCGCTATCGGTCATCGCGCTATGGCTGTTCCGCAAGACCGCCGCAGGTCGGCCGCGCAGCCGGGTCAAGAAGATCCGCGACATCATCTACCTGGTCTGCGGGATCGTGATGATCGCCGCACTCGCCCTGGCAGGCCTGTCCTCACTGCCGTTCGCCGCTGGGCTGAGCCCGCTGCATCCCGTGCTCTGGCTGGAAACGACCGCGACATTCGCCTTCGGCGTTGCCTGGCTCGTCAAAGGCCAGGCGATCCTGCCAGACCGCCCCGCACCGTCGGCAATCGGCCGGCGGCCGCAGACCGGTGCGCGGGCACCCTGATCCGTTCCATCCCCGCGCGCCGGTGTCCCCAAGGATCTGCTCGCGGGTGATCGTGCCGTCCCTGACCTCGCAGTGGTCCGCTAAGCGCATCGGGTTCCGGCAGGCCAGACGCGGGTCGTACAGCAGCGGGGCCTCTCGCCCGCCCCCGAATGCGGCGATCGTGGTCCAGCCTGGCTCCGGCCGGGCGGCGAATGGCCGCGAGCCGGCCGGAACGGCGCGATGCCTCCCGCTGGCGTAGGCGCGGGGCGGGCCGATCGGGAAGCCGAATCCGATCACGGCCCGGCCGGTCAGGAAGCCCTGGCCGCGCTCCAGTGGCCACCGGCGCCATTGCCGGACACGACCTGA
>DAHUZQ010000221.1 GCA_027306495.1 Actinomycetota bacterium | reverse complement strand
AGCAGCAGATGACCGAGTTCCTGCTCGCCTCGGATCTGGACCCGGCGACCATCCTGCAGCGCCTGCGTGCCGCGGCCGACGTGGTGGCTGGGGCTGTCCGGAGCACCGACGGCCACGGCGACAGCCTCATCGAGGTCATGCAGACCCCACGGCAGCGGGAAGTCCTGGAACGGCTGACCGCCGTGATGACGCTCGTGGAAGGGCACGGCGACTACGTCATGGACGCGGTCGGCCCGGAGGTCGTGCCCTCGGTGACGCTGATCCGGGAGCGCTTCGACGCGCGCCGCCGCACCGCCGGCAGGATCGAGCAGACCATCCGCCGAATCCTCGGCATCGACCTCAAGATGCGGCAGTATGCCGAGGGCTCGCGATTCGTGTCCGCGATCGTCCGCGATGCGGGCATGGAAACGTTCAACCGCGTCTGGTCCTCGCCCGCAACTCTCCCGACCAGGGAGGAGATCGCCAACCCCACCCTGTGGCTGCGGCGCGTCGGCGGCCAGAGCGCTCTGCCACCGGGCGGCTGACCCGCCATGGGCCCGCCCCCCGCCGTGGCCCAGGTGAGAGTGGCCGTCCGGGCTGGCCTGGGTGGCCTCCCGCCGGGATCGCTGGTGCTGGCGGCATGCTCGGGTGGTGCCGACTCGCTGGCGCTGGCGGCCGGGCTTGCGCATGAGGCGCCCCGGTGTGGGCTGCGTGGCGGGGCGATCACCGTCGACCACGGCCTGCAGCCCGGATCCAGGGCGCGTGCGGCAACGGTGAGTGGCCTGCTGCTGCGGCTCGGCCTGAACCCCGTTCACGCCATTGCTGTGCGGGTTCCGGCGGCGAGCGGGCACGGCGGGCCGGAAGCCGCCGCCCGGGATGCCCGGTATCAGGCACTCGACCAGAGCGCGGCCACCACCGGTGCCGCGGCGATCCTGCTCGGCCATTCCCGCGATGACCAGGCGGAGGCCGTCCTGCTGGGACTCGCCCGGGGATCGGGGGGCCGTTCGCTGGCCGGGATGCCCGATCGCAGGGGGGTCTACCGGCGGCCCCTGCTGGGCCTGCCCAGGGAGACGCTCCGGGCGGCCTGCCGGGCGCAGGGGCTCTGCCCATGGGACGATCCTCACAATGCCGACCCGGCGTTCCGCCGCGCCAGGATCCGTCACGCCGCCCTGCCGGCGCTGGAGGACGCGCTGGGGCCGGGGGTGCGTGACTCGCTCGCGCGGACGGCCGCGCTGCTCCGCCACGACGCCGACCTGCTGGCGGAACTGGCCGGGGCACAGGTGGGGCGCATCAGTGACGGTCAGGGTGGCTGGGACACCGGCGCCCTGGCGGAGCTGCACCCGGCGTTGCGGGGCCGCGTGCTGCGGACGGCTGCGGTGGCGGCCGGCTGCTCACCGGGGTCCGTGACCGCCGCGCACGTCGCCGCGCTCGACGCGCTGGTCACAGGATGGCGGGGGCAGCGGTGGACCGACCTGCCCGGCGGTATCCGCGGTATGCGCCGGTATGGGAAGCTGATCTTCACGACCGGCCACCGGGGTGGGCGGCCGCACCAGGGTGAGGCGGAGGATCTGGTTGGACGAGAATGACCTGGGCGCAGCACTGGGGAAGGTGCTGATCCCGGCCGAGCAACTGCAGGTGCGGGTGGCCGAACTGGCTGAGCAGATCGACCGCGACTACGCCGGCAGCGACCTCCTGCTGGTCGGTGTGCTCAAAGGCGCGGTCATGATCATGGCTGACCTGGCCAGGGCGATGCGGCTGCCCGTTCGCATGGACTGGATGGCGGTCAGTTCCTACGGTTCGGGGACCCGGTCGTCGGGGGTCGTCCGCATCCTCAAGGACCTCGATGCCGATATCACCGGCCGTCATGTCCTGGTGGTGGAGGACATCGTGGACTCGGGCCTGACCCTGTCCTGGCTTGTCGGGAACCTCCGCTCGCGGGGCCCGGCGTCGGTGCGCGTGTGTGTGATGCTGCGCAAGCCCCGCGCGGCAAGGATGGATGTGGATGTCGCGTACACCGGGTTCGAGATCGGCGACGAGTTCGTGATCGGGTACGGCCTCGACTTCGCCGAGCGCTACCGCAACCTGCCCTTCATCGGGACCCTTGCTCCTCACCTCTACGAGGGGGATCTTCCGGACGCCGCCGGGGCGGCGGTGGGCCCGGGTGGGGAACAGGATCGGTGATGTCAGGCGTTGGTCGGAGTGGAGGTCAGCCGGGGCTCGCGGCGCTGCATGCGTTCATGTCAACCCCGGGCGCGGTGTACCGTCGAATATCCCCGCACCAAGGCCGGGAGCGAATCGGGCACCGGGCTTGGCCACCGGGACAATGGGTAGTCCCGCCGGCGGTCGGCGGGTCATGACGCCGGTCAGGAGGGACCCGTCAATGACAGGCGGGGTCGTTCATAGATGGATCTGAAGCGCTATTTCCGCGGGCCCTTCTTGGCCGTCCTGGTGATGTTGCTGCTGTTCTTCATCGTCTTCACCTACGCCAACCACGGCACGTCCTACATCCCCAAGGACACATCCACGATCGTCTCCCTGATCGAACAGGGCAACGTCAAGTCGGCTGTCATCACCGACAAGACCCAGACGATCCAGATCACCACCAACAGCGGCCAGCTTTACCAGTCGAGCTGGGTTTCCGGCCAGGGACGCGGGCTCCAGCAACTGCTGCAGCACGAGTACCACATTGGCAAGCTGCCCGGTGGATACAACGTGGTGGTCCCGAGCAGCAACTCGCTGCTCAGCGTCATCCTCAGCTTCGTGCCGTACATCGTGATCATCCTGTTCATCTTCTTCTTCCTCAATCAGATGCAGGGTGGCGGCTCCCGGGTGATGAACTTCGGCAAGTCGAAGGCCAAGCTCATCAGTAAGGACACGCCGAAGACGACGTTCGCCGACGTGGCGGGAGCCGATGAGGCGATTGAGGAACTCCAGGAGATCAAGGAGTTCCTGCAGAACCCCGCGAAGTTCCAGGCGATCGGCGCGAAGATCCCCAAGGGCGTGCTCCTGTACGGGCCGCCCGGCACCGGTAAGACGCTGCTCGCGCGCGCGGTGGCGGGTGAGGCGGGGGTGCCGTTCTACTCCATCTCCGGCTCCGACTTCGTGGAGATGTTCGTCGGTGTCGGCGCCTCCCGGGTGCGCGACCTGTTCGAGCAGGCCAAGGCCAACGCGCCGGCGATCGTGTTCGTCGATGAAATCGACGCGGTGGGCCGCCACCGTGGCGCGGGCTTCGGTGGGGGCCACGACGAGCGTGAGCAGACGCTCAACCAGTTGCTCGTCGAGCTCGACGGCTTCGACGTCAAGGGTGGCGTCATCGTCATAGCGGCGACCAACCGTCCGGACATCCTCGACCCGGCGCTGCTGCGGCCGGGCCGCTTCGACCGCCAGATCGTGGTCGCCCAGCCGGACCTTTCCGGACGGCGCGGGATCCTGAAGGTGCATGCGCGGGGCAAGCCGTTCGCCGAGGGCGTGGATCTGGACATCATCGCCAGGCGGACGGCCGGGTTCACCGGCGCCGACCTCGCCAACGTCATCAACGAGGCGGCACTGCTCACCGCCCGGGCGAACGGCACCAAGATCACGACGGCGGCGCTGGAGGAGTCCATCGACCGGGTCATGGCCGGGCCCGAGCGCAAGAGCGTGCTGCTCTCGGAGAGGGAGCGCAAGCTCATCGCTTACCACGAAGGTGGTCACGCGCTGGTGGGTCATGCCCTGCCCCACGCCGACCCGGTCCACAAGATCACGATCATTCCCCGCGGCCGGGCCCTCGGCTACACGGCGTCGGCCCCGCAGGAGGACAAGTTCCTGGTCACGCGGTCGGAGATGATGGATCAGCTCGCCATGCTGCTCGGTGGCCGCACCGCCGAGGAACTGGTCTTCCACGAGCCGACCACAGGTGCGGCCAACGACATCGACAAGGCCAGCCAGATCGCGCGTGGCATGGTCACCGAGTACGGGATGAGCGAGCGACTGGGTGCCCGCAAGTTCGGCACCGGGGACGGCGAGCCGTTCCTGGGCCGGGAGATGTCGCACACCCGGGACTACTCCGAGGAGATCGCCTCCACCATCGACGAGGAGGTGCGCCGCCTGATCGAGTCGGCGCACGACGAGGCGTGGGAGATCCTGATGACTTACCGGGATGTCCTCGACAACCTCGTCCTGCAGTTGATGGACAAGGAGACGCTCACCCGGGAGGAGGTGCTGCGGATCTTCGCAACGGTCCAGAAGCGGCCCTCCCGCGGTTCCTACACCGGCTATGGCAAGCGAGTGCCGTCGGACCAGCCGCCGGTGCTCACGCCCAAGGAGCTTGCCCTGACCGCCGCGTCGGGAGTCTCCGAACTGCCCCAGGCCGGCAACGGCCAGTCCGCCGCTGGCCCGCACAGCGGTGGGACGCCACCCTCCGTGAGGGGCAGCGATGACTCTGGCAGCGAGCAGAGTTGACCGGCCCGTTCGACGCTCCCCGCATCGAACGGGCCGTACGGGAGATCCTGCTGGCCATCGGGGAGGATCCCGAGCGGGATGGTCTCGCTGACACACCGGCCCGCGTCGCGCGGGCATACGCGGAGCAGTTCTCCGGCTTGCGGCAGCGGCCGGAGGAAGTGCTGTCCATCCTCTTCGACGCCGACCACGACGAACTGGTCCTGGTACGCGACATCGAGGTCTACAGCACCTGTGAGCACCACCTCGTTCCCTTTTACGGGGTGGCGCATGTCGGATACATCCCGAATGAGAAGGGCCAGATCACCGGTCTGTCCAAGCTCGCCCGCCTGGTGGATTTGTACGCGCGGCGGCCGCAGGTCCAGGAACGGATGACCAGCCAGATCGCGGATGCGCTGATGAGCGTGCTGGAGCCGCGCGGGGTGCTGGTGGTCATCGAAGCCGAGCATCTGTGCATGTCCATGCGCGGGGTCCGCAAACCGGGCGCGAAGACAGTGACCTCGGCCGTGCGGGGAAGTATCCGGGACAGCGACCGTACCCGGGCCGAGGCGATGAGCCTGCTGTTGCGTCATCCCTGACCATCTCTTGGGGTGACTGTGGTCCGCGCGGGGGGAGCTAATCGATGATGCGTCACTGCTTGCCTCGACCATGGGTGGAGGCAAGCAGCCCAGCCACCGGGTGGGGCTACGCTGAAGGCTGGTGATCGGGGGATCGACTCAGATGGCTGAGACGAGTCAGGATCACGCGCTGCATGCTGCGGGGGCGCGGCGGGCCGGACCGGCGGGCGGGCCCGCCGGGGAGAGCCAGCACCACCGGCGGCATCAGCGCGCCTGGGTGCCGACGTTGTCCGGTTGGCTGTGCTTCCTGATCGGCCTGTCCAACATCATCAGTGTGGCCGTCCCCGGCCTGCAACTGCAGCATCGCTTCCACCGGATCTACCCGTGGGTGCCTGGGACCATGACCAACGTCACCCACACCGCCGACCTGATCACCGGCCTGGCGCTGCTGATCCTGTCGCATGGCCTGCGGCGGCGTAAGCGGCGGGCGTGGCAGGCGGTCATCCTGCTGCTCGCCATCAGCATTGTCATCCACGTCGTGCATGAGCCGTACCTGGTGCACGGCGCCGTGGCCGGTGGGGTGCTCGCTGTGCTGCTGTATTTCCGGGGCGAGTTCTACGCGGTCGGAGACCCACAGACACGCTGGCGCGGGATGGCCATCGTCGCAGGGCTCATCGTGGCGGACGTCGCGATCGGCCTGACTTATATCCTGCTCGCGCGCGGCCTGGCGGAGAACTACTCGCTCTGGCAGCGGGTGGTGCACGTCGTATACGGCCTGATCGGGATCTCCGGACCGGTGCGTTTCGTCCCGGAGAGCCGTGGCGATCTCTTCGACCTGTTCACCAGTGCGCTCGGGCTGTTCACGCTGCTGGTGGCCGGCTACCTGATGCTGCGCCCGGCCGAGCCGAAATCCCGGCAGAGCGAGGCGGAGGCGGACCGGATCCGCTCCCTGCTGGCCGGCTACGGGGACCGGGATTCGCTGGGCTATTTCACACTGCGTGGGGACAAGAGTGTGATCTGGTCGCCGAGCGGCAAGTCCTGTATCGGCTACCGGGTGCTGTCGGGCGTGATGCTCGCCAGCGGTGACCCACTCGGCGATCCGGAGGCATGGCCGGGCGCGATCAGGGCGTTCCTGGACGAGGCGGACCGGCATGCCTGGGTTCCGGCTGTCATGGGCTGTGGCGAACTGGCCGCCGAGGTGTGGTGCCGGGAGGCCGGCCTGACCGCGCTCGAACTCGGGGATGAGGCGGTCGTAGAGGTGGCAGGCTTCGGCCTGGCGGGGCGGCAGATGCGTAATGTCCGGCAGATGGTCGCCAGGGTGGAGCGGCAGGGGTACGAGGCGGACGTGCGGCGGGTGGCCGACATCCCGGCACAGGAGATCGCCACGATCATGAGCAGGGCGGACTCCTGGCGCGGGGGTTCGGTCGAGCGGGGATTCTCGATGGCACTCGGCCGGGTCGGCGGCAGCGGGGATGAGGCGTGCGTCATCGCCACCGCTACACAGGACGGAGTCCTGCGGGGCCTGCTGCACTTCGTTCCCTGGGGTTCCGACGCGCTTTCGCTGGACCTCATGCGCCGGGACAGGTCTGCGCAGCCGGGTGTGAACGACTTCCTCATCGTGGAAACGCTCAAGGCTGCGCACGCGCTGGGAGTGAAACGCCTTTCCCTCAACTTCGCGGTGTTCCGGTCGGCGCTCGCCCGGGGCGAGCGCATCGGGGCGGGGCCCGTGCTGCGCGCCTGGCGGCGCGTCCTGGTCTTCCTCTCGCGCTGGTTCCAGATCGAGTCCCTGTACAAGTTCAACGCGAAGTTCTCCCCGATCTGGGTGCCGCGCTTTCTGGTCTTCCCAGGACCCCGCGACGCGCTGCGGGTCGGTCTGGCCGCGCTGGAGGCCGAGGCATTTCTGGTCTGGCCGGCAGCCGGGGCGCGCCGCCTGGCCCGCAAGCTGCGCGCGCACCATCCCGGCAGGTGGGTTCGCACCCGGACGCGCCGGCTGTCGGGCGGCCATCCCGCGACCGGGCACTGACGGCCGGTTCGCCCGGTCTCGGTAATCCATGGCCGGTTCGCCCCGTCACCGTGGTCCATGGCCGATTCGCCTCATCACCGTGGTCCATGGTCGGTTCACCCGGTCGGTATGGCCAACACCCTGCCTGACCGACATAAGGTGACGATCATGCGCACCGACGTGGCGGCCGGACCGCCGGGGCCGCCGGGGCTGCCCCGTGCTGGCCGCTGCCTGGTTATGGGCGTGGTCAACGTCACCCCGGATTCCTTCTCCGATGGTGGTGCCTGGTTTGGTGTGGACGCCGCGATCGCGCGCGGCGTGGAACTGGCCGGGCAGGGGGCGGACATCGTGGACGTGGGGGGGGAGTCCACCCGGCCGGGCGCGCAGCGCATCCCAGCGGAGGAAGAACTGCGCCGCGTGCTGCCGGTGATCAAGGGCCTCGCGGATGCCGGGATACCGGTGAGTGTGGACACCATGCGCGCGGAGGTGGCAGATGCGGCGCTGACCGCGGGAGCGCGCCTGATCAACGACGTCAGTGGCGGACTGGCCGACCCACAGATGGGGCGGCTCGTTGCCGGAGCCGGGGTGCCTTACGTCGTCATGCACTGGCGGGGGCACAGCCACCGGATGCAGGAGCGCGCGCTCTATGCCGATGTCGTCGGCGAAGTCCGGCTGGAGTTGCGCCGCCGGGTGGATGTCCTGGTGGGCGACGGTGTAGATCCAGGACTCATCGTGCTCGACCCCGGCCTCGGTTTCGCCAAGCACCCGGAGCACAACTGGAAACTGCTCACCCATCTGGCGGACCTGGCACAGCTGAGAGAGGGCGGGCCGACGTTCCCGGTGCTGATCGGCGCCTCACGTAAGCGATTTCTCGGGCGGTTGCTGGCCGATCCGGCGGGCACCCCCCGGCCCTTCGGTGACTGTGACGACGCCACGGTGGCTGTCACGGCGCTCGCGGCGGCGGCCGGTGCATGGTGCGTCCGGGTCCACGAGGTGCCGGCGAACGTGGACGCGGTGGCGGTGGCGCGGGCCTGGCGGGAGGTCGAGGGCCCGGCTGAGGTGTCCGCCAGTGGGGGTGTGACCGGCGCCGATGACCGGATCTGCCTGAGCGGGCTGAGGGTCTTCGCCCGGCACGGGGTCCTCGACCACGAATCCCGCGACGGTCAGGAGTTCGTCATAGACGCCGCCCTGACCCTGGACATCAGGCCGGCCGCGGCTGCGGACGCACTGTCGCGCACGGTTGACTACAGCGCGGTGGCGGACAAGATTGTCCGGGAGGCGAGCGGGCCACCCGTCAAGCTGATCGAGACCCTGGCGGAACGGCTGGCACAGGTCTGTCTCGCCGAACCCGGCGTCCGGGGGGCGGAGATCACGGTCCATAAGCCCCATGCGCCGCTGCCGCACAGATTCGCTGACGTGACAGTGACGGTGCGGAGGGCCCGCCAATGAGCGCCGTGCGGGATGGGGCGCGGGCGGAAGGCGCGCCCGAACTGCCCGGGGCGACCGCTTGCCCAGATGGGGCGCGGGCGGTGGCCCCGCCCGACCTGCCAAGGCCCACTGCTTCGCCTGATTCCGCGCCGGCGGAAGGACCGGGCCGACTGCTTGTGATCGGGCTCGGCAGCAACCTCGGCGACCGGGCCGAGAATTTGCGTGACGGGCTTTCGGCAGTGCTTGAGCAGGCCGACATCGAAGCCGTCGCCGTGTCTTGCGTCTACCGGACCGATCCGGTCGGTGGCCCACCGCAGCCCGACTACTACAACGCTGTGCTGATCGCCCGGACCGTCCTGCCGGCCCGGGCGGTGCTGGATCGATGCCAGGCGGTGGAGGCAAGGTTCGGACGTGTCCGGGAACTCAGGTGGGGACCGAGGACCCTCGATTTGGACATCATCGTCTACGGTGACGACGTGAGTGACGACCCCGAACTGACCTTGCCACATCCGCGGGCGCATGAGCGCGCCTTCGTCCTCCTCCCGTGGTTGGAGGCGGATCCGGATGCCGTGCTGCCGGGCCATGGCAGGGTCGCTGATGTGCTCGCTGCCCGCGGGCGGGCTGGGGTGCACCGGCTGCCCGACGTGACGCTGGGGCTGCCCGCATGACCAAGCGAGCGCCGGGTGGGGCCGGGAGGGCTTACCTGAAGCGGACCGTGGGCCGGGCAGGCGGGCGTGGTGCGAAGCCGTGCGCATACCGTACCCGGCCGGGTACGGCCACATGGGAACGGCCCAGATGACATGAGACCGACCAAGATAGGCAACCTCATCCTGACAGCCGCGGTCTGCGCGGCTGGCGCCTACCTCATCTTGCGGTCGGTGTACTCCGCGCTGCCGCCCCTGCCCTGGACGCCCGTCCCGGCACTGCTTCTGCTTGCGGTTGCGGAAGGGTGGAGCGGCCGTAGTCTGCGGATCCGCTTGCGTGGCCGTAACCCGGCCGTTAAGCCCGTCGCGGTCATGGCCGTGGCGCGCATGGCCGCCCTCGCCAAGGCCAGTTCGCTGGCGGCGGCAGTGCTCGGGGGCCTGGCCGCGGGCTTCGTGATCTACGTCGGAGAATCCCTCGGCAAGAGCGCCTACCGGCAGGACGCGTATGTCGCCGGAGCGACGCTCGCCTCGGCGGTCATCCTCGCGGTGGCGGCGCTATACCTGGAGAATTCCTGCCGGGTTCCCGCTTCTGGTGACAGGGGCGAGCAAGGCACCAGCGGGCCCGGTTCAGCCTCCCGCTAGCGCCCCACGGAAAGGTCCGCCCGGCCACGCCCCCGGTGACGTCAGGCAATCTGGCGGTCCGGCAATGCCCGCCGATTTCCAGTCTGATCGGGACGCCGCCCGCGCCCTCAGCGGGCCGGCGCCAGCGGGCTCACCGGTACGCTCGCTGAATCCGGCGCACGGTGTCTCGCAGGTCCACGGCACTCTCGCCGCGCACCACGATGGGCGGTGAAGAGCCCATGCGGCGTGCGTAACACAAATTGTCCACTCCCCGCCACACGTGCCAGCCTGGGAACTCCTCGGCGTACGGCCACCAGTCAGGCGGGGTATCGTCATCCATGCGATGCACTGTATAGCATATAGAGCACAGAGAGCTAGCTGACTTCAGATAGCTACAGGTGGCTTGCATATCTTGTGCCCGTGGATGGCTCGCCCGTGGACCCGCTTGGCCCCGATTTCGCGTATGTGCAGGTGGCCAACCACATTGCTGCGCGCATCGAGACCGGTGAGATCAGCCACAAGCTCCCGGCCGAGCGAGCACTGGCGGAGGAGTACGGCGTCGCGTATCAGACCGTGCGCCATGCCATGCAGGTGCTGCGTGAGCGCGGGCTGATCGTGACCAGGCAGGGCAGGGGCACGTTCGTGCTCCGTGGGCGCGCCAGCTCATAACCGGCTGGCGGTCACCTGTCCACGTCACCCACGACGAAGAACAGTGACCCCAGGATCGGGACCAGTTCGCTGACCCGGGCGCCCACGAGGATTTCAGTCAGGACCTGAAGATTGCTGAACGAGGCTGTCCGCAGCTTGAGCCGCCACGGCGTTTTGCCCCCCCGTGAGACCAGGTAGTAGCCGTTCAGGCCGAGCGGTCCCTCGATCCAGACATAGACCTCTCCCTCGGGCACTTTCAGGACCTTCGGCAGGCGCGCGGCGACCGGGCCGTGCGGCAGGCGGGCAAGCCCGGTGGCGGCCGCGTCCGCGAGGTCCAGCGACACCTCGAGTTGGCCTAGCAGGCACTCGAAGCGGGCGAGGCAGTCGCCACGTGAACCCGTCACCACCCGGAGCGTTCCGGCCAGATCGGGATAGGCCAGGTAAGGTTCGTCCCGCCGCAGGTCGAAGTCGACCCCACTGGCCCGTGCGGCGGGCCCGCTGATCCCGAATTGGCTCACCTGCCCGGCGCTGATAGCCCCCGTCCCGCTGGTCCGTTCGCGGAAGACCGCGTCCTCGCGCACGACCGTGCCGATGGCCGGCAGGTGTGAGCGGACCGATGCCACGGCAGCCTGAGCCCGTCCGGCCCACCCGGCCGGGATGTCCTCCTTGATGCCACCGATCCGGGTGAACATGTAGTGCATGCGGCCACCGGATATCTCCTCCATCGCGGCCTGGATGGTCTCCCGCGCGGTGAACGCGCTGCGGGCGGCGTCGGTGACACCCGGCCGCCCGGCGATCTCCGGCGGGTAGGAGCTGAGGAACGCCAGGTGGCTGAGAATCCGGTTCAGCTCAGCCAGCAGCGTGCGTGCCCAGACTGCGCGGACAGGCACGTCGATTCCCGCCAGTCGTTCCGCTGCGAGGGCGACCCCGAGTTCGCTCGTGAAGGCTCCCAGCCAGTCATGCCGGTTGGCCAGCATGATGATCTGGCGGAAATCCCGGACCTCGAACAGCTTCTCCGCGCCGCGGTGCATGAAGCCGATCACCGGTTCGGCGTAGGTGATCCGGTCGGCCTCCAGCCTGAGCCGGAGCCGGAGCATTCCGTGCCCGGATGGGTGCGCCTCGCCCAGGTCGATCAGGATGCCAGCATCGTGCGCCGCACCCGCCCGGCCGGGCGGGCGCGGCGCGGCCCAGCCACCGGTGACGGCTTCCGCGCGTCGCTCAGCCACCGGTGACGGCTTCCGCGCGCCGCTCAGCCATCCCACCATGGTGCCACGGGGGACGGGTGCCCTCGCGCTCCAGCGGTGTGGTGCCGTGGGTTAGGGGTGCCCTCGTGCGCCTGCGGTGTGGTCCCGTGGGTTATGGGTGCCCCTGCGCTCCGGCTCAGGTCGGCGCCGCGAACGCGAGCGAGGGGGGCAGGCCGATCTCGACTGTCTGCGCGAGCCAGGTGAAGCCGCCCAGGCCGGCCGGGTCGAGGAGGGTGGCCTCTTCGGCGGCGGTGCGCAGCCCGCGGGTGTACCCGAGCGGGTCTCCCGCAGCCGTCGCCAGGCCCGGCCGCCTTCCGGTGACGCCGACGGCGCGCAGTGCCCGGCGCTGGGTGGTGAGGCCG
>DAHUZQ010000212.1 GCA_027306495.1 Actinomycetota bacterium | reverse complement strand
TGACGCCCTTGCTCACGGCCTTGTCCAGGTCCCGGCAGGCGGCCCGCAGCGCGGCGGACGCGGCATCGGCGTCGCCGGCGTCGGCGGCCTCGCGGAACTTGCGCACGGACGTCTTCAGTGAGGACTTGACGGCCTTGTTGCGCATCCGCGCCTTTTCGTTCTGCTTGTTGCGCTTGATCTGGGACTTGATGTTTGCCACGCGGAAGCCTCGTTCAGGTCTGGGTCAGGGCCGCCCGTGGGCTCGGCAGCCCGCGGCGGAGGGCGCCACACACACGCACGCCCGCTCACACTCCAACGACGCAGAATAGCCCACCGGCCCGCGATCCCCCAAACCAGGCCGCCGAGGTGCGGCCCCTGGCGCTCATCCACAGACGATCAGGTGCCGATGAGTCGAGTACGGTTGAGTGATTTCTACCGATGGCGTGGGCGTGCGACTGCCCTGGACCGGGCACCCCGCCTGCCGTGCGACCATGGACGGCACGGGAGGCTGGAACCGCTGGTCCGGCCAGAGGCAGTCCGCTCGCCCCCGGCCCGGCCCGTGCACCCGCCCGACTCGAACCCGGTGGATCCCTGTGTCACCAACGCCCGAGCAGTCCCGGCCCGCCCAGGGCCGGACCGTCAGCTCACAGCCCGGCACTGACCGGACCGGTACTTCGGCCGGTCACACGTCCATGGACATCATCCGGAACTTCTGCATCATCGCGCACATCGACCATGGCAAGTCCACGCTCGCCGACCGCATGCTGCAACTCACCGGCGTCGTCGATGAGCGCCAGATGCGCGCCCAGTACCTGGACCGGATGGACATCGAGCGCGAGCGTGGCATCACCATCAAGAGCCAGGCAGTGCGGCTGCCGTGGACCGGGCGCGATGGCCGGGGCTATGTCCTCAACCTGATCGACACCCCCGGCCACGTGGACTTCACCTATGAGGTGTCCCGGTCGCTTGCCGCCTGCGAGGGCGCCATCCTGCTCGTGGACGCCGCCCAGGGCATCGAAGCGCAGACGCTGGCCAACCTCTACCTGGCGCTCGCGGCTGACCTGCACCTCATCCCGGTCCTGAACAAGATCGACCTGCCGGCCGCCCAGCCCGCCCGGTACGCCGAGGAACTCGCCGGCATCCTTGGCTGTGACCCGGCGGAGGTGCTGCAGGTCTCCGCGAAGACCGGGGAGGGCGTGCGCGACCTGCTGAACGAGGTGGTGTCCCAGGTCCCGCCGCCGCGCGGTGACCCGCACGCCCCCGCCCGGGCACTCATCTTCGACTCGGTGTACGACACCTACCGGGGCGTTGTCACCTATGTGCGGGTGGTGGACGGCCGGCTCAGCCGGCGGGAGAAGAGCCTGATGATGTCCACCGGTGCCGCACACGACACCCTCGAAGTGGGTGTCATCTCCCCTGAGCCCGTGCCGGTCGCCAGTCTCGGCGCGGGGGAGGTCGGTTACCTCATCACGGGCGTGAAGGACGTGCGGCAGGCTCGGGTCGGTGACACCGTCACCAGGGCGGACCGGCCGGCCGCCGAGGCGCTCGCCGGGTACGACCACCCACGGCCGATGGTGTTCTCCGGCCTGTACCCGATGGACGGCGATGACTACCCGGACCTGCGGGACGCCCTCGACAAGCTCAGCCTCAACGACGCCGCCCTCGTCTACGAACCGGAGACCTCGACGGCGCTGGGCTTCGGTTTCCGGTGCGGCTTCCTCGGGCTGCTGCACATGGAGATCGTCCGGGAGCGCCTGGAGCGGGAGTTCGACCTCAGCCTCATCTCCACCGCGCCCAATGTGGTCTACCGGGTGACCATGGACTCCGGCGCGGAGCTGACCGTCACCAACCCCAGCGACTTCCCCAGCGGCCAGGCCGGGGTCGCCACCGTCTCGGGAGATATCGCCAAGGGCAAGATCGCGGCGGTGTTCGAACCGGTCGTGAAAGCGACGATCCTCGCCCCGGCGGACTACATCGGAACGATCATGGAACTGTGCCAGAGCCGGCGTGGCACGCTGCTCGGGATGGAGTACCTGTCCACCGATCGGGTGGAGATCCGCTACCGCATGCCGCTCGCCGAGATCATCTTCGACTTTTTCGATCAGCTCAAGTCACGCTCCCGTGGCTACGCCTCGCTGGACTACGAGGCCGACGGTGAGCAGGAAGCGAACCTGGTCAAGGTGGACATCCTTCTCCAGGGCCAGCCAGTCGACGCTTTCAGCCAGATCGTGCACGCCGACGCCGCTCGCGAGTACGGGCTGTCGATGACCTCCAAGCTGCGCGAACTGATCCCGCGCCAGCAGTTCGAGGTGCCCATCCAGGCCGCGATCGGCTCCCGGGTCATCGCCCGGGAAAACATCCGTGCCCTGCGCAAGGACGTCCTCGCCAAGTGCTACGGCGGTGACATCACCCGCAAGCGCAAGCTGCTGGAGAAGCAGAAGGAGGGCAAGAAGCGGATGAAGACGATCGGCCGTGTGGAGGTCCCGCAGGAAGCCTTCATCGCCGCCCTGTCCACGACCCCTGACAAGCGCTAGCCGACCGCAGCCGCCATTTCCGGAGCGGCCCCGGCCGCGCCAGTCAGCGGGGGTGCGATCCCCCGGCCGCGCCAGTCAGCGGGGGTGCGATCCCCCGGCCGCGCCAGTCACCCGGGGGCCGGTTCCCCGGCGACGTCCGGGAGTCGCGGGAGCGTGCTCAGCCGCCCTGGTAGCCGGTCTGCTGCGCGGCATGGTAGATCGCCACGAAGAAGATGATGCCGAACAAGAGGACAAGTGCCGACAGGGCCACTCCGACCCAGCCGAGAACGATGCCGGCCGTGGCCATGCCGTCACCCTGTTCCCCGCTCTCCCGGATCTGCCTGCGGGCGATGTGGCCGAGGATGATCGCCGGGATGCCGGAGAAGATGCCGAAGATCAACTGCGCGATGCCGCAGCACAGCGAGGTGATCGCGAGGGCGTTGGTCCGCGCCGCCGGCCCCACGTACATCGGGCCCCACGCCTGCGCGGGGACCGGCGTAGTCAGGTCCCGCACCAGGACGTCCAGATCGGCGAAGCTGACCGCCGTCAGTGCGCGTTCGGACCGGCTGTCGAACTCCTCCTTGCTCAGCCGTCCCTCGCTGTACGCCCGCTGCAGGAGTTCAACGCCGCGGTCCCGGTCGGCGGTGGTCACCCGCAACTGCGCGCGGGCGTCGCCGGCCGGTCCGTACGCACCGAATCCTGGGTTGACTGTCATGTTGGCCTCCCCGCCGGAAATGACGCTCATCACAATAGTCGCGGTGGGTGGGCGTAAAGCTGTTCGCCGCCGGCCAGTCGTTCGCATACCGTTGCCAATTGTGACGGCAGCGCGGGTGCTCTCGGTGCAGACGGGTACCAGCCGTGACGCGGCGTGGGCGGGGCGCCTGCGGCGGACCGCCATCGACAAGCGCGGTGTGGCGGGACCGGTGGCGGTGCGACGACTGGGCCTCGCGGGGGATGAGCAGGCCGACAGCGAGGCGCACGGCGGCACCGAGCAGGCCCTCTACCTGTACGCCAGGGAAGACCTGGACTGGTGGGTCGAGCGGCTGAGCCGCGACCTGCGCAACGGCGAGTTCGGCGAGAACGTCACCACTGCGGGCCTGGACGTCACCTCCGCGCTGATCGGGGAGGTCTGGCGGCTCGGGACCGCCACCGCGCAGATCACCGGCCCCCGGATCCCGTGCGTGGTCTTCCAGAACTGGCTGGATGAGCCGCACTGGGTGAAACGGTTCGCTGACGCCGGCCGGCCGGGCGCCTACCTGCGCGTGCTCGCTGAGGGCCAGGTCGCGGCCGGCGATCCCATCGAAGTGCTGCGGCGCCCGGCGGTGCGGGTCACCGTGGCGGAGTCGATGCGCGCCTACTACGGCGACGCCGGCCTGCTCGAACTGCTGCTGCAGGTGGACGGCCGTGGATCGGACTGGGATGAGCTGGCCGCCAGCGTGCTGGCCCGCTCCGGCGATGGGGTGGGCCGGGGCGATCCCGCGCGAGGGACGGTGCCCTGAGTGGCGGGAGCGCTCCCGGCCGGCGATCCCGTCCCTCCCGACGGCGCATTGCCGGCCGCGGCCCTGGCCGGCGTGGGTGAGCGCCCGTTCGGCGTGTACGTCCACGTTCCCTTCTGCCTGACCCGCTGCGGCTACTGCGACTTCAACACCTACACGGCGGCTGAACTCGGTGGTGGGGCGTCCCGGGACGGCTACGCGGCCCTGGCGATCGCGGAGATCCGCTTCGCCCGCCGTGTGCTCGGTACCGCGCGAGCCCCGGTGACCAGCGTGTTCTTCGGTGGCGGCACACCGACGGTGCTCCCACCGTCCCACCTGGCCGAGATCGTGCGCGCGATCGACGGTGAGTTCGGGCTGGCGGCGGGTGCCGAGGTGACCGTCGAGGCCAATCCCGAGACGGTGGATGAACGGGTGATGGCCGGCCTGCGGGCGGCGGGCATGACCCGGATTTCCCTCGGGATGCAGAGCGCGGCCCCGCACGTGCTCGCGACCCTGGACCGGGTCCACGAGCCGGGCCGTCCGGCCCGGTGTGCGCGATGGGCTCGCGAGGCTGGCTTCGAGCACGTGAACCTGGACCTGATCTACGGCACGCCGGGCGAGTCGGCGGCCGACTGGGCGGCGACGCTGGAGGCGGCGGTCGCGGCCGGGCCCGATCACATCTCCGCGTACGCGCTGATCGTCGAGCCCGGTACGAGGCTGGCTGCCCGGGTCGGGCGGGGGGAGGTGCCCCGGCCCGACGACGATGCCATGGCCGACCGCTACCTGGCCGCCGACGACCTGCTCACGGCGGCCGGCCTGCGCTGGTATGAGATCTCCAACTGGGCCGCCGGCGACAGGGCGCGGTGCCGGCACAACCTGCTGTACTGGACCGGCGGTGATTGGTGGGGCATCGGCCCGGGGGCGCACAGCCACATCGGGGGCACCCGGTGGTGGAACGTCAAGCATCCGACCGCCTACGCCGCCCGCATCACGGCCGGGGTCAGCCCCGGGCACGCCCGGGAGGTGCTGACCGCGTCCGAGCGCTGGCTGGAGCAGGTTCTGCTGGAGACCAGGCTGGCCAGCGGATTCCCGCTGGACGGGCTCGGCGGCAAGGGCCGCGTGGCGGCGGGTGCGGCGGTCGCCAGCGGCCTGCTGGACGCGGCGGCGCTGAGGTCCGGGCGGGTGGTCCTGACCAGGCAGGGCCGGCTGCTCGCGGACGGGGTCGTGAGGGACCTGACGGGGTGAGGCCAGCGGACGGCCCGGTTTTGCGCTGTCCGCAAGCTCAGCGCACCGCAGACACCGCATCTGGGGACACCGCATCCGGGGACACCGCATCCGGGGACACCGCATCCGGGGACACCGCATCCGGGAACTCAGCCGCCCCCGAACTCAGCCGGCTCGGGATGGGGAACCGCCCTCGCCTTCGGGCGAAGTCACGAAGTCGATCATCTCCTCCACGCGCCCGAGCAGTGCCGGCTCCAGGTCGGTGTAGGTGCTGACGGCGGCCAGGATCCGCCGCCAGGCTGCCGCAGTGTCCGCCGGCCAGCCGAGCGCCGCGAGCACCCCTTCCTTCCACGGCACGGACTTCGGCACGGTGGGCCATGCGGGGATGCCGAGTACCGCGGGTCTCACCGCCGCCCAGATATCCACGAACGGGTGTCCCACCACCAGCACGTACTCGCAGGAAACCGCGTCCGCTATCCGGCTTTCCTTGCTGCCGGGCACCATGTGATCGACCAGCACCGCAAGCCTGCGGGCCGGCCCGGGCCCGAACGCGGCGCTGATCGCGGGCAGATGGTCGATCCCTTCCAGGTACTCGACCACCACCCCGACTTCGCGCAGGTCGTCGCCCCAGATCTTCTCGACCAGTTCCGCGTCGTGACGTCCTTCGACGTAGATACGGCTCGCCCGGGCGACCCGTGCCCGGCTCGCGGCGCCCGGGGCTGGCCTTGGCGGGGCGATCGAGCCAGCGGCGGTCCTGGCCGGGCCGTCCCCGGCCGCGCCCGCCGGGCGGGGCCGCACCAGCGTGACCGGCCGGCCTTCGCGCAGGAAGGTGCCGTGGCCGAGCGGGAACACACGCTGCCGGCCGGACCGGTCCTCCAGGGTCACGACATGCTTTTCGCAGTCGACCACCGCGCCGCAGAACTCACCCCCCGATTCCTCGACCACGAGCCCCCGTGTGGCTTCCACCACGGGGTACTCCAACCGCCGGGGCCTTCCCGCGCCATCCGCCAGCACATCCCGGCCGTAGTCACGTCGCATGCCCATCTCGCGAACCTACTTCAATCTCGGGCCGCGGCCTGCTGCGAGCCGGTGCCAGGACGGCGCCGCGGCCATAGACTTGGCACTCTGGAGCACGGAGTGCCAAGGAGGTGGCAGGTGCTCGACGAGAGGAAGCTCGCGGTGCTGCGCGCCATCGTCCGCGACTACGTCTCCACTATGGAGCCGGTCGGTTCCAAGTCGCTGGTGGACCGTCACCACCTGGACGTGTCGCCGGCCACCATCCGCAACGACATGGCTGTGCTGGAAGAGCAGGGTTACATCACCCAGCCGCACACCAGCGCAGGCCGGATCCCCACCGACAAGGGGTACCGGCTCTTCGTGGACCGGCTGGCCGGGATCAAGCCGCTGTCGGGCGCCGAGCGGCGGGCCATCGAGACCTTCCTGGCACGCGCCTATGACCTCGATGACGTGGTGCTGCGCACGGTGCGGCTGCTTGCGCAGCTCACCAGGCAGGTGGCGGTCGTCCAGTACCCCTCGCTGACCAAGTCGGCCGTGCGCCATGTGGAACTGGTGCCGCTCGCCGACAAGCGGCTGCTGCTCGTGCTGATCACCGATACCGGCCGGGTGGAGCAGCGCTCCGTGGAACTGCCCGAGACGATCGCCGAGGCGTCGGTGAACGAACTGCGGAACCTGCTGAACGCCTGCCTCGATGGCCAGCGGCTGACCGAGGTGGCCGAGGTCATCGGCCAGCTTGCGGAGCGGATGACCACGGCGGACCGGCCCAACGCGGCCGCCGTGTTCTCGGTCATCCTGGAGACGCTGCTGGACCGCAACGAGGAGAGGATCGTGGTTGGCGGAGCCGCCAACCTCGCCCCGGCCGACTTTTCCCAGGGGCTGCGCGAGGTCCTGGAGTCGCTGGAGGAACAGGTCGTCCTCATGCACCTGCTGGGTGAGTCGGTCGATGAGTCGGCCGTCACCGTCCGGATCGGGGCCGAGAACCCGGTGGTGGGCTTGCGCGGCACTTCGGTCGTAACAACCGATTATGGAACGGGCGACCGGGCACTGGCCAGGTTGGGAGTGCTCGGGCCGACCCGCATGGACTACCCGACAGCGATGGGAGCTGTGGTGGCAGTGGCACGTTACGTCGGCAAGATTCTGGCGGGGGCATAGTGGCGACCGACTACTACGCGGTCCTCGGCGTGCGCCGGGACGCGAGCACCGACGAGATCAAGAAGGCGTACCGGCGGCTCGCCCGTGAACTGCACCCCGACGTGAACCCCGATCCCCAGACCCAGGAGCGGTTCAAGGAGATCACCCAGGCCTACGACGTGCTCTCGGACACCGAGAAGCGCCAGATGTACGACATGGGTGCCGATCCTTTCGCGCGGGGCGGCGTGGGCGGCGCCGGTGGCTTCGGCGCCGGGTTCCCGTTCAGCGATTTCATGGACGCGTTCTTCGGGACCGGGGCCGGCACCCGTGGTCCACGCAGCCGGGCCCGGCGCGGGCGCAATGCCACCATCCGGGTCGACCTGGACCTCGCCGAGTGCTCCTTCGGGACGACGCGGGACCTGGTGGTGGACACCGCGGTCGTGTGCCCGACCTGCTCGGGGGAGGGCACCGCGCCCGGCACCCACCCCGAGACCTGTGACGTGTGCGGTGGCCGGGGCGAGATCAGCCAGGTCACGCGGTCGTTCCTGGGCCAGGTGATGACCTCCCGGCCGTGCCCGGCCTGCGGTGGGTTCGGCACGGTGATCCGGCGGCCATGCCCCGAGTGCGACGCCGACGGCCGCGTCCGCACCCGGCGCACCATGAAGGTGCGGATCCCGGCCGGGGTCGAGGACGGGACCCATATCCAGCTCGCGGGGGAAGGTGAGGTGGGCTCCGGCGGTGGGCCGGCCGGTGACCTGTTCCTTGAGATCGTCCAGCGGCCGCACCCGATCTTCGAGCGGCACGGGGATGACCTGCACTGCACCATGACCGTGCCGATGACGGCGGCGGCACTGGGCGCCACGCTGTCGGTGGAGACCCTGGACGGCGCGCGCGAGGTCGACCTGCGGCCAGGGACCCAGTCAGGTCAGGTGATCCCGCTCTACGGGCTGGGCAGCCGGCACCTGAACGACTCCGGGCGGGGCGATCTGCTCATCCACGTGACGGTGGAGACCCCGATCAAGCTCGATGAGGAGCAGGAAACGGTGCTGCGCCAGCTTGCCAAGCTGCGCGGCGAGGAAACTCCCCCCGGGCGGTTCGCGCCCGGCCAGCAGGGCTTCTTCTCCAGGCTGAGGGATGCCTTCAACGGCCGCTGAGGCATCCGCTGGTGACTCCCGCCCGCCGCTGTTCCTCTCGCCCCCGGGCAGCCTGGAAGCCGATGTGGTGGTGCTCTCGGGGCCGGAGGGGCGGCATGCTGCGACCGTGCGCCGGATCAGGGTGGGCGAGCGCGTGGACCTCGCCGACGGCGGCGGCATGCTCGCCGAGTGTGTGGTCACGGCTGCCAGGTCCGGTGCCCTTGAGCTCAGGGTGGTCTCCCGGCACCGAGAACCGCTGCCCGATCCGGTGCTGACCGTCGTCCAGGCACTTCCGAAGGGTGATCGGGGCCTGCTGGCCGTGGATCTGCTGACCGAGGCCGGTGTGGACGTAGTGGTCCCCTGGTCGGCGCAGCGGTGTGTCACGCGCTGGCAGGGCGAGCGCGGCGAGCGCGTGCTGGCCCGCTGGCGGGCTACCGCGCAGGAGGCAGCCAAGCAGGCAAGGCGGCCGCGGCTGCCGACGGTGACGCCGCTTGCCGCAACCGCCGAGGTTGCCAGCCGGGTGGCCGGGGCCGCCCTGGCCGTGGTGCTGGAACCGGCCAGCCGCGATCCGCTCGGTGCGATCCCGCTGCCCGGTCACGGCGAGATCGTGGTCATAGTCGGCCCGGAAGGCGGGATCAGTGCGGCTGAAGTGGCCCAACTGACAGCGGCCGGGGCCATCCCGGCGCGGCTGGGGCCCAGCGTGCTGCGCACCTCTTCCGCCGGGATGGCGGCCGCTGCGGTGGTGCTCAGCCGGTGTGGGCGCTGGGGCTGAGCGGGGGACAGGGCACCACCCCTGGCCAGGTGGTGGCCCGGCGGTGCCGGAACTGCGGTCCAGCCGGTGAAGCCGGGTCCCGCGCGGTCGGGTCAGCCGCACCTGGCCCGGTGGTGCCGTCTGCGGCGGTGCAGTGCCCGGGCCGCCGCCGCCAGCGATCCGGTGGGCTGCCCGGCGGCCGGGCTGGCGGGGCCCACGCTCGGGCTTGGGCTGCCCGTTCCAGAGGGACTGGGGCTGGGTGTCACCGTGGGGCTGGGTGTCACCGTGGGGCTGGGCCGGGGCCTGGGGCTCGGTGAGCAACTCGCGCTGGGCCGGTACCGCTGCGGCTGGACGCTGGCTGACGGGCTGGGGAGCCTCGCGGCCGGCGGCGACCGTCGCGGCCGGTGGTGCTGATAGCTGCCGTACCCCGCGCTGCCGGCCGGCTTGGCGGGAGTGGTGGAGAACTGCGTGATCTCGATGACGGTCCGGCCCAACTGGCCGAAGCCGTAGACGCCGGCAACGACCAGGGCCACCGCACCGAGCACCACCACGGCTGACCGGAGCCAGCCAAGGGTGGACCGTGGCGCCCGCCCGGCCGGGCCACCCGGCTGGTCGGCCGGCAGGCGTTGCCACTCGAGCAGGCGGCGCGGCCAGCCAAGGCGTGGGGCGGGCAGCGCCGGCCTCACGCCAATCCGTTCCAGAGCCGCGGCGCCCACTCGCGCCCGGGCCGCCACCGCGTGTGGGGCCGACCGGAGCCACTGCCCGGCCGGCTCGGCCCGGATGAGCGCGCGGCACACCAGATCGCCCCAGGCACTGCGGAACAGCCAGCTGTGCCGCCTCAGCCATGGCTCGGAAAGCCTGCTGTAGATCCGGTCCAGGCCGTCGGCGGCCGGGTCGACCCGGCCGGCCGCTTCACGCAGGGCACGCCGCAGGACGTCCTCGTACTCGGGCCCGGGCGGCGGCATCATGACCCAAACTCCAGGATCACCCGCATGGCGGTGATCGCCCGGGCGGTGTGGCTCTTGACCGCCCCCTTGCTGATCCCCATGGCGGTTGCCACCTGCGCTTCGGACAGGTCCCCGTAGAAGCGCAGCACGAGCGCTTCGCGTTGCCGGGTGGGAAGCTGGCGCAGCGCGGACACGACGGCTTCCCGTTCCAGGCTGGCGAAGGCACCATGCTCGGCACTGGGCATATCGGGGGGAGCCTTGGGCGCGTTCCGGTCCACAACGGTCCGGTGGCGCAGCACCGATCGGGACTTGTTCACCACCGACTGCCGCAGGTAGGACAGCGCCTTGTCGCTGTCCCGCAACCGGCGCCACGCGCCGGGCATGGCGACGAACGCGTCCTGCACCACTTCCTCCGCCGTGGTCACGTCCTGAACGAGGAAAGCAGCCAGGCGGACGAGGGAACGGTAATGGTCGCGGTAGATCTCGCCGATGGCCTGGTGGGCTTCCCATCCTTTGGAAACCGTCCCCAGCGACGCGTCGGCGACGAGGGTATCGGTCACGCGTATGGGACGCGCGGGACCGCCATCTGGTTCACCGGCAGTCATTAGGCTGCCGGTGAACCGATCGTGCCCGCCGACAGGGCATCACCGTGAACTCCCTGGTTGATTCGTCACACGCAGTCACGTGTGACCGATCTCGGCCAGTGCGTGCCACGGACTCACGGGGCGGACGTGAATCTGCCGGACCATGCGGCGGAGGGAGCTCCATGGATTCGCGACTATGACACCATATATCTGAGAGTCCACACAAGGTGGGCACACGCTAAGATCGCGGCGTGACCGAGTGCCTTTTCTGCAAGATCGTCACTGGTGAGATCCCGGCGGCCCAGGTGATGGAGAGCGACCGGACGCTGGCATTTCGTGATATCAACCCGCAGGCGCCCACTCATGTGCTCGTTATCCCCAAAGATCATTACCCTGATTTCGCCAGTCTCGCCGGAGCCGCCGACGGGCTGCTCACCGAAGTCGCAGGGCAGGCACATGCGGTCGCGCAGGCGGAAGGGATCGCGGCCAGCGGCTACCGCGTCGTCTTCAACACCGGTCCCGCGGCAGGCCAGACAGTGTTCCACGCTCACGCGCACGTGCTGGGAGGCCGTGCCATGACCTGGCCCCCCGGCTGAGGGTGCTGGATATCATGGGAACGAGGATGCCAGCACGGGCGCGGCGCCGCGCCCAGGCGGAGATAAGGAATTGACAGACACTTCCGGCGTTCCCCGGGCACGGACGCGCGCGGACACATCGACCGCTGACCTTCCGGCTGACCGCTGACCTTCCGGCTGACCGCGCCACCGCGGTCAAGGTCGTGATTCCAGACGATCATTCCATGGTCGCACTGCTGGGATCGGGCGACGAAGTACTGCGCGTGATCGAGCGCTCATTTGACGCTGATATCCATGTCCGCGGGAACGAGATAACCATATCGGGGTCCCCGGCCGAAGCCGCCCTGGTAGCTGAGTTGTTCGGGGAACTGACGGCACTGCTGGCCGGGGGCGCGGAACTGACGCCCGCCGCCGTGGAGCGGATCGTCCCAATGCTGCGGCGCAAATCCGGAGTCCGGCCGGCTGAGGTGCTCAACCTCGACATCCTCTCCGCCCGGGGCCGGACCATCCGCCCCAAGACGCTGAACCAGAAGCGCTACGTCGACGCCATCGACCAGCACACCATCGTGTTCTGCATCGGTCCCGCGGGCACGGGCAAGACATACCTGGCCATGGCCAAGGCTGTGAAGGCGCTGCAGGCCAAGGAAGTCAACCGGATCATTCTCACGCGCCCGGCCGTGGAAGCAGGGGAGAGGCTCGGATTCCTGCCCGGCACCCTCTACGAAAAGATCGACCCCTATCTGCGGCCGCTCTACGACGCACTGCACGACATGCTCGACCCCGAATCGATCCCGCGGCTGATCGCGGCCGGCACGATCGAGGTGGCGCCCCTGGCGTACATGCGGGGCCGGACGCTCAACGACTCTTTCATCATCTTGGATGAGGCCCAGAACACGTCGGCCGAGCAGATGAAGATGTTCCTGACCCGGCTGGGATTCGGGGCCAAGATGGTGGTGACGGGCGACGTTACCCAGGTCGACCTTGCTGCGGGCCAGCCCAGCGGGCTGCGGATCGTCCAGGACATTCTCGAGGGCGTCGATGACATCCACTTCTCCCGGCTGACCAGTCATGACGTTGTCCGTCACCGGCTGGTCGGGGACATAGTCGACGCCTACGAGGCCTACGACGCGCGGACTCGGGCGGCGACGCCACGGCCGGGCCGGTTCGCCGCTGGACGGGGCGATGTCCGGTCCAGCCCCGAGCGCGGCCGGCCGGGCGTCGGCGACCGGGCCAGGTGATCGGCGGCCCGGTGTGAGCATCGAGATCGCCAACGAATCCGGCATCAGCGTCGACGAGCCCGAACTCGCCGCACTGGCCCGCTTCGTGCTGGATGAGATGCGGATTCACCCGCTGGCTGAACTGTCCGTTGTGATGGTGGACAGCGGCACGATGACCGATCTGCATCAGCGCTGGATGGGTGAGCCGGGCCCGACCGACGTCCTCGCCTTCCCGATGGACGAACTCCGGCCACCGCCACCGGGCAGCGTCCGGGGAGATCGCCCGGCCGCCGACGCCGGGCTGCCGGCTCTGCTCGGTGATGTCGTACTGTGCCCGGAGGTGGCGCAGCAGCAGGCGGAACGCGCCCAGCATCCCGTGGGGGAGGAACTGGCGTTGCTGTGCACCCACGGCATCTTGCACCTGCTCGGCTATGACCACGCCGAGCCCGACGACCGTGCCGCCATGTTCGGGCTCCAGGACAAGCTGCTGGCCGCCTGGCGCGGCGGGCGCGGGCCTGCGCCCGCCGGAGGGGAGCCGGGCGAGTCCTGATGAGGCAGCCATGGCCTGGCTGATCGTCGCTGCGCTGGTGCTCGCGGTGCTGACGGGACTGGCTGGAAGCGCTGAAGTGGCGCTGCTGCGCACCTCGGCGGACGGCGGACGCGACTGGCCGGGCGGCGACGCCGGGATGCCCCGTCAGGTGCGTTCGGCGCTGGGCGACGCCCAGCGTTACCTGAGCATGCTGGCACTGGCCCGGGCCGCGACGGCGGCAGGATCCGCTGCCGCGGCGACAGGCGCACTGGTGCACTGGCTGGGCCTGAACTGGCGGGCGTTCGTGGTGGCCGCCGCGGTGATGACGGCGGTCTTCTTCATCGTTGTGGGGCTGTGGCCAACCGCGGTCGGGCGCCGCTACCAGCGGGCTCTGGTGCACGCGACCGCGATGGTGCTGTATCCGTTCGCACGCGCCCTCGGCCCATTGCCCGGGTGGCTGCTCGTGCTCGGCCGCTTGCTCACACCGGGCCGGCGAACCACCCGGATGACTGGCCCGGACTCCGAAGTGGAACTGCGTGGCCTCGTGGACCTGCTCGAACAGCGGCGCGTCATCGAACCGGGTGAGCGCCGGATGATCCACTCGGTGTTCGAGCTGGGCGAGACGATCGCCCGGGAGGTCATGGTGCCGCGCACCGACATGGTGGTCGTGGAACGCAGTAAGACGCTCGCCCAGGCCCTGTCCCTGGCACTGCGCAGCGGGTTCTCACGGATCCCGGTGAGCGGCGAGAACGAGGACGACATCATCGGCATCGCCTACCTGAAGGACCTGGTCGCCGATAGCCGCGACCATCCCGGGGAGGAGGCCGGCAAGCGGGTCGAGCAGGTCATGCGGCCCGCGACGTTCGTGCCGGAGAGCAAACCGGTGGACGACCTGCTGCGGGAGATGCAGGCGCGGCAGATCCATCTCGCGATCGTCATCGACGAATACGGCGGGACTGCGGGCCTGGTCACGATCGAGGACATCCTCGAAGAGATCGTCGGCGAGATCACCGACGAGTACGACCGCGAACTGCCCGCCGTCGCCTGGCTGGCGCCCGGCAGGGCCCGCGTGACCGCCCGGCTGCCGGTCACCGACCTTGAGGAACTGTTCGGGGTCCGGCTCGACGTGGAAGATGTCGAGACGGTCGGCGGACTGCTCGCGCACGCGCTCGGCCGGGTCCCGATCGCCGGATCGGTGGCCACGGTCAACGGCCTCACCCTGACGGCGGAGAGCCTGGCAGGCCGGCGGAACCGCATCAGCACGGTAACCGTCACCGGGCCCGGCGAACTGGGAGCCGATGACTCCCACGGCCAGGACAGGGACGGCCCGGCGGACCCCGCCGCCGGGGGCTTTCCGGGATTACACTCGGGCGCGTGACCGACCTCGGCGCTGAAGACCAGAAGATCATCACCCTCGCGCGGTCCGCCCGGGCGCGGGTGGGGGCACGGGAAGGCGCCGCCGTCCGGGACGAGACCGGCCGTACCTATGCCGCGGCCGCCGTCGCCCTGCCATCCATGCGCCTGTCAGCCCTGCGTCTCGCGGTGGCCATGGCGGTGTCGAGTGGGGCCGCCAGCCTGGAGGCCGCGGTCCTGGTCAGTGACACCGATGACCCCGATCCGCAGGACCTGGCTGCGGTGCGGGACATCGGGCCTCGCGCGAAGGTTCTGCATGTCGGCTCCGATGGACAATTGCGCGCCACCCTCGCACCCTGACCTCGCTCCCGGGGGCCACAATGGGCCGGTGCAGAGCAATTCACCCGGCCAGCGCCGTCAGGTAGAGGACGGGGCCTCGCCTCCGGGCCGCAGCCCCCTGGGCAGCACAGGCCAACCGGGCAGGCGGCATTTGCCGGGCGGCGCGCTTCCACCGGGCAGGGGGGATGCGGCCGTTGGCGCGGACCTGCCGGCCGGTGCACCGCCAACGGCGGGGGAATCCCCGTTCCGCTCGGGTTTCGCCTGCTTCGTGGGCCGGCCCAACGTCGGCAAATCCACGCTCATGAACGCGCTGGTCGGCGCCAAGGTGGCGATCACCAGCAGCCGGCCGCAGACCACCCGGCGGGCGATCCGGGGGATCGTGCACCGTCCCGGCGCGCAACTGGTGATCATCGATACTCCGGGCCTGCACCGTCCGCGCACCCTGCTGGGGGAGCGGCTGGACAGCCTGGCCCGGTCCACTCTGACCGAGGTCGATGTCATCGGGTTCTGCGTTCCCGCGCCCGATAAGGTCGGGCCCGGTGATAGCTACCTCGCCCAGGAACTTGGCAGGATCCGCGAGACGCCGGTGGTCGCCATCGTCACCAAGACCGATCAGGCACCGCCGGAACGGGTCGCCGTCCAGCTCGCCGCCGTTGCCGCGCTCGGTGACTGGGCGGACATCGTGCCGGTGTCCGCGGTGGCCGGCTTCCAGCTCGATGTCCTCACCGAGGTGCTGGTCTCCCACCTTCCTCCCGGGATGCCGCTCTACCCCGAGGGGGAGCTCACCGATGAGCCCGAGCTGCTCATGGTGGCCGAACTGATCCGGGAAGCCGCGCTGGAGGGTGTCCGGGAGGAGCTTCCGCACTCCATCGCCGTTGTCGTGGACGAGATAGCCCCCCGTCCCGGGAGGGATGACTTGATCGATGTGTTCGCCGCGGTCTTCGTCGAGCGGCCGAGCCAGAAGTCGATCGTGATCGGTGCCAAGGGTGCCCGGCTGAGAGAAGTCGGCAGCCGTGCCCGCCAGCAGATCGAGGGGTTGCTGGGAAGCCACGTCTTCCTGGATCTGCGGGTCAAGGTGGCCAAGGACTGGCAGCGTGACCCCAAGCAGCTTCGCCGGCTCGGTTTCTACGATTGACCCGGCTCGCTCGCGCCCAAGAGTCCTTGTCCGCTCCTACGCATATCCTCGAAGCCATCTCGGTTCGCACGGCCTTGCCGTGGATTCGTGTCCTCATAGCTGCTGAGGAGGAAGCTGACGTGTCGGCCATCCAGGCGAGCCTTGACCTGGGCCTAGAGCCGGGCCGGGCGGCTCGGCTCAGCCCGGTGGGGAGTGGTGTGCCGACAGGCGAGGCGCCTCGGCTTCTTCGGGTTGGAGAGCCGCGAGGTGTCGTGTACACGCGACCGTGGGTGGCGGATCTGATTCTGGACTTTGCCGGGTACCGGCCCGATGAGGACTTGGCGTCGCGTTACGTGGTCGAGCCGTCGGCTGGTGAGGGCGCGTTCCTGGTCCCAATGGTCAGGCGGCTGCTGGCCTCAATCGCCGCGCATGGACGGAGCCTGACGGATGCGCGCGGATCCATCCACGCTTATGAGCTTGACGCCGGCTCTGCCGCCCGGGCACTGACTGTCATCGTCCGCGAGCTTCGAGATTTGGGAGTCACGGAGCCGGAAGCGGTATGCCTGGCCGAGGGGTGGGTCAGTGTGGACGACTATCTCCTGGCATCACCTCGCGACCGCCGGGCTGATCTGGTCGTGGGCAATCCCCCTTACATCCGGTATGACGATATGCATGCGGGCGTGCTGCAGGCATATAGGCGGCTGTACCCGACGATGGTGGGCCGCTGCGACATCTATGTCGGGTTCATCGAGGCGGGGCTGCGCCAGCTCAAAGAGGGCGGGGTCCTCGCGTTCATCTGCGCGGACCGGTGGATGCGGTCGGCATACGGTGCAGAGTTGCGCCGTCTGATCTCAGCCGCATACGGGGTGGAAGCTGTCATTGAGATGCACGACGCGCCGGCGTTCGTGGACGAGGTGGCGGCGTATCCGGCGGTGATCGTGGTCCGCCGCGCACCGCAGGGCACGGTTGTTGTGGCGAGCGCGGGGCCGGGTTCGGGCTGCACCCCGGCCGACGGCATAGGCCTGGCGGAGGCCGTCACCGGTCTGGCGGAAGGGCGCGTGGGGGCAGTTCGCGGGTTCAGCGCCGCGACTGTGGCGCACTGGTTCCGTGGGACTGGGCCGTGGCCCGCGCTGAATCCTCAGCAACTCACCCTTCTGCAGCGGTTGGAGAGCCGCTGCGCCCCGCTGGAAGATGCGAACACAGGCACGAAGATCGGCATCGGGGTCGCCACGGGCGCTGACAAGGTGTTCATCACAACTGACACGCATCTGGTAGAGCCAGACCGATTGGTTCCGCTCGCGATGACGGCCGACACCCGGCATGGAACGCTGCAATGGTCTGGCCACTATCTGGTGGATCCGTGGGCAAGAGCGGGTGGCCTGGTCGACCTGTCCGCCTACCCCCAGCTCCGCGACTATCTGACTCATCACAGGAAGGAACTCCAGGGCCGGAACGTCGCCCAGCGCATGCCACGGGACTGGTACCGCACAATCGACCGGGTACATCACAGGCTGGCTGCCGAGCCGAAGCTCTACTTCCCCGACATGAAGGTGACCATCAACCCGGTCCTGGACAGTGGCCAGACTTACCCTCACCACAACCTGTACTACCTGACCTCGAAGGTCTGGGATCTGGAGGTGCTCGGTGGGCTCCTGCTCTCGCGGGTAGCGCAGTTGTTCATTGAGGCATACTGCGTGAAGATGCGCGGCGGGACGTTGCGGTTCCAGGCTCAGTACCTCCGCCGTATCCGGGTTCCCGATCCCGACGACCTTTCGGCAGCATTGTGCGAAAGGCTCCGCCAGGCATTCCGCTCTCGCGACTGCGATGCGGCAACGGCGACCGCAATCGAGGCATACCAGATAGAAGATCACTAGTGCCTTGGTGTGCTAGCAAACTTGGATCAGAGGTTCACCCAAGCGGTGCAAGCATTCTGGGATGCGCGCGATCGCCAGCAGCAGAAGCAGATCGCAGGTGGAAGGATCGACGCCGGGACGCGTGGCGCGGCGACCGGTGGCACCCAGATGGGCGCGCTGGAGACGCTGCTGACCGACGTGCTCCTGCACGCCGGACTTTCCAGCGCACATATCCGCGCTCGCACTGCGCTTGAGTTGCCTGGCTACTATCGGCCACAGAAGAAGTGGGATCTGCTGGTGGTCGCAGATGGGCAGCTTCTACTCGCGGTGGAGTTCAAGTCCCAGGTCGGCCCCAGCTTCGGCAACAACTTCAACAACCGCACAGAGGAAGCGATCGGGAACGCGGAGGACATCTGGACTGCGTACCGGGAGGGCCGCTTCGGACGCCATCCCGCACCGTTCCTCGGCTACTTCTTCTTGCTCGAGGACTGCGAGCGTGTCCACGCTCCGGTCTCGAACTCTGAACCGTATTTCCCCGTCGATCCGGTGTTCAAGGGCGCTTCGTATGCCAAGAGGTACGAGGTCCTGTGCGAACGTCTGGTCCTTGAGCGCAAGTACACCGCTGCCTGCCTGACCCTGGCTACGAAAGTGAGTCCATCGCAAGTCAGCCATCCTGATGCCTCGCTCGGCTTCCGGCAGTTCGCCGCGGCAGTCGATGCTTGCGCACGGGCATTTCTTTCGGGGATGTGACCGGAATTCCTTGAGTGCTGCATAACGCCACGGTGCAGCGCCCACCGCGGGCTGGGCTGGAGCCATGTGGGTCGGTAAGCTACCGGCGGGCCGGTCGGCCCGAGTTGCCCGAGCATGCGAGGTTCGTCCCCGCTGCTCCTGCCCGAAGGAGCGGTCGTGCTGATCATCTGGGGTCTTCGCGTCTTCTTCCGTACCATCGGCCAGGGCATGTTCCACTGCCCCAAGTGCGGCGGAGACCGGCAGTACCGGCTGCGCGAAGGCCGGCGCTGGTTCACTATCTTCTTCATCCCGGTGATCCCCCTCAACAAGGTGGGCGGCCAGCACGTCCAGTGCCTCACATGCAAGACGCGGTACCAGCCGCAGGTCCTGCAGTTGCCCACGGCGGCGCAGATGCAGGCCGCCATCCCCGCCGGGCTGCGGGCGGCCGCGGCCACGATGCTGCGGGCCGGTGACGAGGCCAGTGCGGCGGCCCGCCAGCGGGCCATCCAGGTGATCGTGGCCGGGGGAGCACAGGGATATGACGAGGCCGCCCTCGACGCCGAAATCGCCCTCGCGCCCGAGATACGGGCCGCCCGGGTCGCCGAGGTGGGTGGCCAGCTCACCGCCGACGCCAAGGAATGGTTCCTGGCGGAGATCATCCGGATCGGGATGGCGGACGGCCCGCTGAACGAGGGCGAGCGGGATGCCGCCCTGGCTGTGGGCCAGGGGCTGGGCATGACGCAGGCCCAGGTGATCGGCGTGGTCGCGCTCACCGAGCAGGCCTCCACCAGCGAGTGAGAGCTGTCATCTGCTAGCCTCGATGGCAATGCTGCGCGGACTGCTCCTTCTTAGCCGCCGCGGCGGGGGCCGATAACGGCCGGCTCCCTCGCCGCGGGGCTGTGACGCCATGGTCGGCCGCCACCTGATCCCGAGGGAGCATCCGTCAGATGCGATCGCAGCAAGTACCCAGTGGCATGCCGTGCCACCGCTACACGCCGTTCCGGCCCATCGATCTGCCGGACCGGACCTGGCCCGGCAGATCGATCACCGCAGCGCCGCGCTGGCTGTCCACCGACCTGCGGGACGGCAACCAGGCCCTGATCGACCCGATGAGCCCTGCGCGCAAGCGGACCATGTTCGACCTGCTGGTGCGCATGGGCTACAAGGAGATCGAGGTCGGCTTCCCCTCGGCAAGCCAGGCCGATTTCGACTTCGTCCGCAGTCTGATCGAAGACGCGGTGATCCCCGATGACGTCCAGATCTCGGTGCTGACCCAGGCCCGCGACGAACTGATCGAGCGCACCGTGCAGTCCCTGGTGGGGGCGCGGCGGGCGAGTGTGCACATGTACAACGCCACCGCCCCGGTCTTCCGCCGGGTGGTCTTCGGCAATGACCGCGACCAGACCAAGGCCCTGGCCGTCGACGGCACGCATTCGGTCATGAAGTATGCCGACCAGTACCTGGGTGAGTGTGACTTCGGCTATGAGTACTCGCCGGAGATCTTCATGGACACCGAACTCGACTTCGCGGCGCAGGTGTGCGAGGCCGTGATGGATGTCTGGCAGCCCGGCCCAGGCCGGGAGATCATCCTCAACCTGCCCTGCACTGTCGAGCGGTCCACCCCGAACGTGTACGCCGACCAGATCGAGTGGATGAGCCGTTCCCTGTCCCGGCGCGAGCACGTCTGCCTGTCCGTGCACACTCACAACGACCGGGGCACTGCGGTCGCGGACGCCGAGCTGGCGGTCATGGCCGGCGCGGACCGGGTGGAGGGGTGCCTGTTCGGCAACGGCGAGCGGACCGGCAATGTCTGCCTGGTCACGCTCGGCCTGAACCTGTTCAGCCAAGGTGTGGACCCGATGATCGACTTTTCCGACATCGATGAGATCCGCCGCACGGTGGAGTACTGCAACCAGCTTCCGGTGCATCCCCGGCACCCCTACGCGGGCGATCTGGTGTACACCGCCTTCTCCGGGTCGCACCAGGACGCGATCAAGAAGGGGTTCGATGCGCTGGCGGCCAGCGCCGCCGCGGCGGGCGTGGACGTCGCCCGCTCCCGCTGGGAGGTGCCCTATTTGCCCATCGACCCCCGCGACGTCGGACGCACCTACGAAGCGGTGATCCGCGTGAACTCCCAGTCGGGCAAGGGCGGTGTCGCCTACATCATGAAGGCGGAACACCACCTGGACCTGCCGCGGCGGCTGCAGATCGAGTTCTCCCGGGTGATCCAGGCTCGCACCGACGCTGAGGGGGGCGAGGTCAGCCCGGCACAGATGTGGGAGATGTTCGCCACCGAATACCTCGCGGATGGCTCGGTGGCGCTGCTGGCCCACCACACCTCCTCGGTGGTGGCGGCCAAGGACGTGCTGGCCGTCGAGGTCCTCGTGGACGGAGCGGCGCGCCAGGTGGAAGGGGAGGGCAATGGCCCGATCTCGGCTTTCTGCGACGCGCTCGCCGGGATCGCGGTGAGCGTCCGCGTGCTCGACTACACCGAGCATGCCCTCTCCGCGGGCAGTGATGCCCAAGCTGCCGCCTACGTCGAGTGCGACGTGGACGGCCGCACCCTATGGGGGGTTGGGATCGACACCAACACAGTGACGGCGTCGCTGCGGGCCGTGCTGTCCGCGGTCAACCGCGCGCGGGGTTAATCGGTGGTGGGCAGTCCGGCGGCTCCCGGGCCATCTCCCCGATTACCCGGCCCGTCGGGGCCCGCGGCCCGTCGCCGTCGGCGGCGCATGATCAGGGCGTAACCGACCCACAGCGCGGCGGAGACCAGGAATGCTGGTATCCCGAACACCACGGCGTAGACCACCGCGACCAGGAAGAGCAGGCCCGAGAGACTGGTGGAGCTGTTGCCGCCGGAATAGCTCTCCAGCACCAGATAAGCGAGGTACACCAAGAGCGCGAGCGTCGCCGCCGACGCCAGTGAGGCGAGCACCAGGAGCGCCCAGGCGAGAACCGACCGCGTTGGCTGGCCCGCATCCTCACCCGGCACCGGCGATCAACCCCCACACGGCTCGCAGGTCGCGGCTCCCGTCGCCCTGACTGTGCCACAGACCGCGGTGCGGCGCAGGTGCGTCCGTGCTGGCGATAGCGCGACAATGATCGGGTGGGGCTTTATGGCGACGACGGGATCGTGCTGCGCACACAGAAGCTGGGCGAGGCCGACCGGATCATCACCATCCTCACCCGCCACCACGGCCGCGTCCGGGCTGTCGGCAAAGGCGTGCGGCGGACCAAGTCGCGCTTCGGCGCCCGGCTGGAGCCGTTCACCCACGTGGACCTGCTGTTGCACACGGGCCGCTCACTGGACGTGATCACGCAGGCGGAGACAGTGCGGCCGTACGGCGCGCCCTTCGTTACCGACTATCCCCGCTACACGGTGGGAACGGCCATGCTGGAAACCGCCGAGCGCTTCACCCCGCAGGAGAAGGAACCGGCCATGCGCCAGTTCCTGCTGCTGGTGGGTGGGCTGCGCGCGCTCGGCGATGACAGCCACGAACCCAGGCTGGTGCTCGACGCGTTCCTGCTGCGATCGCTGGCCATCGCCGGCTACGCCCCAGCGCTGGACGAATGCGTCCTGTGCGGGGCGCCGGCCCCGACCGATGCCGGCGGGAGTCTCGCGTTCGCGGTCCCAGCCGGTGGGCTGACCTGCCGTTCCTGCCGGCCGGCCGGTGCGGCCACCCCGGCGGCACGCACCGTGGCCCTGATGCGGGCGCTGCTGGCGGGGGACTGGGCGACGGCGGACGCGAGTGAACGCCGCCACCAGGCCGAGTGCAGTGGCCTGGTCGCGGCGTATCTGCAATGGCACCTCGAGCACGCCATCCGCTCACTGCGGCACGTCGAGCATCTCCACTGACCGGGCGGTCGCTCTGCCACTGGCGGGCCGGTCGCTCTGCCGCTGGCGGGCCGGTCGCTCTGCCACTGGCGGGTATCGCAGTCCCCGCTACTGCACTTGGGCACCTCCGCTGAGGGCCAGGGGGTAGAGTGCAGCGGCTGACAGCCGGGAGGTCACATGGTCGACGGGGGTCGCAGGTGAGCCCTCAGTCCCGTATGCCACATGGTGTGCGCCCGCCGGACCCGCACCCCGAAGGGTTGCGCCCGCCCCCGATCCCGCCCGACCTCGTCCCGCGCCACGTCGCTCTCGTCATGGACGGGAACGGCCGGTGGGCCAAGCAGCGCGGGCTGCCCCGGACCGAGGGCCACAAGCGGGGGGAGTACTCCCTCTTCGACGTGATCATGGGCGCGATCGAGCTGGGGATCCCCTACCTGTCGGCGTACGCGTTCTCCACGGAGAATTGGCGGCGGTCACCGGAAGAGGTCCGCTTCCTCATGGGCTTCAACCGTGACGTCATCCGCCGCCGCCGCGACCAGCTCAATGCCATGGGGGTGCGGGTCCGCTGGGCCGGCCGCAGGCCGCGGCTGTGGCGGAGCGTCATCTCCGAACTCGAGGTCGCCGAACAGATGACGGCCGGGAATTCGGTCCTGACCCTGCAGTTCTGCGTAAACTACGGAGGCCGCGCGGAGATCGCCGATGCCGCCGCCGCGATGGCGGCCGATGTGGTGGCCGGCCGTCTGCGGGCAGACAAGATCGATGAAAAGATCTTCAGCCGCTATCTGGACGAGCCGGGCATTCCCGACGTGGACCTGTTCATCCGCTCGTCGGGCGAGCAGCGCATCTCCAACTTCCTGCTGTGGCAGTCGGCCTACGCCGAATTCGTCTTCCTCGACACGCTCTTCCCCGACTTCGACCGCAGGCATCTGTGGCGGGCCTGCGAGACCTACGCCAGCCGTGACCGCCGGTACGGCGGCGCGCTTCCGAACCCGCTGCCGTCCTGACCAGAGTCCCTACCGGACGGCTTGCATGGCGGCCAGAGCCAGCATCACGACGATGGCGGCACTTCGCATCAGCCGGCCGCTTGGAGCGAGCGCCGGCCAGGACATGAAAGCGAGCAAGCTCAGCAAGGCCGCGACCAGCACCAGCGCGGCGGCCCCGATCGCGCCCGGGACCGCCAGGCCCACCACGAACGCCACCGTGATCAGCGCCGGGAACAACCATCGCGGCGTCTGGTGCAGGAACACCAGCACAGGGGCGCTGGCCCGTTCCACGCCGCCCCGCCGTGTGCCGCCGGAGCCCGGCGTGTACATGCTGGTGCCCTGGGGCAGGGGCCGCCGGCCACGGGCCGGCCGCGTGCCTGCCTTGCGGGGAGTGCTCACCGCCGCCATCCTCTCCTGGCCAGCCCGGGACTCGCGCTCAGCCATTGACCAGATTACCGGGGGGCACACCGGACGGCGGCCGACACCTGGCTCGTCATGACCGGGCCGGCGGGGCGCCCGCGACCGCGGCACCTCCCCCAATACGCCGACCCTGATGGCTCAGTCCAGAGCGCTCGACAGCTTCCCGGATCCCGGCGGCGATGGCGGCGCGTTCGCCCGCCTCGGCTCGTTCCCGCGCGCGGGCCAGCACGGTCTCCATGGCTTCGGCGACGCCACAGGGCCTTGAGTGGCTCAGCACCTACCAATTGCGGCCTGGTGATCGCGGCCCCGGCCCGTGCGCGCCCAGATCGCAGCTAAGCTGAGCGGGCGTCCCTGCTTGCCCTTCCCGCCGACCGCCAGCCGGATGGAGTCCCACGATGGCACGTCGCACCGATCGCATGGATACCCTGGTCAGCCTGTCCAAGCGGCGCGGATTCGTCTACCCCTCCAGTGAGATCTACGGCGGGCTCCGTGCGGCCTGGGATTATGGTCCGCTCGGCGTCGAGATGAAGAACAACATCAAGCGCCAGTGGTGGAAGTCGATGGTCACCGAGCGCGATGACATCGTCGGCATCGACTCCAGCGTCATTCTCGCCCGCGAGGTCTGGGAAGCCAGCGGCCATGTCACCGAATTCGTGGACCCGCTCACCGAATGCCAGTCCTGCCACAAGCGCTACCGCGCGGACCAGTTGATCGAGGCATACGAGGACAAGCACGGCCACCCGCCCGAGGGCGGCCTGACGGGCCTGGCGTGCCCGAACTGCGGGAACAAGGGAACGTTCACACCGCCGAGGATGTTCAACGGCCTGCTGCGCACCTTCCTCGGCGCGACGCAGGATGAGAGCGGCCTGGCCTACCTGCGGCCGGAGACCGCCCAGGGGATCTTCATCAACTTCCGGAACGTGCTGCAGACCTCCCGCAGGAAGGTCCCGTTCGGCATCGGGCAGATCGGCAAGTCGTTCCGCAACGAGATCACGCCGGGCAACTTCATCTTCCGGACGCGCGAGTTCGAGCAGATGGAGATGGAGTTCTTCGTCAGGCCCGGGACCGACGAGGAGTGGCACGAGCAGTGGATCGCCGCCCGCCTGGGCTGGTTCACCGACCTCGGCGTCCGCAAGGACAACCTGCGCCTCTACGAACACCCCGCCGACAAGCGGTCGCACTACTCCAAGCGGACGGTGGACATCGAGTACCGGTTCGACCTGCCCGGCACCGAATGGGGGGAACTAGAAGGCATCGCCAACCGCACCGACTATGACCTGTCCACCCATCAGAAGGCTTCCGGGCAGGACATGTCTTACCTCGACGCCGACTCGGGCGAGCGGTTCATCCCCTACGTGATCGAACCCGCCCTGGGCGTGGACCGCTCGATGCTGGTCTTCCTGCTCGACGGCTACGACGAGGACGAGGCTCCGGACGCCTCCGGCAAGCTGGAGAAGCGGGCCGTGCTGCGTCTCGACCACCGGATCGCGCCCGTCAAGGTGGCCGTGCTGCCGCTGTCCCGCAACGCCGATCTTTCACCGAAGGCCCGCGAGGTCGCGGCCGCCCTGCGCCAGCGGTGGAACACCGACTTCGACGACGCCAGCGCGATCGGCCGCCGCTACCGCCGGCAGGACGAGATCGGCACCCCGCTGTGCGTCACGGTGGACTTCGACACACTTGCCGACCAGGCGGTCACGGTGCGGGAACGTGACTCCATGCGCCAGGTGCGGGTGGGCCTCGATGGCCTGGAAGCCTATTTGTCGGAACGCCTGGCGGGTTGCTGACCGGGTCAACCGCTCCGCCGGCCGCCCCCGAAGTGGCGACCCATGCGTGGGCCCACCCGGGCAGGGCGCTGGCGCCCGGTCCCACGACCCCTCCCGAGGCAGGGTGCCGGCACCCGGTCCGGAAGGGCCCACCCGGTGAGGCGGTGGGGAGCGGCCCCGCCGGGGCCGCTCCCCACCGCCCTGCGGCCTACCAGGCGATCTCGGTTGGCACCCCAACCGATCTCCAATTCTGAACCCCGGCCGGAAGCGGCTCGAACCGGCGGCCGGTCTGCACGCCGATCGCGAACGTTGGCGTGCTGGCTCCGCCGTGCCGCACGAGGCTCACGACGATCATGACCCGGCCGCCGGCGCCCGTCCAGAGCACGTCCTGCAGGTTATATGTGATCCAAGGCGCGCTGGACGCCCACTGGTCCACGGCGCGCACCGGCCTGCCCGTCGTTGCGGAGACCTCGGTGATGGCCAGGTGGACCATCGGGTGCCGCGAGTTCCCGTGGTACTCGGTGATGGGCGCGACAACCAGGCTGCCATCGGGTGTGAGCAAGGCATTGCTGTCGACGAGCCATCCGGCGCGGCCGTTGTGCGGGAAAACGAGCACCAGCCGTGATGCGCGCAGGCTGCTGCCCGGCTCAGCGGTGTCGAGCAGGCGGACTTCAACGGTGGGGTAGTTGGCGTGGCTGTAGAGCTGGAAGGCGAGCGTCCTGCCGTTCGCCGCCCACGACAGCGCCTGGCCGTACGGCTTGTTGAGGCCGATCCACCCGCTGCCGGGCCAGACCCATTGCCGCTCGCTGCCGGTGGCGGTGCTGAAGACCTCGATCTTTGGATCCTGCACACTTCCGAGGGGGGGTCCCCCATGGACCGCCACCGCGAGCCGGGCACCATCGGGGGAGAGCGCGATCCCGGAAATGAAGCCGCGCTCTGGCCGTATCGGCAGCTTTCTCAGCCCTTCCGGCTGCCCGGAAGCGGTCAGGACCAGCCGGAAGAACGTCACCGGCTCGGGCCGCCAGTGGCTGATGGGAACCCAGCGCTGCGCTGCCAGCACGAATGTGTGGTCGTCGGCCGCGGCGCTGACCCAGTCGAAGGCGCCGAACGGCTTGGGCGGGGTCACCGTGGCCAGCGTCTTGCCGGTGGCCGTGGCCGCGACCACCGCCCGCCGCTGCTGAGACTGCACGCCCCCCACCAGGCCGACGAAGAATTAGGGGATCGCCATGGGCACGGCAGCCGCGCTTGGCGTCCCGGCTCCCGGGTGGCTCCCGCCCCGCTGGTGTGCCGCTCCGCTGAGGAGTTGGCCGGCGGCCAGCGAACCTGCCACCACGGCGACCACGCTGGCGGCAGCGGCGAGCGGAGTGAGCCAGCCAGCCCAGCGACGCGGTGCCGCGGGCCGGCGTCCGGTCGCACGGCGAGGTGGGTCCGGCAGCGCCAGTGGCGGGGCGCTGCCCTGGGCGACGGTGCCGGCCGCCGCTCTGGTGGCCTCCCGCAGGCGGTCTTCGGTTGTCGTCATCGGGACTCCTCGAGTAGCCGTCCGAGCGCGGCGAGCGCCCGGGAGGTGGTGGATTTAACCGTGCCTGCGCTTATCCCCATCGCCTCGGCGATCTCCGCCTCGGCGAGTTCGAGGTAGTAGCGCAGTACGAGTGCTTCTCGCTGACGGTCGGGCAGGCGCAGCAGGGCAGCGAGCACATCGCGATGCTCTTCGCCCAGTACGGCCCATGACTCCGCGGACTCGGCCGTCTCCAGTTCCGCCCCGGGGCGCCGTCCCGCGCTGCGGTTGCGGCGCCGCAGCGCTGAGCGGCAGCCGTTCATAACCGAAGACCTCAGGTAGGGCACGGCGTGGCCCGGGCTGGAGAGATGTTTCCAGCGCCGGTAGAGGCCGCAGAATGCCTCCTGCACCACGTCCTCCGCGGCGGCGCGGTCGCCGAGCATCACAACCCCGAGCCGGATCAGCCCGACCGCGTGCGCTTCGTACAGGGAGGTGACGGTACGGCGGGCATCACCGCGCCAGTCCAGGGCATCGGGGGCGGCCGGCTGCGTGTCTGTGTCCACGCATAAGAGACGCGCCAATCTCAGGTGGGTTGCCCGGCGGGGTCAGCCAGCACGGGTTTCTGTTCGGGGCCCGCGCAAGTGACGGTCTCCGGCACGTCCTCGCCACTGGCCGGTAAAGTGCGGGAGGGGGGCGTATACCGCCTCAACCCCGGGATGCATCGGCGGCCGGACCAGGCCGCCGGGCCGAGTCGTCATGGTCACCTGGCCATGCCGTCGGGCCACATGCCATCAGGGGCCACAAGCCGTCAAGGGCACAAGGAGAAGGTGCAGTGGCGAAGCTCGTCTACGACTTCACCGAGGGCAACAAGGACCTGAAGGATCTGCTCGGCGGCAAGGGTGCCAACCTGGCCGAGATGACAAACCTGGGCCTGCCGGTGCCCGCCGGATTCACCATCACGACACAGGCTTGCACGCACTTCCTGCGGGCAGGTGACCTGCCGTCGGGCCTGGCGGAAGAGACCAGCGAGCACCTGGAACGACTCCAGCGGGCGATGGGGCGGCGTCTGGGCGATCCGTCAGACCCGTTGCTGGTCAGCGTTCGGTCCGGCGCGAAGTTCTCGATGCCCGGCATGATGGACACGGTCCTCAACATCGGGCTCACCGACGAGTCGGTGCACGGCCTGGCCAAGCAGTCCGGGAATGAGCGCTTCGCCTGGGACGCATACCGGCGACTGGTGCAGATGTTCGGCAAGACCGTGCTCGGCATCGACGGCGAGGCCTTCGAGCACGCACTGGACGAAGCCAAGCGCGCTAAGGGCACCAGCAGCGACCTCGACCTCGACGCCGCTGATATGCGCGGCCTCACCGGCCGTTTCAAGGACATCGTCCGCTCGCAGGCGGGCCGCCCGTTCCCGCAGGACCCCCGGGAGCAGATGGACCTGGCCGTGCGCGCGGTGTTCAATTCCTGGAACTCGCCCCGCGCGGTGCTCTACCGGCGTCAGGAACGCATACCCGCCGATCTCGGCACCGCCGTCAACGTGGTCGCCATGGTATTCGGCAACCTCGGCATGGACTCCGGCACCGGCGTCGCGTTCACCCGCGACCCGGCCACCGGGCAGCAGGGCATCTACGGCGACTACCTGCAGAACGCGCAGGGCGAGGATGTGGTCGCCGGTACCCGCAACACGGTGCCGTTGCAGGACCTCGAGCGCATCGACGCCTCCTCCTACGCGCAACTGCTGCAGATCATGCAGACGCTGGAGAACCACTACCGGGATCTGTGCGACATCGAATTCACGATCGAGCGCGGCAAGCTCTGGATGCTGCAGACCCGGGTGGGCAAGCGGACCGCCGCAGCGGCATTCAAGATCGCCACCCAGCTCGTGGACCAGGGCCTCATCGACATGGACGAGGCGCTCACCCGGGTGACCGGCGACCAGTTGGCCCAGCTCATGTTCCCGCGCTTCGACACCGGTCACGGCGCGCAGCAGATCACCACCGGGGTGAGCGCATCGCCGGGTGCCGCGGTCGGCAAGGTGGTCTTTGACTCGGCCCGGGCCGTCGCCCGGGCCGAAGCCGGCGAGGACGTGATCCTCGTCCGCCGCGAGACCAATCCCGACGACCTGCACGGCATGATCGCCGCCAAGGGCATCCTCACCAGCCGCGGCGGGAAGACCAGCCACGCCGCCGTGGTGGCCCGGGGGATGGGCAAGACCTGCGTCTGCGGCGCCGAGGAACTCGAAGTCGACGTCGCCGGCCGCAAGCTCACCGCGCCAGGCGGCCTGGTCATCACCGAGGGCGACGTCATCTCCGTCGACGGCACCACCGGCGCCGTTTTCATCGGCGAGGTACCGGTCGCGCCGTCCGCGGTCGTCACCTACTTCGAGGGTGGGCTCGACCCGGAAGCCGACGACCTGGTCAAGGCCGTCGACCGGATCATGGACCACGCGGACGAACGGCGACGCCTCGGCGTCTTCGCCAATGCCGACACCGGCGACGACTGCGCCCGTGCCCGGCGGTTCGGGGCCGGCGGCGTGGGCCTGGTGCGCACTGAGCACATGTTCCTCGGCGAGCGCCGCCAGTTGGTCGAGCGGCTCATCCTGGCCGAGGACGAGCCGAGCCGGCAGGCCACACTGGACGCGCTGGAGCCGTTGCAGCGGGGCGACTTCGTGGAGATCTTCCAGGCCATGGACGGGCTGCCGGTCACCATCCGGCTGATCGACCCGCCGCTGCACGAGTTCCTCCCCGATCTGACCGAACTGTCCGTAAAGATCGCGCTGGCCGGGGACCAGGCCAGCGACAAAGACCACAAGCTGCTGGAGGCGGTGCGCCGCCTGCACGAGCAGAACCCGATGCTCGGGCTGCGCGGCGTGCGCCTGGGCCTGGTCATCCCCGGCCTGCCGGCCATGCAGGTGCGGGCGATCGCGCACGCCGCGGCCGAGGTCAAGAAGAACGGCGGCAACCCCCGCCCGGAGATCATGATCCCGCTCACAGCCTCGGTGCAGGAGATGGAGATCTCCCGCGAGCAGGTCGCCGCTGTGGTCTCCGCAGTCGAGAAGGAGACCGGCGTCGCGGTCCACACCATGATCGGAACGATGATCGAAGTGCCGCGTGCGGCTCTGATCGCCGGAGAGATCGCCCGCAGCGCCGAGTTCTTCTCGTTCGGGACGAACGACCTGACCCAGATGGGCTGGGGCTTCTCCCGCGACGACGTGGAGGGCTCGTTCTTCAGCCGTTACATCGAGCTGGGGATCTTCGGCGTGTCGCCGTTCGAGACGATCGACGCCGAAGGCGTCGGCCGGCTTATCGAGATTGCCACGCAGGAGGGCCGGGCCACCCGGCCCGACCTGGAACTGGGCGTGTGCGGCGAGCATGGCGGCGACCCCGATTCGGTCCACTTCTTCCACAAGGTCGGCCTCAACTACGTGTCCTGCTCGCCCTTCCGGGTGCCGGTCGCCCGGCTGGAGGCCGGGCGCGCGGTCGTGCTGGAGACGAGCGGAGGCAGCGACAGCAGGTGACGGCTCGCGGCTACGACTCGCACGCGACTGCCCGCCGGGCCGCCGAGCCGCGCAAGCAGGCTCAAGGCCAGGAGTCGGCGCGTGGCGACTTCGTGCGGGACCGTGCCCGGGTACTGCACTCGGCCGCGCTGCGCAGACTGGCTGCCAAGACCCAGGTCGTCGAGGTGGGCGCTGGGGATTTCCCCCGGACCAGGCTGACCCATTCGCTGGAATGCGCGCAGATCGGCCGTGAACTCGGGGCCGCCCTCGGCTGTGATCCGGACCTGGTCGATGCCGCTTGCCTGGCGCACGACCTCGGGCATCCCCCGTTCGGGCACAACGGGGAGTCCGTGCTGGCCGGGCAGGCGGCGGGCTTCGGCGGGTTCGAGGGCAACGCGCAGAGCCTGCGACTGCTGACCCGCCTGGAGGCGAAGGTGCCGGGCGCGGGCCTGAACCTGACCAGGGCCACCCTGGACGCGACGATCAAGTACCCGTGGGCGGCCGGGCGCCGTCCGGTCGGCGGTGCGGGTCCGGTCGGCGGGGCGGGTCCGG
>DAHUZQ010000205.1 GCA_027306495.1 Actinomycetota bacterium | reverse complement strand
GGGTCGAGGAGGGTGGCCTCTTCGGCGGCGGTGCGCAGCCCGCGGGTGTACCCGAGCGGGTCTCCCGCAGCCGTCGCCAGGCCCGGCCGCCTTCCGGTGACGCCGACGGCGCGCAGTGCCCGGCGCTGGGTGGTGAGGCCGGTAGCCCGCGCGCCGGCCCGGCGCCCGGCGTCGGCGCACGCGTCCAGCGCGACGTGGGCCGTGAGGTCGCGGGAACCATCGGGGATCACTCTGACCTGCCGTCCATGCTGGTAGCTGGCGAGTGTCCCGAGTGCGGGGCGGTGTGCCCGGTCGTGCCCGTAGTCCACGGCCAGCGCCATGCCCCGGTGCAGACTGCGTATCACCCCCGACCAGGCCTGGCATCGGGAGCGGCCGATCTCGGCGCGATCCCCGCAGCGGCGCAGCGGCCAGTACGCGCGCACCCACGCCAGGTCGGCGCCGGCCAGCGGCGGCCCCACCCGCTCGGTCCCGACGGCGGGGTCTACGAGCATCTTCCGGGGGCCATCGGCGGTCAACTCCGCCACGTCCACGGGGATGTTGTCAAGCCATTCGTTCGCGATCACCAGGCCGCTGATACGCGGGGGCAGCCGTGGTTGCCAGCGGATTCGGGAATCCAGGCCCGCTGGGGGCGCGGTGACCTCGACCCCCACGGCGGAGATCCTCGCTGCCAGTGATGGCTCGGCGTCCGCCGCGGTGACGATCTGGCCGAGCAATTCGCCGCGCCCCGCACCGATGTCGACCAGGTCGAGCGTGGGCGGTCGCCCGAGGGCGGCATCAACCTCGCGCAGCAGCGTGAGCAGTGCGGCCGCGAAACGGGGCGATACGTGGGCGGACGTCCGGAAATGGCGGGACGGTGGTTCGCCGCGCGCATAGAAGCCCGCCGGGCCGTACAGTGCCCGCTCCATCGCCTCCCGCCATGGGATCCACACGCAGCCGACTCTAACGGGCCGGGAACCCTTGCAGTCGCTGCCGGGGCAGGTGGGGCCAGCCGCCGATATGCTGAGCACCACCGTCCGGTGTGCGGTGAGGGCTGGGACTGAGGGGAACTGACGCGATGCCGAACCCGCCGGGGTCAGTGGAACCACCAGAGCCGGTGCGACTGCGGATCGGTGTCATCGGGGTGGGCCGGGTCGGGGCCGTACTGGCTGCCGCGTTGCGCCGGGCGGGGCATCAGGTCACCGCCGTCTCGGGTGCCTCGCAGTCGTCGCTGGAACGGGCGGCCCGGATGCTTCCTGGTGTGCCGGTCCGGGAACCGCAGGCGGTGGTCGAGGATGCCGACCTGGCCCTGCTCACCGTTCCCGACGATGCGCTCGCGGGGCTGGTCGCCGGCCTGGCCGCGACCGGCGCCCCACTGGCGGGCCGCCTGGTGGCGCACGCGAGTGGCCGCCACGGCCTCACCGTCCTGGACCCGGCGACCCGCCGCGGCGCCCTGCCACTGGCCCTTCATCCGGTCATGACTTTCACCGGCCGTCCCGGCGATCTCGACCGGCTGGCCGGCATCTCGTTCGGGGTGACGGCGCCTGCGCCGCTGCGGCCGGTGGCCGAGGCGCTGGTGATCGAAATGGGCGGGGAACCGGTCTTCATCGAGGAGGACCGGCGGGCGCTCTATCACGCCGCGCTCGCCAGCGCCGCGAATCACCTCATCACCCTGGTGGTACAGGCGGCCGAACTGCTCGCGGAAGCCGGCGTCGGCGATCCGGCCCGGATGCTGCGCCCACTGCTGTCGGCCGCGCTCGACAACGCCCTGCAGCTAGGAGATGCCGGCCTGACCGGCCCGGTCGCACGTGCTGACGCCGAGACCGTGGCGGACCACATCGAGGTGCTGGCGGACACTTCGCCGGAGGCATTGCGCGCTTACCTCGCCCTGGCCCGGCTCACGGCCGACAGGGCACTCGCGGCAGGCATCCTCGCGCCGCCGGCCGCCCAGCGGTTGCTCGAGGTCCTGGCCGGGTTCCCCCGGTGACGCCGATGCTGGCCCGCACCCGGCTGGGGCTGGCGGCGGCCCGGCCGGGACTGGCCGCACCCGTGGTGCTGGTGCCCACGATGGGAGCCTTGCACGCCGGCCACCGCGCGCCGCTGCGCCGGGCGCGGGAGATGGCGGGCGGGCACGGGTCCGTCGTGGTGTCGGTGTTCGTGAACCCGCTGCAGTTCGGCCCGGGTGAGGACCTCGCGCGCTACCCGCGGACGCTCAGCGAAGACATCGCGCTCTGCGCGCAAGAAGGCGCCGCGCTCATCTTCGCCCCCGCCCCCCGGGAAATGTATCCACGAGAGCAGCGGGTCACGGTCAGCCCAGGACCGATGGGCGAGACGCTGGAGGGGGCGTTCCGGCCCGGGTTCTTCGGCGGCGTGCTCACGGTGGTGCTCAAGCTGTTCTGCATGGTCCGGCCGGACGCTGCTGTCTTCGGCGAAAAGGACGCCCAGCAGCTTGCCCTGATTGCCGCGATGGCGCAGGACCTCGACCTTGGGGTCCAGGTGGTCGGGGTGCCCACCGTTCGGGACAGCGATGGCCTGGCCGCATCGAGCCGGAACTCCTATCTGTCGGCGCCCGAACGCGCTACCGCACTGCGGATTCCGCAGGCGTTGAAGGCCGGCGAACGGGCTGCATCCGGCGGCCCCGGCGCGGTGCTGCGGGCCGCCACCTCGGTGCTGGCCGAGGCGGAACGCGCCGAGCCAGCCCTGCGCCCCGACTACCTGGAACTCGTGGACCCGGCCGGCTTCGAGCCGGTAAGCCCCGGCTACGTGGGTGAGGCACTTCTGCTGGTGGCCGCGCGGGTCGGTGCCACCCGGCTGATCGACAACATGCGCGTGGCGATCCCACCCCGTCCCGGGGACTGACGGGCGGGCGGCTGCGCTGGTGGCACCCGCACCCACCACTACCATTCGGGATAGAACGCCCGGGTCCCCGCCCGGGCAGGCACAGGACTGGATCTAGGCATGCTGTTGACGGTCGACGTCGGTAACACCAATACCGTCCTGTGCGTGTTCCAGGGCGAGGAGGTGGTCGAGCACTGGCGGATCGCCACCGACCCGGTCCGCACCGCCGACGAAATCGCCGTCGTGCTGCAGGGCCTGGTCGGGCAGAGCCTGGTGCTGACCGATCCCGACATCACTGGCATCGCCCTGTGCTCGACCGTTCCCTCGGTGCTGCACGAGATGCGGGAGATGTGCCGGCGTTACTTCGGCGATGTGCCCTCGCTCATCGTCGAGCCGGGAGTGCGTACCGGAGTGTCGGTACGCTACGACAACCCCAAGGAAGTCGGCAGCGACCGCATCATGAACACCGTGGCCGCCGCCCACCTGTACGGCGGCCCGGCGATCGTGGTTGACTTCGGGACCTCCACCAACTTCGACGCGATCAGCGCGCGCGGCGAATTCGTCGGGGGCGCGCTGGCGCCCGGCATCGAGATCTCGGTGGACGCCCTGTCCCGGCGGGCCGCGCAGTTGCTGAAGGTCGAGCTCGCTCGCCCTCGCCACGTAATCGGCAAGAACACGGTCGAGGCTCTGCAATCGGGGATCATCTTTGGCGCCGCGGGCCAGATCGACGGCATTGTCAGCCGGATGAAGCTGGAGTTGGCTCCGGGCGATCCCGATTCTGTAACTGTCATCGCTACCGGCGGGCTCGCGCCGCTGGTGATCGGGGAGGTGGCTGCCATCGACGCGCACGAACCGTGGCTCACTCTCATCGGGTTGCGGCTGGTCTTCGAGCGGAACATGACCGAGATCCAGCCCACGCCGTGACCGGAACGCACGCCGCCGTGGGCAGGGCACCGGGCCCGCCCCGCCTGACGCATTTGATTTCTTGCCGAACGGCCACCGCCGGTAGCCTCGTCGGGTGAGCGGGGCATCGACGGCAGGGGCCACACGGTGATCGAGGCAAGCGCGACGGGCACGGGCGGCGATGGGGCAGCGGAGCCGCCGGAGCAGGATCTGCCCGAGCAGATGCTGGTCCGCCAGGCCAAGCGGGAACGGATGCTGGCCTCGGGCATTGACCCGTACCCGGCTGGCTTCCCGCGCACCGCCACCATCGGCGAGCTCCGTGAGCGCTTCACCGGCCTGGCCACCGACACGGCGAGCGGTGAACGGGTGGGGGTAGCCGGCCGGGTCATGCTCTCGCGGTCCGGCGGCAAGCTCTGTTTCGCCTCGATACGCGACGGCACCGGAGACATCCAGGTGATGATCTCCCGGGACCGGGTCGGCGAGGAGGGACTGGCTGCCTGGAAGCGCGATGTGGACCTCGGCGATCACATCGGTGTCACCGGCGAGGTGATCTCTTCCCGTCGTGGGGAACTGTCAGTCCTCGCCGATGAGTTCGCGATCACCGCCAAGTGCCTGCGGCCGCTGCCCGACAAGCACAAGGGGCTGTCCGACCCGCAGGCACGTGTGCGCCGGCGCTACCTCGATCTCATTGTGAATCCGCAGGCCCGCCGCGTTGCAGAGGTCCGGAGCGTGGCCACCCGCGCCGTGCGGGAGCAGTTGCACGAACGAGGGTTCCTCGAGGTCGAGACGCCGGTCCTGCAGGTGGTCCACGGCGGCGCAAACGCCCGGCCGTTCGCCACCCACAGCAATGCCTATGACCTCGACCTGTACCTGCGCATCGCGCTGGAACTGCACCTCAAGCGACTGGTGGTCGGCGGCCTTGAGAAGGTGTTCGAGATCGGCCGGATCTTCCGGAACGAGGGCGCAGACGCCACGCACAACCCCGAGTTCACGATGCTGGAGGCATACCAGACCTACGGCGACTACGGCTCGATCGGGGACCTGACCCGCGAGGTGATCCAGGGAGCGGCGGTCGCCGCGCTCGGCAGCACTGTGCTGCGTCGTGCCGATGGCACGGAATTCGATATCGGGGGTGAGTGGCCGAGCAAGCCGGTGCACCAGGCCATCTCGGAAGCTCTTGGCGAGCACATCACCCCAGACACCTGCGCGCAGGCCCTGCGCAAGCTCTGTGAAGGGGCTGAGATCGCCCTGGATCCCGGCTGGAACACCGGCCAGATCGTGCTGGAGATGTACGAGCGGCTGGTCGAGCGGCAAACCCAGAGCCCAACGTTCTACCGGGACTTCCCGGTCGAGGTATCACCGCTCACGCGGGCGCACCGGCAGGATGCGCGGCTGGCCGAACGATGGGACCTGGTTGCCTTCGGCACCGAGATTGGGACCGGGTATTCGGAACTCACCGACCCGGTCGAGGAGCGGGCCAGGCTCACCGCGCAATCCCTGCTGGCCGCTGGTGGCGATCCAGAAGCGATGCAGCTGGACGAAGACTTCCTGCAGGCGCTGGAGTATGGCATGCCCCCGACGGGCGGCATGGGCATGGGCATAGACCGGATGCTGATCATGTTCACCGGCGAAACCATCCGGGAGACGACGCTGTTCCCGATGGTCCGGCCGGAGTGATCGCGACCCGGGACGACGCTGTTCCCGATGGTCCGGTCCGGCCCTCTCATCCGACGATGCGGACCGCCCCCACGTACACGTTCCACATGACGGGCTGGACCTGGACCACCTCACCGAAGTCCGGTGCGTCCACCATCAGCCCGTTGCCGATGTACAGGCCCACGTGTCCGATGTCGGGATAGAAGAACACCAGGTCGCCCGGCTGCAGGTCGTTGCGGGAGACGTGGATTCCCATATTCCATTGCGACCCCGTGTAGTGCGGCAGGCTGATCCCGACCTTGGCGTAGGCCCACATGACCAGGCCGGAGCAGTCAAAGGCGTTCGGCCCAGCGGCGCCCCACACGTACGGGTCGCCGCGCCGGGTCAGTGCCCAGTGCAGAGCTTGCGCACCGATGGTGTTCGCCGTGGGCAGGTTGATCGAGGGGTACTGGCCGGTCCGCTGGAAGATCGCCATAGCCTTGCGGAACACCGCGCTGTTGAGGATGGCTATCTTCGCGTTCGCCAGCCGCCGTTTGGCAGCCATCTCGGCCTTCAGTTCGGTCGCCCGCTTCTGCTGCTGCAGTGATGCGGCGTGTGCACGCTGGGCCGCCGCCACCGCCCGGGCGAGCTGGCTGACGCGGTCGCTGTTCTCCTGCTGCACCTGCTGAAGGAAAGATGCGCGGTCCATGATCGTGACAGGGTCGGAGGAGGTGAGGACCTGCAGCATGCTGTCGAGGCCACCGTTCATGTAACCCTGGGCCGCAAGCTGCCCGACCGCGAGCTGGCCGGCGCGCAGGCTCGCGCCATCGGCCCGGTAGGTGTGCTGGGCGATCACCTCTTCGCTGCGCGCCTGGGCAAGCTGGATGCTCAGGCCGTCATACTGCTGATTGAGGGAGTCGATTTCGTCGGACAGGGCGCGGGCGCGCTGCAGCAATGTATGCATGCTCGGCATGGGGCGCATTGCCGCCCCGGTGCTCGCCTGCGCGGGCAGGGCCATGCTGGCTGCCGCGATGGCGCTGAGCAGGGTCGCCGCCCGCCAGAGCGCCAGCCCGCGTGCCGGTGGCCGGACATGACGTGAGCTACCGGATCTGGGCCTGCTGGGGGCCAGATGCTCCACAGAGCCTCCTCTCGTCGGCCGCGCCAGAACCCTGGCGCGTATCGGCGCCCCCCAGGACCGGCGTGGCCGCACATTAAGTCCTAACGGCGCCGGCCGATCTGGGAAATCTTTGCACAGCCTTGGCTCTGCGGGTGCCACGATTGGCGCATGACGCGCGGGCGTCGCTATGCGCGGGGGTCCCGAAACCACCCGGCCCCGGCGACCTCGCCGTCACCCCCGCGGGGCCGAGATGCAGGCGTGATCTGGATGTGATCTGCCACACAGATGGGCGGCTAATCGCAGGCGTTATGGTGATTAGCGGTCATGCCGATGAGGAGATTTGAACCGGGCTGAGGTAGCCGCGCGACACGCGGAACACCTCGCCGCGGGACCGAGGCTGCCCGAACTGATAGGACTCGACGCTTGAAGCAGACCTAAACGGGATACCAGGAGCCGGTCAAACGTGATGTCCTCGTATGCGGTGCTGCTGAGCGCCCAGCGGGCGTTAAGGTGCGGCGATGGAGTATGAGATCCGGCGGGCTACGACCCGCGACGTCCGGTTTATCGGCGAGCTGGTCGAGCAGAATGTCGGCTCGGGCCGCCTGCTCGGCAAGGCGATCGTCGCACTGTATGAAGACGTCCAGGAGTTCTGGGTGGCCGAACGGGTGTCTGACGGGCATGTGGTGGGCTGCGGAGCCCTGCATGTTATGTGGGAGGACCTCGCCGAGATCCGGACAATCGCGGTGCGGCCGCAATGCCAGGGAGAACGGGTCGGGCACCGACTGGTCGCCAGGTTGCTTGAGAGCGCACGCCAGGTTGGCGTACGCCGGGTGTTCGTCCTCACCTTCGCGGTCAGCTTCTTCGCCCGGCACGGATTTGTCCCCATCGAGGGGACCCCCGTCTCCCCCGCCGTCTATGCCGAACTGCTCCGGTCTTACGATGAGGGTGTGGCCGAGTTTCTGGACCTGGACCGCGTCAAACCCAATACCCTCGGGAACACCCGGATGCTGCTGTATCTGTAGTCGGGGGATCCTGCCCCGGACTACGGCTGCCGCGGGACCCGGCCGGGCACCGTGAACCTTGGTCACACCGCGAAGACAGGCAGTTCACCGGCATGGGAAGCCGGGAAGGAGCCCGCATGCTTTCCGATCTGGCGGCGCTGACTCCGCCACTGATCGTGTGTGCCGCATTCATCATCGGCCTGGTCATGTTCCTGCGGCGCCAGATGGGACCGGCCGGGAAGGCACCCGAAGATGACGATGATGACACGAGCATTCCTGCGGAGAGTGGCGCCGCTCCCGGCGGGGAGCGGAACGGTGATCCTGACGGCGTTCCGCAGGTGTCATCGGTGACAGGGCGGGACTCTCCTGCGGGTGGTACCTGATGTCCATGCAGTGGCGCCGAAACGCACTCCACTCGCGAGATTCCGTGCGCTTAGCTGGCAGGTCCGAACGCTTGCCGACTTCTGGCCGGCCCGATCGCGAACTCGTTGGAGCGGTCAGGGCATAAACTACTTTCTTTCCAGGTAAGACCCGATCCGGCACGCTTAGGGCATGTGCCCCTTTGATCATGCTTTATCACGCAGCGTTACGGGAAACTTAGCCTCGCCTGCAGCATGTCTGACTCAGAAGCTCCTCAGAGCAATCGGCCCTGGCTCGAATTGTCAAAGTCAAGGCTTCTGGTATATGTTTGGGGACCATAAAAGATTCTACGCAGAAGGGCTGGCCCCGATGGCTCAGAAGCATGTGGTGACTGTCGTGTGCGACCTTCCACACGACGGCGAGATCGAGGGGACGGAGACGGTTTCGTTCGCCTTTGACAGCGCCGCCTATGAGATCGATCTCTGCTCAGATCACGCGAAGGAACTCCGCGAGAAGTTCGGTCAGTACACGGAGCACGCTCGCAAGGTGAGCGGCGGTGGGGGCGGGCGCCGTCGCCGGGCACGCAGTGGCCCAAGCCGTGAGCGCAGTTCGGAAATCCGGGCGTGGGCGAAGGAAACCGGCCACCAGGTAAGTGAGCGTGGTCGTATTCCGGCCACCATCATCGCCGAATACGAGGCTGCGCACCGTTAGCCGCTCCGGTGGGAAGACCCGCAGGTGGGCGCGGAAGTGGCGCTGTGTGGCGCAGTCGCGGCCACCTGCGGGCACTGGCGTCCCCGGTAGTCGCTCTCTCATTTCCCCAACTGGCCACAGGCACGGCGGCGGCACGGCAAGGCGGAGGGGTCCCGCGATTTTCTCCTCCGCGTTCCCGCCCGGCATAGCAGGGGTAATCCCGGATGACCGTCATGTCCGGCCCGCCCGGGTGGCGGGAACCGGGATCCGGTCCCACCACTGGGAATTCCTCACGCATCGCCGTCAGTCGCCGGCGCAAGGCTTAGTTGCCGGCGTTCGCTCCGGGCGTACGGGGGAACACTGCCCGCCGAGTCGCGGTTGGATGGGATGAACGTCCTCGTGCCGGGGAACGATATTCGCACGCGTGACAAATCGTGCGCCGTGCCGTCCGGCGCGCGGGCTACGATGCGGAAGGACGAGGGCCGGGCAGCCGGGCCTGCGCCGACCGCTCTGCGAGGGAGCGACGAGTATGTTCGAGAGGTTTACCGACCGGGCGCGGAGAGTTGTGGTCCTGGCGCAGGAAGAAGCCAGGATGCTGAACCACAACTACATCGGCACGGAACACATCCTGCTCGGGCTGATCCACGAGGGCGAGGGTGTGGCGGCCAAGGCGCTGGAGTCCCTGGGCATCAGCCTGGAGGCCGTGCGGCAGCAGGTGGAGGAGATCATCGGGCAGGGCCAACAGGCACCGTCCGGCCACATTCCCTTTACCCCGCGCGCCAAGAAGGTACTCGAACTCTCGCTGCGCGAGGCGCTGCAACTCGGGCACAACTACATCGGCACGGAGCACATCCTGCTGGGCCTGATCCGCGAAGGCGAGGGCGTTGCCGCGCAGGTGCTGGTGAAGCTCGGGGCCGACCTCAACCGGGTGCGCCAGCAGGTCATTCAGCTGCTGCATGGATACCAGGGTGGCAAGGAGCCCACCGCGGCCGGGGCGCCATCCGAAGCGGCGCCGTCGACGTCCCTGGTGCTCGACCAGTTCGGCCGCAACCTCACTCAGGCCGCCCGGGAGGGCAAGCTCGACCCGGTCATCGGCCGGGAGAAGGAAATCGAGCGGGTCATGCAGGTGCTGTCCCGGCGCACCAAGAACAATCCTGTCCTGGTCGGCGAGCCCGGCGTCGGCAAGACCGCCGTGGTCGAGGGACTGGCACAAAAGATCGTCAAGGGTGAAGTCCCGGAGACGCTCAAGGACAAGCAGCTCTACACGCTGGACCTGGGCGCGCTGGTGGCCGGTTCGCGCTACCGCGGTGATTTCGAAGAGCGGCTCAAGAAGGTGCTCAAGGAGATCAGGACCCGCGGCGACATCATCCTGTTCATCGACGAACTGCACACCCTGGTGGGCGCGGGTGCGGCTGAGGGCGCCATCGATGCGGCCTCCATTCTCAAGCCCATGCTCGCCCGGGGTGAGCTCCAGACCATTGGTGCCACCACCCTGGATGAGTACCGCAAGCACCTGGAAAAGGACGCGGCACTCGAGCGCCGCTTCCAGCCGATCCAGGTGGCGGAGCCCACGATCTCGCACACGATCGAGATCCTCAAGGGCCTGCGTGACCGGTACGAGGCGCACCACCGTGTCTCGATCACCGATGGGGCACTGGTCGCAGCCGCTCAGCTTGCGGACCGCTACATCAGTGACAGGTTCCTGCCGGACAAGGCGATCGACCTCATCGATGAAGCAGGCTCACGGATGCGGATCCGCCGGATGACCGCTCCGCCGGACCTGCGCGAGTATGACGAGAAGATCGCCGGGGTGCGGCGCGAGAAGGAGTCGGCGATCGACTCGCAGGACTTCGAGAAGGCCGCGGCGCTGCGTGACAAGGAAAAGCAGCTGATCGCGGCAAAGGACGCCCGGGAGAAGGAGTGGAAGGCCGGCGACATGGATGTCGTCGCTGAGGTCAACGAGGAGCTCATTGCCGAGGTCCTCGCCACAGCGACGGGCATCCCGGTGTTCAAGCTGACCGAGGAGGAGTCGCAGCGGCTGCTCCGCATGGAGGACGAACTCCACCGGCGGGTGATCGGCCAGAATGACGCGATCAAGGCGCTGTCCCAGGCGATCCGGCGGACCCGGGCGGGCCTGAAGGATCCCAAGCGCCCCGGTGGGTCGTTCATCTTCGCTGGGCCGTCCGGCGTCGGCAAGACGGAGCTGTCGAAGACCCTCGCCGCGTTCCTGTTCGGTGACGAGGACTCGCTCATCCAGCTCGACATGAGTGAGTACATGGAGAAGCACACCGTGTCGCGGCTGTTCGGGTCACCGCCCGGCTACGTCGGATATGAGGAGGGTGGGCAGCTCACCGAGAAGGTGCGGCGCAAGCCGTTCTCCGTGGTGCTGTTCGACGAGATCGAGAAGGCTCACCCGGACATCTTCAACTCGCTCCTGCAGATCCTGGAGGACGGGCGGCTGACAGATGCGCAGGGCCGGACGGTGGACTTCAAGAACACCGTGATCATCATGACGACCAACCTGGGAACCCGGGACATTTCCAAGGGTGTCTCGGTGGGCTTCACCCGGCAGGGCGAGTCTCGCGGCTCCTACGACCGGATGAAGGCGAAGGTGCAGGAGGAACTCAAGCACCACTTCCGGCCCGAGTTCCTCAACCGGGTCGATGATGTGGTGGTGTTCCACCAGCTGACCGAGGCGGAGATCGTCGAGATCGTGGATCTGATGATCGCCAAGGTGGACGAGCGCATGAGGGACCGGGACATGGGCATCGAACTGCGGCCCGCCGCGAAGTCGCTGCTCGCGGAGCGCGGGTACGACCCGGTGCTCGGCGCCCGGCCACTGCGCAGGACCATCCAGCGCTCGATCGAGGACAATCTGTCCGAGAAGATCCTCTTCGGGGAGCTGAAGGCCGGCCAGATCGTCATCGTCGACGTGGAGGGCAGCGGGGAGGAAGCCCACTTCACCTTCAAGGGTGTCGCCAAGCCGGAGGCGGTGCCTGACGCGGTGCCCGCCGAGGTGGAAAGCGGAAGCGCGCCGGCCAAGCAGCAGGACTGAGCCGCCGGCAGCCATGCGGGGTGAGCCCGGGCACGCACAGCGTGCCCGGGCTCACGTGTGGCGGGGGTCTTGCCCCCGGAGCCCATCCGCGGCTCAGTCCGGCAGTGCGTAGCCGCCGCAGGGCAGTCGCTGGGCCAGTCCATCGTCGAGCAGACTGGCCAGGGCGCGCTCCCGTTGGGCTGTGTCCACCCAGATGATGTCCAGATCCCCCGCGGCGACGGGACCCGGCGCCGCGCGCAGGACGCTCAGCAATGCGCCGCGGCACTGCCGGTCGGTTCCTCGGTAGGGCTGGCGCGGCCTGGGGACGCTCGCGGGCGGCGCCCCGGCGCTCCGCCACGCGCACTGCCCGGCCACTGGGCAACTTGCGCAGCGGGGTGCCGTGGCCGTGCAGACCAGCGCACCGAGTTCCATGACCGCCACTGACCAGCGCGCGGCTACGCCAGGCTGGGTGGGCAGCAGTGATTCGGCCAGCGTGCTTTCCGCCGCGCTCACCGTGGGCCCGGGTTGGCCCGCTCCGAGAATGAGCCGTGCGAGCACACGACGGACGTTGGTGTCCAGCACCGCGTGGCGCTGTCCGAACGCGAAGCTCGCGACGGCCGCCGCCGTGTAACGGCCCACACCGGGAAGCGCCCGTAGATCTTCGACGGTGTCCGGAACCCGCCCGCCATGGCGCCGCGTCACCACTGCCGCCGCGGCGTGCAGTCTCAGGGCGCGCCGCGGATAGCCGAGCCGGTCCCACTGGCGCAGGGCATCGGCGGGTGAGGCCGCGGCCAGTGAGGGCGCGTCGGGCCAGCGGGCGAGCCAGGCATGGTAGGCCGGTAGCACCCGCGCCACCGGGGTCTGCTGCAGCATCACTTCACTGACCAGCACAGCCCACGGGCTCACCCCGGCACGTCGCCAGGGCAGGTCCCGGGCATTCGTTTCATACCAGGTCAGAACTGGCTGGTGATAGCGGGCAATCATGACGAGATGAATTTTGCCAGTCCGGATCAGCCGGTGAGCCGGTGAATGCTGTCAGCCCGGGATCAGCCACCCAGTGCGGCCGCGATCGCGGACTTGACATCCGCCACTTCCCGGATCTCGATCGGGGCTGCCGGCCAGGTGCCGCGCATCTGCACGTCTGGCGATGGATTAGGGGATGCCTCGGGGATACCGCCTGCGCCGGCGGGCACGAGGGCGAGCCGGAACCCCATCCGCTCGGCTTCGGCGACCCGCCGGGCGATCCCCCCTACCCGGCGTACCTCACCGGCCAGTCCGACCTCCCCGATGGCGACCACCGAGGGCGGGATACTCAGATTGGCGGCACTGCTCGCCAGCGCGAGTGCTATCGCCAGGTCTACTGAAGGCTCGCTCAGCCTGACCCCGCCGACCGTGGCCACGTAGACGTCGTGCTTGGCCAGATTGATATCGGCCCGGCGGGCGAGGACCGCGGAAACCATGCCGACCCGGGCCGATTCCAGTCCCGAGGTAACCCGGCGGGGGATCTCCAGCGAGGATGGCGCGACCAGTGTCTGCACCTCGGCCAGCAAGGGCCGCCGGCCTTCCAGGGTCACGGTGACGCAGGTGCCCGGGACCGCTTCCCCCCGCTGGGAGATGAACAGCCCGCTCGGGTCGGGAAGGCCGATCAGCCCGTACTCACCAAGCTCGAAACAGCCCACCTCGTCGGTGGGGCCGAACCGGTTCTTCTGTGCCCGGACCATGCGCAACTGGGCGTGGCGGTCACCGTCGAAGTACAGCACGACGTCGACCATGTGCTCGAGCGCGCGGGGACCCGCGATCGAGCCGTCCTTGGTGACGTGCCCGACCAGAACCGTGGTCAGTGACTGGCTCTTGGCGAGCGCCATCAGCGCCGAGGTCACCGCGCGGATCTGCGTGACACCCCCGGGTGCCGCGTCCACGCCGTCGGCGCTGATCGTCTGCACCGAGTCGATGATCAGCAACTGCGGCCGGACCGCCTCGACATGGGCTAGCAGCGCTGACATTTCGGTCTCTGCGGCCAGGTAGAGGTTGGGCCCGACCGCCCCGACGCGGTCGGCGCGCAACCGGACCTGCGCCGCGGACTCCTCTGCCGTGATGTAGAGCACCGGGCCCGCCTCCGACGCGAGCGCTCCGGCCTCCAGCAGCAGCGTTGACTTCCCCACGCCGGGCTCACCCGCCAGCAGGACGACCGCCCCCGGCACCAGGCCACCCCCGAGAACCCGGTCCAGCTCGTCCAGGCCGGTTGGCCGCGCACTGGCTGTGTCCCCGTTGATCGCGGTTATGGGCTGCGCGGCGGATACCGGGCGCACCGGCAGTATGCCTGGACCCGGCAGGGTGCCCGCGAGGGTCGTGGCCACCCGTTCCTCCTCGACGGTGCCCCACGCCAGGCACTCCCCGCACCGACCCGCCCACCGGGCACTGCGCCAGCCGCATTCCGCGCACCGGTATGCGGTCCGCGGCGATGTCCTCGCCATGCCCGCACGTTAGCGAATGGGTACGACATTGATGGGTGTGCGCGTGAGCGCGGTTGCTCCGGCGGGCGCATAAGCTTGCCGGCGGAACCGTTCCAGGCAGGCTGGGGGAAGGAGACAGCTTGAGCCCCGCCGTGAAAGCCGCCCGACCCCTGGTTGCGCTGTCCACGGCGTCAGTCTTCCCGGACCGGGTGCCGGATGCGTTCGAGATGGCAGCGCGACTCGGCTATGACGGCGTCGAGGTCATGGTGTCGGCGGACCTGGCCAGCCAGGATGTCGCCGTGCTCCGGCAGATGGTGGACTACCACGGCATCCCGGTGCTGGCCGTGCATGCGCCGTGCCTGCTGGTCACGCAGCGGGTATGGGGACGCGAGCCGTGGGGGAAACTGGTCCGCGCGCAGGCACTGGCCTCGGAGTTCGGCGCCAAGGTCGTCGTTGTGCATCCCCCGTTCCGCTGGCAGCGGGAGTATGCCCGCGACTTCGGTGCCGGACTGGCGCGGATGCGGGAGGAAACCGACGTGATCTTCGCTGTGGAGAACATGTTCCCGCTCCGGGCGGGCGGCGCGGAGGTCGCCGCCTACGCGCCGCACTGGAATCCGCTGCAGCTTGACTGCCCCCACGTGACACTCGATCTCTCACACACGGCGACCTCCGGCGTCGATGCCCTGGCGATGGCCTCTGAACTGGGCGACCGGCTGGCCCACGTGCACCTGGCCGATGGGACCGGGGTCCCGAACCGGGACGAGCACCTGGTGCCCGGCCGCGGAACCCAGCCGTGCGCCCCGGTGCTGGGAAAGCTGGCCGCCGGTGGCTATGACGGCATCGTGGTGCTTGAAGTGAACACGCGCCGCTCCCCCTCACGCGAAGCGCGCATCGCCGACCTGGCGGAATCACTGGAGTTCGCTCGCCGCCACCTGGGCCTGGCCGAACCCGTGCCGTCCCGCAAGGGTGCCCACCACGAGCCGGCTGACGGCACTGGCGCCGTCGCCCCGCACGGCTCCGCATTATCGCCTGGCTGATAACCGCTGGCCCACCTGCCGGATGCCGCGATCACGGGGGCTGCCTGCCCGCGGGAACGCGCCCGCACGCGTTGCGGACGGCGCGCGCCGCGCCCGCCGGGTGTGCCGCGCCGCCAGTCCCGGAATGCCCCCCGGCGGGAACGGGCACACGGAACGGGCAGGGTGGACGCAACCGCTTGGAGGGGGCATGCTGCCGATCATGGACAACCACACGCTGATCACTGTCGCGCCAACGGGCGCCGAGTCACGCAAGTCCGATGTGCCGGCCCTGCCGGTGACACTGGACGAGTTGGTGACAACCGCCAAGGAGTGCCAGGCAGCGGGCGCGTCTGTCATCCACGTGCACATCCGCGATGAACAGGCGCGGCCGACCCTGGACCTGGCCAGGCTCAGCGACACCGTGGCCGCGCTGCGCGAGGGCACCGACCTGATCGTGCAACTGTCCACTGGTGGCGCGGTCAGTGACGGCTTCCCGGCGCGTCTGGCGGTGCTCGACGCGGGCCCGGATGCGTGCTCGCTGACCTGTGGCACCGTCAATTTCGGCGATGAGGTGTTCCATAATCCCTGGCCGTTCATCCGCGAACTGTACGCGCGCACGCAGGAACTCGCCGTTGTGCCGGAGTTCGAACTGTTCGACTTCGGTCACATCGCCACCCTGCACCGGTTGCTCGCCGAGATGGGCTCCCCGCATGGCGGTCACGTCCACTGCGATCTGGTGATGGGCGTGCCCGGGGGCATGCCCGGCAATGCCGCGACGCTGGTACAGGCCGTCGCCGCGCTGCCCGCAGGGGCCACCTGGTCGGCGACCGGCATCGGCCGGACCACCCTCCCCGTGCTGTTCGCGGCACTGTCGGCCGGTGGGCACCTGCGGGTCGGCATGGAGGACACGACGTCCTTCGCCCGGGGCCGGCCGGTCACCGGCAATGCCGAATTGGTGGAACGGGCCGCCACCTTGGCGGCGCTCGCCCAGCGCCCGCCTCTCTCCTGCGCGCAGGCGCGGCAGATGCTGGGGGTGAGCGGCCGTAGCTGAGATCCCAGTCCTGGCCGAGGTCGTCCGGTCCTCGTTCGTGGAATCCCGGCACCGCGGCTCGGTGGTGGCGCTCGATCCGGACGGCCGCCCTGTCCTGCGGGCGGGCGAGGTGGACGCCCCGGTGTTCCCGCGATCCTCGTGCAAGCCGCTGCAAGCGGCGGGGATGGTGCGGGCGGGATTCGACCTGGGCGGGAAGTTGCTGGCGCTCGCGGCGGCGAGCCACTCGGGCGAGCGATTTCATGTCGAGGGTGTCCGGGAAATCCTGCGTCGCGCTGGCCTGACGCCGGATGACCTGCAATGCCCGTCAGCGCTGCCGCTCGATGAGGCGGAACAGGCCCGGGTCCTGCGCGCCGGGGCAGGCGCCGACCGGTTGCACATGAATTGCTCGGGAAAACACGCGGCGATGCTTGCCACCTGCGTAATCGCCGGCTGGCCGACCCAGCGCTACCTCGATCCGGCGCACCCCCTGCAGACCGGGATCCGCCAGACGGTCGAGGAACTCGCCGCTGAGAAGGTCGCGGCGGTAGGAGTTGACGGATGTGGGGCGCCGTTGTTCGCCCTGTCGCTGTCGGCACTGGCAAAGGCCTTCCGTACTCTCACGCTGTCCCCTGCCGGGACACCGGAGCGTGCGGTAGCCGATGCCATGCGCGCCTATCCGGAATGGACCTCCGGGACTGCCCGGACGGAGCGGGCGCTCATGGATGCTGTGCCCGGCCTGCTGGTCAAGAACGGGGCAGAGGGCGTGATGGCATTCGCCCTCCCCGACGGGCGGGCCGCGGCGGTGAAGTTCGAGGACGGGTCCGGCAGGGCCACCCCCGGAGTTGCCGTCGCCCTGCTGCGACTGCTCGGAGCGGAC
>DAHUZQ010000200.1 GCA_027306495.1 Actinomycetota bacterium | reverse complement strand
ACGACGAGTCCTACTACGTCGGATATGAGACCGCCGGCCAGCACATCGGGCTGGTGCCGGGCGGCAGGCAGCGGGGCATGACCTCGCCGGTGGCCTACTGGCACGTGCCGGACATCGAGGTGAAGATAGCGGAGGTCACCGATGCCGGTGCCACCGTGAACGAGCCTGTCCGGGACGTGGGTGGCGGCCGCCTGGTGGCCACCGTCATCGACCCGGACGGCAATATCCTGGGCCTGCTTCAGGACCGTTGACTGCCGACCGCGCGAACTGATGGATGGAGACGCCATGAGCACGGCTCCCGGGACGGGCGCCGAGTCGCCGCACATTGCCGACAGCCACGATGTGATCCGCGTGCACGGTGCGCGCGAGAACAACCTCAAGGATGTCAGCATCGAGATCCCGAAGCGGCGGCTGACGGTGTTCACCGGCGTCTCCGGCTCGGGGAAGAGTTCGCTGGTGTTCGACACCATCGCCGCGGAGTCGCAGCGGCTGATCAACGAGACCTACAGCACCTTCGTGCAGGGTTTCATGCCAACATTGGCGCGGCCCGAAGTTGACGTGCTCGATGGCCTGACGACCGCGATCATCGTCGATCAGCAGCGGATCGGCGCAAACCTCCGTTCGACGGTCGGCACCGCCACCGACACCAACGCCCTGCTGCGCATCCTGTTCAGCCGGCTCGGCCAGCCGCACGCCGGCTCGCCCAACGCGTTCTCCTTCAATGTCCCCTCGGTCCGGGCGACTGGTGCGATCACAGTCGAACGCGGCGCCGCCAGGACCGTGCGAGCAACCTTCAACCGCACGGGTGGCATGTGCCCACGCTGTGAAGGCCGGGGCACGGTCTCCGATATCGACCTGTCCGCCCTGTTTGACGACAGCAAGGCATTGAACGAGGGCGCGCTCAAGATCCCCGGCTACACTGCGGGCGGCTGGAACCACCGCCTTTACGCCGCGTCGGGCTTCTACGATCCGGACAAGCCGATCCGCGATTACAGCAAGAAGGAACTCGACGACCTGCTCCACCGTGAGCCGACCAGGATGAAGATCGCGGGCATCAACATGACCTATGAGGGCCTGATCCCGCGGGTCCACAGGTCGATCCTCGCCAAGGACCCCGAGGCGATGCAGCCGCATATCCGGGCGTTCGTGGACCGGGCCGTCACCTTCGCCGTGTGCCCCGACTGCGGCGGCACCCGGCTCAGCGAGGCGGCGCGGTCGTCACGGATCAAGGGGATCAACATCGCGGAGGCATGCGCGATGCAGATCAGCGATCTGGCCGGCTGGGTCCGCGGTCTGCGCGAACCTTCGGTCGCGCCGCTGCTGTCGGCGCTCGGCGGGACCCTGGACTCGTTCGTCGAGATCGGGCTCGGCTACCTCAGCCTGGACCGCCCGACCGGCACGCTCTCGGGAGGGGAAGGGCAGCGCGTCAAGATGATCGGTCACCTCGGCTCGTCGCTGACCGATGTCACCTACGTTTTCGACGAGCCCACAATCGGCCTGCACCCACATGACATTCAGCGGATGAACGACCTGCTGCGGCGGCTGCGGGACAAGGGCAACACGGTGCTCGTCGTCGAGCACAAGCCGGAGACGATCGCCATCGCCGACCACGTCGTCGACCTCGGCCCGGGCGCTGGCACCGAGGGCGGCGAGGTGGTGTTCGAGGGGACTGTGGAAGGGCTGCGGGGCTGTGGCACGCTCACCGGGCGGCACCTGGGGGACCGTGCCCGCCTGAAGCCTTCGGTACGCACGCCGTCCGGGGTGCTGCGGGTGCGCGGCGCCGGTACCCACAACCTCCAGAACGTGTCCGTCGACATCCCCCTCGGCGTGCTGGTCGTCGTCACCGGGGTGGCGGGTTCGGGCAAGAGTTCCCTGATCTACGGCTCGGTATCCGGGCTGGAAGAGGTCGTCTCGGTCGACCAGGCCCCGATCCGTGGCTCCCGCCGGAGCAACCCGGCGACCTATACCGGGCTGCTGGACCCGATCCGCAAGGCGTTCGCGAAGGCCAACGGCGTGAGTGCGGCGCTGTTCAGCCCCAACTCCGAGGGTGCCTGCCCCACCTGCAACGGCGCCGGCGTCATCTACACAGACCTCGCGATGATGGCCGGGGTCGCCACCACCTGCGAGGACTGCGAGGGTAAGCGCTTTGGCGCCGAGGTGCTCGGCTACACCTTCGGCGGCATGGACATCAGCGAGGTCCTCGCGATGCCGGTCACGCAGGCCCGGGACTTCTTCGGCGTGGGCGAGGCACGCACGCCGGCTGCTCGCGCCATCCTCGATCGGCTCGCCGACGTAGGGCTCGGCTACCTCAGTCTCGGCCAGCCACTCACGACGCTGTCCGGTGGCGAGCGCCAGCGGCTCAAGCTGGCGACCCACCTGGCGGGGCAGGGGGGCATCTACGTCCTCGACGAGCCGACCGGCGGCCTGCACCTCGCCGACGTCGAGCAACTGCTCGGCCTGCTCGACCGGCTTGTCGACGGCGGCAAGTCCGTCATCGTCATCGAGCACCGCCAGGCGGTCATGGCGCACGCCGACTGGATCATCGACCTCGGGCCAGGTGCCGGCCACGACGGCGGCCGGGTCGTCTTCGAGGGCACACCCGCCGACCTCGTGGCGGCACGGTCCACCCTCACCGGCCAGCACCTTGCCGCCTACGTCGGCGCCTGACCCGGCCTACGTCGGCGCCTGACCCGGCCTACGTCGGCGCCTGACCCGGCCTGCGTCACGCCTGACCCGGCCCATGCCTGCGCAGGGACGACCACGGCCCAACCCTTGGCGTCAGCCTCAGACCCCCGCCCAGCGCCACCCACCGTCCCGGCGGCCGCCCTGCCCGCCGGCCAGCCTCGCCCTGGGCTGCGGGGTGGTCGACCGGTCGCTGGAGACAGTGCCGCTCACGAGCCACCACCATTCCTCGTCTCGGAGGCCGTGCGGTCCGCCGAGTTCGGAACAGTTGTACAGGGACGGCGGTGACATCCCGGTGACTGAAAATGTCAGGTGGCTGTCACCCGCGGGCTCGCGGTCGCAGACGTGTCCGGCCCTGTCAACCGGGCACCTCGGAGCCCGCGGTCAGGAAGAGTCCCAGCCCCGGCGCCCGCGGTCAGGGAAGGTGTCTGGCTGGGTACCCGTCAGAGCGGCGTCTCGCGTCGCGTACATCTCCAACGCCTCGTCCAGATGTGTCATACGCAGGACCTTGTAGGCCTGGGCGGGCGGGGTGACCAGGCGCAGCCAGCCCTGCCGGGCTCGAGCCTGATGATCAGCCCGGATCACCACACTCAACCCGGAGGAGTCGATGAAGGTCACCCCCGCCAGGTCGAGCACGACGTGGGGCACGCCGGCCAGCATCGCGCCGGCCAGGTGCTCGCGCAGGATCGGGGCCGACGCCCAGTCGATCTCACCGGCGGCGGCGACGACCTCGATGTCGATGTCGCCGTGCCGGTAGCGGCTGCGTTGGAATGACGGGTCCTCATTCGCCGGAGCAGGACCGTCATCCACGGTTATCACCGCTCTCCAGGCTCATCGCTCGCCCCCTTGAATCGCATGCGCCATAAATCCGTAACCGCCAGCCCACGACGCATCGTTACGCTATCAAAGGGATTTAATCAGAGGCGATTCCGGCACGTTCCACCATTTACCGCACGGTCCCCGAGTCCGGCCTGACCAGCCTCTGTGGGTCCACCACCCGGTCGAACAACTCCGGGTCTATCCCGCGCCGCATGGCCGCCTCACGCAGCGTCGTGTCCTCGGTGACCGCCAGATGCGCCACCTGGGCCGCCTCGTCGTAGCCGATCACCGGCGCGAGAGCCGTCACCAGCATGACCGACCGATCCACGTTCGCCCGGAGCCTGCCTTCGTTGAGGGCCGCTCCCGTCACCAGGAATTCGCGGAAAGCGTCACACGCGTCGGCCAGGATCGTGGCCGAGTGCAGGAAGTTCGCGATGGCCACCGGGCGGAAGGCGTTGAGCTGGAAGTTGCCCTCGGCGGCCGCGTGGCCCACCACCGAGTCGTTGCCCATCACCTGCAGGCAGACCATGAGCATCGCTTCGGCCTGAGTCGGATTGACCTTGCCCGGCATGATGGACGAGCCGGGCTCGTTCGCGGGAAGGATCAGCTCACCGAGCCCCGCCCGCGGGCCCGACCCCAGCCAGCGCATGTCGTTGGCGAACTTGAACAGCCCGGCGGCGAGGTTGCGCAGGGATGAGGAAGCACGGGCAAGTGCGTCCATGGATGCCTGGGCGGCGAACTTGTTGGGGGCACTGACGAATTCCTCCCCCGTCAGCCGGGTCAGTTCGGCGGCCACCTCCTCCCCGAAGCCCGGCGGGGCGTTCAGGCCGGTCCCGACCGCCGTCCCGCCGATCGCCAGCCGCCGCAACCCCGGCAGCACCCGGGTCATGTCGTCGATCGCGTCCCCGAGCTGGCTGACGTACGCCGACCATTCCTGGCCCACAGTGAGCGGGGTGGCATCCTGAAGATGCGTCCGGCCGATCTTGACAATCGGATCCCAGCTCTCGCTCTTGCGCGCGGCGGCCTCACGGAGCGCGGTGACCGCCGGGATGACCCGGGCGCGAAGCGCGCGCACCGCCGCGATGTGCATCGCCGTTGGGAACACGTCGTTGGAGGACTGCCCGGCGTTGACGTCGTCGTTCGGGTGGACGGGGGTCTTGGCGCCCAGCTTCCCCCCGGTGAGCTGGATAGCCCGGTTTGCGATGACCTCGTTGACGTTCATGTTCGACTGGGTGCCGGAACCGGTCTGCCAGACATGCAGGGGGAACTCGCCGCCGAGGTCGCCCGCGACGATCTCGGCGGCGACCCTGGCGATCAGGTCCGCTTTCCAGGCGGGCAGCCGGCCGTTGCGGCCGTTCACGACCGCGCACGCCTGCTTGATGTAGGCGAGCGCCTGGTATACGGCAGCCGGCATGCGATCGTCGCCAATGCTGAAGTGGGTCAGCGACCGCTGCGTCTGCGCGCCCCAGTAATGGCGGGCGGGCACCTCCACGGGCCCGAGGGAATCGGTTTCGGTGCGCGTGCCCGGCATGTCCAGGCCAACCGGCAAGTCGGTGATCTCGGGAGCGGGGGCGTTGTCGCTGCTATTCACAGTTAGCTCTTACCCAGCACCGCAAGCGATCAGCCGGCCGGGACGCGGGTGCCGGCCGGCTGAAGGCGCCCGCGCACCGCCTCGGCCCACCGCGCACCCGCCTCGGCCCACCGCGCACCGACGGACCGCCCCAACCCCGCACCTGCGCTCGGGCGGAAAAGCAGATGCGCCACCCAGAGAACGGGCGGGACCATGTGCCCATGGCCTGGACCCTGACCGCCGATGTCGGCGAATACCTCACCGTCGCGGGTCCCTTCCTGCGCACGAACGCGGCCGAGCACACGACCATCATCAACGCCGCCGAAGTGGTCCGGCTGCGGGGGGCTGGCGCGTACGGGGACAGCCCCCCGCTGTTCGGCTGGTGGTGTGAGCGGGGCAGCGAACCGGCGGCGGCGTTCCTGCACACGCCGCCGCATCCGGTGACCTTCACGCTGCTGGCTGAACCGGCCGCAGCGGAACTCGCCGAGGTGCTGGCCCGCCTGGGCAGGCCGCTGTCCGGCGCGAACGCCGATCCGGTGTCGGCGATGGTCTTCGCCACCTGCTGGCGTGCCCGCACCGCCGAGGAGTTCACGGTGACCATGCGCACCCGCCTGTACCGGCTGGGCTCCTTGCGGGCGCCCGATCCCCCGCCCGGGGGCCGCGCCAGGGTGGCGTCCGGACCGGACCGGCTTCTCGTGATGGAGTGGCTGGAGCGGTTCCAGCGCGAGGCGGGCGCCGGCGAACCTAGCGGGGTGGCCCGGGCGGTCGACGACCGGCTCAGCCATGGCGGGATCACCCTATGGGAAGGCGATGACGGGCCGGTGTCCCTGGCCGGGATGACCCGGCCGGTGGCCGGCCAGGTGCGGGTTGGCCCCGTCTACACCCCGCCCCGCTGGCGCGGCCGGGGGTTCGGCGCAGCGGCGACCGCCGCGGTAAGCCAGGCCGCGCTCGACACGGGCGCCCGGGATGTGGTCCTGTTCACCGATGTCGCCAATCCGGTGAGCAATGCGCTGTACCAGCGGCTGGGGTATCGGGCGATTGGCGACCGCGTGGCACTGGGCTTCGTGCCGCCGCCGCCCTGAAGGGCACAGGCCCAGCGCTGGCATGTTCCGCTCGCCCGGGCTGGGCGCCGGCCGGCCCCGGGACCGCCGCTCTCAGCGGCTCACGAGTTCGTGCGCCACGAGTTCGGCGATCTGCGCGGTATTGAGGGCGGCGCCTTTGCGCAGGTTGTCACCGCATACGAAGAGGTCGATCGCACACGGATCGTCCAGGGACTGCCGGACGCGGCCGACCCAGGTGGGGTCGGTGCCGACCACGTCCGCCGGAGTCGGGAACTCACCGCGCTCGGGCTCATCGTTCAGCACGACTCCGGGTGAATCGCGCAGGACCCGCTGCGCCCCCTCGCGGGTCACCTCCCGCTCGAATCGCGCGTGCACAGCAACCGAATGGGTGGTCACGACCGGCACGCGGACGCAGGTGGCGTGCACCCGCAGGTCGGGCAAGCCGAGGATCTTGCGCGACTCGTTACGGATCTTGAGCTCCTCCGACGTCCACCCGCCGGGCCTGACCGAACCAGCCCAGGGCACGACATTGAGTGCGAGCGGCGCTGGAAACGGCCCGAAATCGCCAACGGCAGGGCGCAGGTCGCCCGCCCGCTGACCGAGCGTGCGGCTGCCCGCAACCTTGTCCAACTGGGCGTAGAGCGTGTCGATCCCAGCCTGCCCCGCCCCGGAGGCGGCCTGATAGGAGGCGACGGTGAGTTCAGCCAGGCCGAAGACACCGTGCAGTGCCCCGACCGCGATGATGAGCGACAACGTGGTGCAGTTGGGGTTCGCGATGATCCCCTTGGGCCGGTGGGCGGCTTGGTCCGGGTTCACTTCCGGAACGACGAGCGGGACCGCTGGGTCCATCCGGAACGTGCCGGAGTTGTCCACGACCACCGCGCCGCGGCCGGCCGCGATGGGCGCCCACTGGGCCGAGATGTCGTCTGGGACATCGAACATGGCGATGTCTATGCCGTCGAACGCCTCCGGGCTGATCGCGATGACCTCGACTTCGATGCCCCGCACCCGCAGCCGGCGCCCCGCCGATCGCGGTGAGGCGATCAGCCTGATCTCGCCCCACAGATCGGCCCTGGTGGAGAGCAGATCGAGCATGACCGTGCCGACCGCCCCGGTGGCCCCGACGACAGCGAGCGCCGGCCTGCCCCCGGCGCGGCTCATCGGCCAGTCCCCCCGTAGACGACCGCCTCCACCTCGGTCGCGTCGAGTTCGAACGCCTTGTGCGCGGCCGTCACCGCCGCGTCCACGTCGTTCTCATCAACGACGACCGAGATCCTGATCTCCGAGGTTGAGATCATCTCGATGTTGACACCCGCGTCCGCGAGAGCGCCGAAGAAGGTGGCGCTCACGCCCGGGTGTGAGCGCATCCCGGCGCCGACTACCGACACCTTGCCGATCCGGTCGTCATAGAGCAGGTTCCCGAAGCCGACGTCGGCCTGTACCGCCCGCAGTGCCGCCATCGCGGCTTCCCCATCGGCGCGGGGCAACGTGAACGAGATGTCGGTAAGGCCCGTGGTCGCGGCCGAGACGTTCTGCACGATCATGTCAATGTTGATACCGGCGCCGGCTATCTCCCGGAAGATCTTGGCTGCAAGGCCGACGACGTCGGGCACATCCGCCACCGTGATCTTGGCTTCGCTCCGGTCATGTGCCACGCCGGAGATGATCGCCTGCTCCATGGACTCTCCCCCCGCCCCGGTCGCCTCGCTGACCCAGGTTCCGGCGCGGCTGCTGAACGAAGAACGGACATGTATCGGCACGTCGTAGCGGCGCGCGTACTCCACGCACCGCAATTGCAGAACCTTCGCCCCGCAGGCGGCCATCTCCAGCATCTCCGAGTAACTGATCGCGGGGATGCGCCGCGCCGTGTGCACGATCCGCGGGTCGGCCGTGAACACGCCGTCCACATCGGTGTAGATCTCGCACATGTCCGCGCCGAGTGCCGCCGCCAGTGCGACCGCCGTGGTGTCCGATCCACCCCGGCCCAGCGTCGTGACATCCTTGCCGTTCTGCGAGACACCCTGGAATCCCGCGACGATCGGGATGGCCCCATCGGCGAGCGCACCGGCGATCCGGCCGGGAGTCACGTCGATGATGCGGGCCTTGCCGTGCGCGTCATCGGTGATGACGCCCGCCTGGGACCCGGTGAAGGAGCGTGCCTTGAGGCCGAGATTCGCGATCGCCATCGCCAGCAGGGCCATGGAGATCCGTTCACCGGCGGTGAGCAGCATGTCCAGTTCCCGCGCCGGCGGCAGCGGGCTCACCTGCTTCGCCAGATCGTGAAGTTCGTCCGTGGTATCGCCCATAGCCGAAACCACCACGACCACCGAATGACCAGCCTTGCGGGTCGCCACGATGCGCTGGGCTACCCGCTTGATGCCGTCGGCGTCGGCGACGGACGACCCACCGTACTTCTGCACGACCAGCGCCACCGGCCGTCACTCCTCCCGATAGGGGTGCTGCCGCGCCCCGAGTGTACCTAGCTGGCCCGGGGGGTGCCGCCGGTCCCGTGGATGCGCGGTCAGGCCTGGCCAGGCTCCTCGGTGACGTCCAGCAGTGCGTGGGCGAGCACGGCATGCAGCGCACGGAGCGCCGCCGTCGCGTGATTGCCCCAATGGTTGAGGTAGGAGTATTGCCACCACCACAGCGCCTCCAGCAGCCGGCCCTCCCGGTAATGGGCGAGGCCGTGGATGAGGTCGGCCGCCACTGTGGCGATGTCGTCGGAAAGCCGGAAGGAGGTGGGGTGGCCGTCGGCATATGGGTCGAAGAGTTCGGCGTATTCATCGCATGCGGCCAGTTGCCCGGCCAGACCGGCCCTGAGGGTATCGAGGTCCGGATCGGCGGCGATCCGGGGTTCCCAGTTGCCCGGCAGGATCACGTCTTTGCTGGCGCCGAGACGGGCGCCGGCAAGCAGGATCTGCGAAACCTCCAGCAGCAGCAACGGGACGGTCTCGGCCTCTCCGTCCCCCCGGGCGAGCGCGCCGACGCCGTCCAGGAAATCGCTCGCCTGCCCGGCGACCCCCTCCGCCAGCCGCTGCCAGCCCTCGCCGGGGACCTCGGGCCGCGCTGGACAGGACTGCGGATGGCCGGACTGGGGCTCTGCCGGTGAGCTAGACATCGAGCAGCCTCCGCCCCTCGAATGCCCGCCCGAGGGTGACCTCGTCCGCGTACTCCAGGTCGCCGCCCACCGGCAGGCCACTGGCGGGCCGGGTGACCCGCAGGCCAAGCGGCTTGAGCATTCGTGCCAGGTAGGTCGCGGTCGCTTCGCCCTCCAGGTTGGGATCGGTCGCCAGGATCACCTCGGTGACCTCCCCGTCCGCGAGCCGGGCCATCAATTCCCGGATCCGCAGGTCATCCGGCCCGATCCCGTCGATGGGGCTGATCACGCCACCGAGGACGTGGTAACGGCCCCGGAATTCACGGATCTTCTCGATGGCCGCGACATCTTTGGGTTCCTCGACGACGCATATCACCGAAAGGTCGCGGCGCTGGTCCCGGCAGATCTGGCATTCATCCTCTTGCGCCACATTCCCGCACGTGCTGCAGAACCGCACCCGCTGGGTCATCTCCACGAGCGTGGCCGCAAGGCGCCGCACGTCCGCCGGGTCGGCGGCGATCAGGTGGAATGCGATGCGCTGAGCACCCTTCGGGCCAATCCCGGGAAGACGGCCGAGTTCGTCGATGAGGCTCTGAACGACTCCCTCGTACACGTCAGTCCTGGCCAGGACCGCCGAAGAGACCCCCGAGGCCCGGCAGTCCGAGATCGTCCGGGCCGCCGCGCAGACCACCACCCAGCCCCTCAGCCAGCGGGCCCATCGTGTCCTGCTGAAGATCGGCCACGGCACGGTAGGCGTCGCGGACGGCCGCCAGCACCAAGTCGGCGATCGTCTGGGCGGTGTCGGCCGGGTCGCCATCCTCGATGACGGCAGGACTCAGGGTCAGGTCGACGAGTTCCCCCTGGCCGTTCACCGTGGCACGGACCAGTCCCCCACCGGCCGTTCCCTCGACGTGCGTCTGGGCCAGTTCCTCCTGTGCGTTCATGAGATGCTGCTGCATTTGCTGCGCCGCAGCGAGCAGCTGCTGCATGTCCATCTGGCCGCTTGGCTCCACAGCGCCCCCACATCGATTGGGTGTTTCCGGGGTCCCGGAGCGCGGCGCGCGTGCCATGCCGGGCGGGACCACCGCCTGTTGCGAGCCTACGGCCTCGCAGGCCGGGTGGCATCTCAAAGGGTGGCACCCCGGATGCGCCGCGCGACCCGGCGCCGGCTCGCCGCGAGGTCCCACCCGTTTGTCCCGCGATCGCCCGGTCCCCACGACCAGCGGGCGCCTTCCCGGCCTGTCCGGCCCCGGGCGGAGCTAGCCCTCGATCTCCTCGATGACCTCGCCGCCAAGCTGGTGGCGGATAAGGTCCATCCCGCTGAGACTGCCCGAAGCATCGTCGGGAAGCCCTCCCGCGTCGTCCGGCCATTCGTCCTGGCTGGCGGGGCCGGTAGCCGGGTGCCCCCGCCCTGTGCCGGGAGCTGAGTCAGCGCCGCCGTCGCTGGTCCGGCTGTCCCTCACGGCGCGCCCGGCACGCCTGCCGGACTCCGCCGGTTGAGGGTCTGCGCGTGTCCCCGCGCCGCCGGCGCCGCTGGGTCCTGAGGACGGGCCGGCTTTCCTTGACGCCGCCCCGGCAGCGCCGGGCCGCACCCGGCCCTGCGGCCCGTCCGGGAAACGCTCAGCCCGCTCATCAGCGGGGTGAGCCCCGCCTCCCTCATCAGCAGGCTGTCGCACTGGTTCCCGGCCGCGGCCGGCGGAGTCCGGGCCGACCGCCGAACCGCCGCCCTGGCGCTGCCCGGCCCCCATGCCTGGCGCACCGGGGTTGTAGACCGCCCTCACACGTGCCGGGCGGCCGATGAACGTGCTCAGGACCTGCTCCAGCACCTGATCGTGGCCACCAGCGGCGAAACCCCGCGCCTCGCCTTCGCGCGCGAACGCTACCGTCACCACACCCTCGTCGAGCGACTCGATCGAGGCAGACTGGAGCAGCATCGCGGTCACCTTGCGCTGACCCCGTACCGCGCCGAGCAGGTCGGGCCAACCTCTCCGAAGTGAATCGGTGTCGTGCGGGCCACCCGCACCGGGACCACGCCCGGCCACCGCGGCTCGTTCCGTAGAAATCTCGACCGGCCGCTCCGGCGCGGGCCGCGGGCCGGTTTCCGCTGGCGGTGACTGGCGCGTATCCGCCGCGGGCGGCCGAGCGAGACGGTTGGCTGCCTCCGCCGAGGGCGCTGACGTGCTTTCCGATCCCGGACCCTTGGCTGCCAACGCGGGAGCGCCGCGCTCTGGGGGACCCGGTGCTGTGCGCTCACGCCTTTCCAGCCGTTCCACCCGGGCCAGCAGGGCCTTTTCGTCACCGTGAGCCCCGGGCAGAAGTACCTGGGCGCACGTCAGCTCCAACATGAGCCGCGGCGCCGTCGTCCCGCGCATCTGGATCAGGCCCTCGCTGACGATCGCGGCTGCCCTGGTGAGCTCGGCCTGGCCGAACCGGCCCGCCTGCCCGGCCATGCGTTCGAGCCGGTCGGGGGGTGAGTCGAGGAGCCCGCTCTGCCCGGCCCCTGGGACAGCCGCCAGGATGATCAGGTCCCGGAGCCGGTCCAGCAGGTCGGTGGCGAACCGGCGGGGATCGTGACCGGACTCCATGACCTGTTCCAGCGCACCGAAGACAGCGGCGCCGTCGGCAGCGGCGAAGGCGTCGATCACGGCATCCAGCAGGCTGTCGTCGGTGTACCCGAGCAGCGCCGCCGTGCGCTCGTAGGTGAGGCCCCGCTCGTCGGCGCCGGCCAGCAACTGGTCAAGGACCGACAGCGCGTCACGCGCGGACCCCGCTCCCGCCCGCACCACAAGCGGCAGCATGGCCGGCTCCCACGTCACTCCCTCGGCCTTGAGGATCTCCTCCAGGAGTTCTCGCAGCACGGCGGGTGGCATCAGCCGGAACGGGTAATGATGCGTGCGCGACCGGATGGTCGGTATGACCTTCTCGGGCTCGGTTGTCGCGAATACGAACTTCAGGTGCGGCGGGGGTTCCTCGACGAGCTTGAGCAGAGCGTTGAACGCGGCGTTGGTCACCATGTGCGCTTCGTCGATGATGTAGACCTTGTACCGGCCCGCCACGGGAGCGTAGAACGCCCGTTCCCGCAGTTCCCTGGCATCGTCGACGAGGCCGTGCGAGGCCGCGTCGATCTCGATGACATCGATGCTTCCCGGACCGGATGGGGCGAGGGCCACGCAGGATGCGCACTGCCCGCATGGATCCGGTGTCGGTCCCTGGTCGCAGTTCAGCGAGCGCGCGAGGATACGGGCGCTGGACGTCTTACCGCAGCCGCGTGGTCCGCTGAATAGATAGGCATGGTGGATCCGCCCGCTGCGCAGCGCCTGCCGGAGGGGCTCGGTGACATGCTCCTGGCCCTTGACTTCCGCGAACGTTGCGGGGCGGTACTTGCGATACAGGGCGGCCGGGCCGCCCGGCTGGGCCATCGTGTCGGCGTGGCCGGTGCGCTCATGGTTACCTGGGTGGTCGCTGTGCGGGTGGTCGCTGCGGGGCGCGTCGCCTGCCATGATCAGATCCTCGCCAGGACGGGAAGGGACCCCTCGCGCACCCGACAGAGCCCGCGTACCCTTGCTGCCTTCCGGCCCTGGGGGAGTTGGCGGGATAACGCCACGCGAGGGGTCTTCGGCCAGTCTAGCGGCGGGCGGTGACGAGCCGGGCCGTTCCCTGCGGACGGGGGTGTGGGGCCGCTCCGGACCGGTAAGCTTTCCGGCGGAGGATTCGCCTAGTGGCCTAGGGCGCACGCTTGGAAAGCGTGTTGGGGGCAACCCCTCAAGAGTTCGAATCTCTTATCCTCCGCTCTTCTGACCAGGCGCAACGCGGTGCGGTGCGCTCGGCGCGGTGACCGACAGGGGCGTCCCGGCGGCCAGTGGTCTCAAATCTGGTCTCATTTCTCTTCTCCGTCGGCTGTCCGGGCGTAGCCCGGGCCGAGTTCGTTAGAGGCTCCGGCGAGCAGCGCACGGACTTGTTCGACAGCGGCTCGCGCCGTGGGCGCGGCGGCCTGGCCGACGTTGGCCAGGCCGGCTTCGGCGAGTTCCAGAATCACGGCGAGGACTCCCGGATCGACGAGCACGCATTCGGCGCTTGCGCGGTCCCCGGCTGCGCCGTCGCGCGTCCGCCAGATCAGGCCATCGACCCGTCTGGCGACGTCCTGGCGGATGGCGTCCGTGACGTGCTGATATCGGGTCGCCATCTCGGCGCTCGACCAGCCCATGAGCGACATGACCGTCCGCGCCGGAACGCCGAGGATCAATAGCACGATGGCGGCGGTGTGCCCACCGCCGAATCGATCAACTTCAGGGGGGCCTCAACGAGCCTTGGGCGATC
>DAHUZQ010000198.1 GCA_027306495.1 Actinomycetota bacterium | reverse complement strand
CACGTCCCCGGGCCCCTCGCCCGCTCCGTCCCTCTTCGCAGCTAGATCCACTCGCTTCCCCGCTCCTGTCACGGTGCACGGTCCTTCAGGGTACACGGAGGTCCGCCAGGGCTGATCCCTGCGACGCCAAGGGTGCGTCCGCGTTTGCCCACCTGCGCTCCATGTCAGGGTTGCACTTCCCGCCAGCCCGCCAGCCCGGCCGGCCGGCCTGCCGCCCAGCCGGCACGATTCAGCTGCCCCACTCCGGGACCGGCTCGGCGATATTCAGCGAACGCACCGCGGCTTTAAGCACATTCCCGTGTTAGGGTATTGATCGTTTGCGCTTATTGGCTTTTGCCGGTCACCGATTACACATGGCGCTGAAGAAAACACAGATGGACGAGCTGCTTTCGAATCGGGAAACGACAGGCGACATCGGCCAGCCCACGCTCTCCGACGACCCGGCATTCATCGGGCCGCTCGGGGAGTACGCCCAGATCGCGGCGTCGCTCACCGAGGTCGACCCGTTCGCGGCCCTCGCGACGGCACTCGTCGCGGTCGCCACCATGATGGGCCCGCGGCCACATGTCCAGACCGGGCACACCATGCATCCGCCGGTGCTCTTCGCGCTGCTGGTCGCTGAAACGCCCAAAGCCAACCGGGGAATGAGCTGGCGACTCGCCCGCGACCTCATCGATGCCGCCAGCCCGGGCCAGACCTGGGGGCAGGTGGCGCAGGGGCTGTCCAGCGAGGCCGGCCTGATCGGGGCACTCGGGCTGCGCCGGCGGGTGAGTTCCGCCCGTGGCGCCGACCGGCCCGAGTTCCGCAGCGTGCTGGTCCATGAACCAGCATTCGCGCACGTCCTCACCGTCTCCCGGCGCGCTTCGTCACCGCTGCCGTGGCTGCTCCGCAACGCCTGGGACGGTCTGCCCCTCGATCCGATCCGGAACCCGTCCATCCGCCACCATGTCGGGATCGTCGCCCACGTCACCCTGGAGCAACTCAGGAGCCAGGTGTCCCTCACCGACACCTCGGCGACCTTCCTGGGGAGATTCCTGTTCGTGCGGGTCCGGCGGCCGGCACCCGTGCTGGACGAGGGCTCTGTCCCCGCGGCTGTCACGGCCCGGCTTGGGGAACTGCTCGGCCCGCGGCTGGCCCGGGCACGTGCGGCCGGGAACATCTCGCGCGGCAACGACATGCTTTCGTACTGGTTCACGAAGTACGGCGAGATCTCCGAGGACGACCCGGGCGGACTGCTCGGCATCGCCGTGGCGCGGGCCGCCTGGTTCGTCACTCGCCTGAGCTTGGTCTATGCCGTAACCGACGGCGAAACCGAGATCCGTCAGCGTCACGTCGACGCGGCCCTCTCTCTGTGGCGGTACTGCCGGGCCTCGGCCGCCTGGGCGCTCGGCGGGCGGGCCAGTGACTCCCTCGAGGAACGCCTGCTCGAACTCATCAGCAGGGCCGGGCCCACCGGCTTGTCACTCAGCCAGCAATCGGCGTCGCTGGGTCACAACGTCCCCGCCGCCCGGCTGGCCGCCGCCCGGCGCTTCCTGGAAGGCCGCGGAATGGTCGAGACCGTCCCGGTGGCGACGGGCCGCCCCGGCCGGCCCGCACGCATATCCCGGCTGCGCCAGGACGGCTGACCCGTCGCCGGCCGCGCTCCCGGGCGCACGGGGAATTCTTTCGTTTAATTCGTAATTTCCTGGCAGGACACTGCTGGTCAGCCGAATGGTTTCCCTGGCCGCAAGCCTGCGGTCAAGCCTCCGGTAACCTCCGGGCGTCACGCTTGCGCTGTGAAACAGGAACTACGTCCCGTCGGCGTGATGCCGGAGCCCGGCGGGCACCCAAAAACGCACGCACGGTTCGAGGCGGTGCTCTTCGACAACGGGGGAACGCTGTTCGCGCGTGCGCCCGCGGCCGAGTCCATCCGGCGCCTCGCGGCCGAACGGGGCCGGCAGATCAGCCTGGATGAGGCGAGCGCACGGTGGCGCGCCGCCAAGGCCGCCAAGTCCACGACCCCGGCTGCCCGGCTCGCGCGCAACCGGTCGGCGCACGCGCACCGTGAGTCATACCTCTCCTTCTACCGTCCCCTCGATGAGATCTGCCCGGGCATGGCCGAAGCCATGTACGAGCAGTACAAGACGAGCCCGGACACCATGGTCCCCTACGCCGACACGGCCGGCACCCTGCACCGGCTGCACGAGGCGGGCGTCGCTGTCGGCATCGTCTCCAACACCGGCTGGAACATCCGGGCGGGGTACGAGCGGGCTGGGCTCGCCCATCTGGTCGGCGTGTTCGTGCTGTCACACGAGCACGGGGCCGCCAAGCCCGACCCGGTGCTGATCGAGCAGGCCTGCCGGCAACTTGGCGTCTCACCGGCACGGACCCTGATGGTCGGGAACGACGCGCCAGCCGACGGAGGTGCCGCCAGCGCTATCGGCTGCCCCTGCCTGATACTCCCCCCCGCCCGCGCCGGTTCGGTCCGCGGACTCGACCACGTCCTCGCCCTCGCCGGACTGCTCGACCAGGCTTCCCCGATGCGGGCCGGTGACCAGAGCCCATACAGGCAAGAGGCTCCGCACACGATCCCGTCCCTTGCCGGAACCAGCGATCCCCCCACCGTCCCCGCCATCTGAAAGGGATAAGCATGCTTTCCGCCTCCCCCCACCTGCTGGCCTCGGCCGCGGTCCTGCACGGCTGGCTGTACAACACCTTCAACCCACCGAACTGGGCGAAAGGCGTCCTGTATGCCGTGACCTGGATCGTCATGCTCATCGGCGTCTACATACTCTTCTTCTGGGCACGCCGGAGGAAGCCGCAAAACAGGTGGACGACTCAGGACATATTTGTCCTGGCTATCCTGTCTGTGCTGCTGCTGGCCTGGGACACCTTCCTCAACGACCAGCTTTTCGGGCCCATCGTGTCGAGCATTCCGGTAGCCGGCAACTTCCTCAACTGGATCCAGCTACCTGACCTGCCCTACATGTTCATCGTGATGGTGGCGGTGGCAACCATCCGGAAACCGGGCACGGTCACGGCACTGATCTTCATCAAGCGGATTCTCGGCGAGATCATGTTCGCCACCCACGGCCTCAACGTGCCCAACTGGCCCGACGCTCTCGATGAGGGCATATTCACCGACCTGTTCATCATGTGGCGGGGTGAGGCACTGTTCTCCAGCGGCCGGGCCATGCTGTGGGACGGCTTCGTGATCGGGTTCCTGCGGGCCGTTCCGAACGTGATCGTCGGCGACGCCGTCCTTGACCCGTTCCTCAACGGCCAGATCCATACCTGGGCCAGCTTCATAGGCACCAATCTGGCGGGCAGCGGCGGCATCGTGGGCAACGGCCTCGGCAACGGCATCGAGGCAGCCATTGTGGCGGCGCTGGCGGTACAGGTCGCCCGCTCGGTGGGTGTGCTCGCCGGGCACACGGCACCCAAGCACCACCCGCCAGCGGGCAGGGCCGTGCCCGCCCTGGCGACCGAGGGTGGGCCGGCGCCAGGTGTGCCCGGCCCAGGCCTCGACAATCGCGGAAGCACGGAGGACAGCCGATGAACGGCAGCTACAAGACGGTCCGGCGCTTCACCATCGTCGGTGGGTGCGTGTCCGCCTTCGTTCTCATAGACGGGCTGTTCCTCTTCATCACGGGCGGGCTCAACTCCGACGCGACCCCCGTGTTCCCGATGTTCGGGGGCAGCTTCAACGCCAACAGGTCTTCCGGCACCTCCTTGCTCATCCTGGGAGTCATGCTGGCGGCCGTCAGCTTCTTCGGCTGGTGGACCCTGGGACGCCGCCTGCGCGGTGCCGAGCGGGGAGACGGCGCCCGGCTGGGCTCCGGCGGGACAGCACAGGCCAGCTCTGCGAGCGTCTCCGCGCATGACGACTGACCAGGCGGCGCAGGCCCCCAGCCTGACTGCCCCGCTTGGGAGGAGGGCGCCTGCCTTCCTCCCAAGCGGGGCGGTGCCCAGCGGCACGCTGCGGGCCGTGATTGACGAGTTCGCCTATCAGCCAGGGGGGACGCCGGTCCTCACCGGGATCTCACTGACGATCAGGACCGGCGAACTCGTTGTCATCGCCGGGCCCTCAGGGAGCGGGAAGACCACTCTGGCGCTCGCGCTGGCAGGCCTGATCCCGCACCGCATCGGGGGTGAGTTCAGTGGCAGCGTCAGCTGGCAGGCCGACGGCGCGGACCCTGTCGACCTCACCACCCTGCCGCTGCACGAGGCCGCTCAACATGTCGGGATCACTTTCCAGAACCCCGAATACCAGCTCATCCAGTACCAGGTCGACGCAGAGGTCGCGTTCGGCCCCGAGAACCTCGCCCTCCCGCACGCCGACATCGTGGCCAGGGTCCGTGAAACCCTGGTCGCAGTCGGGGCGGAGTCACTGGCGACATCGGCCATCAGTTCGCTGTCCGGCGGCCAGAAGCAGCGGGTGGCGATCGCGGCCGCGCTGGCGATGGCGCCACCCATCCTGGTCCTCGACGAGCCCACTTCGGACCTCGACCCGGTCGGAACCGACGAAGTGCTGCAGGTCCTCCACCACCTGTGCCACGAACGCGGCCGGGGCGTCGTCGTCGTCGAGCACAAGCTCGATGAGGTCTCCCCCTACGCCGACCGCGTGCTGCTCGTCGACCATGGCCGGGTCATCATCGATGAGCACCCACGGCTGGCCTTTCTGCCGACGTCGCGCTGGCGGGAGGCCGGCGTCCGGCCTCCCGAACTGGCGACACTCGCCGAGCAGCTGCCCGGCCGGTTCGGCGGCACCGTCCCGCTCACCGTGGAGGAGGCCATCCCGCCCCTGGCCGTCCTCAGCATCGCCCCGCTCGGTCCCACCAATTCCCGGGCGCTCGCGAACGGAGTGCCCCAGAACGGTGGCGGGCCGGCCATCGAAGCGGCCGATGTGAGCGTGTCGTTCAAGGGAAAACGGGCTGTCCATCGCGCGACGCTGCGCGTCGATCACGGCGAGTGGGTGGCACTGATCGGCGCGAACGGCTCGGGTAAGACCACGCTTGCCGCGACCCTCATGGGTTTCGTCGCTCCGGACTCGGGGACAGCGACCTGCTTCGGGCGGCCCGTCGAGTTCGGCCGCATCCCCCGCCAGGCCGACCGGGTCGGTTACCTGTTCCAGAACGTGGACGACATGCTCTTCAGCGAAACCGTGGCGGCGGAGCTGAACTTCACCCAGCGTCACAAGGTCCCGGCCGGCCCCAATGCCCCGTCGGCGCAGGAGGTGGCGGCACTGATCGGGCTGAGTGCCCGCATGGACGCTCACCCATATGCGATCAGCGGCGGCGAGCGCCAGCGACTGGCCCTCGGCGCACTGCTGACCCGGGCACCCAGGGGCCTGATCCTCGACGAGCCGACCACCGGTCTCGATGAGGCGCACACCAGCGCCCTGTTCGACCTGCTCGCCCGCGTGCGCACCTCGCTGGGCAGCCTGACCTGCCTGCTCATCACGCACGACATGCGCCTGGTCGCCCGCTTCGCCGACCGGGTCATCGCGCTGCGCGAGGGGGAGATCGTGCTCGATGCCACTCCACGGCGCGCATTCGCCCAGCCGGACCTGCTCGAAAGCTGCGGCATCCGGCCACCCGTGGTCTCGGTCCTGCACAGCCGGCTCGCGGCAGGGCCGCCGGAGGTGGCGGTGCATGTCGATGAGCTGATCAGGCTGCTCGGCGCCGATCCGGATCAGGGAGGTTGCCATGTGGGCGACGCTTGACCATCTGCTCTTCCACACCCTCGGTGGCCAGACGCTGGTGGCATACGGCATCACCTTTATCGTGCCCCTCATCGGCCCCGCGCTTTTCCTGCGCTTCGTCGGCGTCAAGGGCCTGCGCAACGTGTTGTCCTATGAGGCCTCGGACTCCCCTATCCACCGGCTCGACCCAAGGCTCAAGCTGCTCTACCCGGTCCTGATCGGCGTGCTGTCCGTGATGCTCGACTGGCAGTGGACCTATGCGCTGTTCGGCCTCACGCTGATCCCCTGGATACTGCTCCGCCCATCCGCCGTCCGGGTCCGGGTGCTGGCGGTGATCGTCGTCTCCCCCGCGCTGCTGTCCATCTGGTCCCAGGGCCTCTACTACACCACCCCAAAGGACCATCTGATTTTCGCCTTCCCGGTCACCATGGCATGGGTCGGCACCGCGGGCCTGTCCACGGCCGGCCTCATCTACGGCGCTCACGAAGCGGCCCGCGTCCTCGTCACAGCGTCGGCGGCGCTGGTGCTGGTCTTCACGACCGGGCCATCGGATGTGGTGTGGGCCACGACCCGGCTGCTTGCGCCGCAGCGGGTCGGGCTGGCCATCTCCGTTGGCGTGCGCTTCCTGCCCCAGGTCTTCGAGCGGCTCAGCGCCGTGATGCGGGCAGCGGAGGTGCGCGGCTACGACTTCACCCGGCCCGAAAAGTGGTGGAAGCTCGGGCAACTGTGGGACTACGGGAGGCGGATGATCCGGGCGCTGCCCCTGCTCACCGTTCCCATACTGGTGGGCTCGCTGCGCGGCTGCGGGCAGATGGCACTGGTGGCGGACTCCCGGGCGTTCGGCGTGAACAGGCGGCGGACGACCTACCGTCAGGTTGCCTGGACCCGCGGCGACCGGGTGGCCCTGGGAGCCGCAGCGCTGCTGGTTGTCGGAACGATCGCCGTCATCGCGGTGGGCGGCGGCCGCTTCTGAACGGCCATACCATAGGCGGATGCGGGCACAGGGGATGAGGTTGTGAGCGCGTTCTCGGGGATACCGGCCGAGGCGTTCGATTTCTACGGCGAACTGGCCGCGAACAACACCCGCGCCTGGTGGCAGCGGAACAAGGGCGATTACGAGCGGTACGTCAAAGACCCGCTTTCCGGATTGCTCGCAGAACTCGCCGCGGAGTTCGGCGAGGCGTACCTGTTCCGCCCACACCGCGACACCCGATTCAGCACGGACAAGTCCCCGCTGAAGGAACACCAGGGCGCCTTCATCGGGGTCGAGGACGCGATCGGGTACTACATCCAGATCTCCCCCGCCGGGTTGCTGGTCGCCGGGGGCTGGCATGCGGGCCGGGGCCAGCAGGTGGCCCGGTTCCGGGAGGCGGTGGATGCCGGCCATGCCACGCACCTGCGGCACCTGCTGGCGGACCTGGACAAGCAGGGGTGGGCGGTCGATGGCCAGCCGCTCAAGACCCGCCCGCGCGGCGTCGCCGCCGATCACCCCGACCTCGACCTGCTGCGGTTCCGCACCCTGACCGTCTCGCACGACTACGGCGCTCAGCCCTGGATGGGGACCAAGGATGCCTGTGAGCGGGTGCGCGGTGACTGGCGGGAATGCAGGCCCCTGGTGGAATGGCTCGCCGACCACGTCGGGCCTGCCGAAGACCCAGCCGCCGAACCGATGGTGTAGCCGGGATCGCCCGGCCACGGCTCAGGACGGGTCACCACTTGAACAACGTGCAAACATGTGTTGAAGTGCGTCGTTCCCGCCCCTATCGTGAGCGCATGCCGCGTGCCACGCTGACCCGCGAGAAGATCGTCACGGCCGCGATCGAGCTACTGGACAGCGAGGGCCTGGAAGGACTGAGCATCCGGGCGCTCGGCAGCCGGCTTGGATCGGCGGCGACGGCCATCTACTGGCACGTCGGCAGCAAGGACAATCTCGTCGCACTGGCCGCCAACGAGGCCTGGGAAGAGATCACCCTGCCCGATCCGGGCACGGCCGGCTGGCGGGAGGCGGCCAGCGAGATGGCCGCTGGGTTGCGTGCGATGCTCTCCCGCCATCCCTGGCTGCTGCAGGCCTTCGGCTCGATCCTGGTGTTCGGCCCGGGCAAAGCCCGCCACGATGACCACCTGCTCGCGATCTTCGAGGCGGCCGGCTTCAGCGGCGTACAGGCTGACCAGGCCGCGACCACGCTTTTCACATATGTGCTGGGCAACGCACTCGGCACGGCGGCTGCGTCATCCCTGGCCCGGCGTCTCACCCGGGAGGGCGGCGATGCGCGGGAACTGATCCGCGACCATGTGGCGAAGGCGGCTGAGATCGCGGCTCAGTTCCCGCGCCTGAAGGCCCGCCTCGATGACGCCGCGGTGGATTATGGCGCTGCCCCGCAGGGCAGCTTCGAGTTCGGACTGCGGGCGATCCTCGACGGCGTGGCAGCCGAACTCACCGTGCCCCGGGCTCCCGCCGTCCAGACCGACTCGCAGGCCACCGCGCCGTAGCCCGGCATGGTCGGCCGCGGTCCGGCGCCGCTTGCGGCATCACCGGGCGCGCATTCCGAATCACCTGGCACCGCATCGTCCGGCATGACCTGGCTCCGGTGCTATGCCTTGGCTGGGGCAACGCCGGGGCCGGGCACACTGCGCTTACCGTCCCGCCGGCTGAAGACACGCACCGACCACACCAGGCCGAGCAGGCCGAGCCCAGCGCACCAGCCGATGGCGACCAGCCAGTTCCAGCCGATGGGGGTGCCGAGCAGCAGGCCGCGCAGCGTGTTGATCATCGGGCTGAACGGCTGATATTCCGCGAAGTAACGAAGTCCGGCCGGCATGGTGGAGGTGGGCACGATCCCCGATCCCACCAGCGGGAGCAGGATCAACGGGAACGGCCCGTTGCTGGCGGACGCGACGCTCTTGGCCGCGAGGCCGAAGGCGAGGCCCAGCCACGCCAGGGCGAAGGTGACGACCACCAGCAAACCGGCGGCACCGAGCCACTCGCCGAACGTGGCGCCGGACCGGAAGCCGATCGCGAAGGCGACCCCGAATACGACCACCATGCTGACCAGGGTCTGCAGCCCACTGGCCGTCACGCGTGCGATCAGAATGGACGGCCTGAATATCGCCATCGTCTTGAACCGGTCGATGATGCCGCCTGTCATGTCGACGCTCGTCTGCGTCGATATCCCGATCAGGCCAGCGGCGGCGGTCATGATGATCAGCCCCGGCAGGACGTAGTCGACATAGGCGTGAGCGCCCGTCACCTTCACCGATCCCTTGAGTGCCCCGCCGAAGACGTAGACGAAAAGGAGCAGGAACAGCACGGGAATACCGATGATGGCGAAGATGGCCACCTTGTCGCGCATCTGCTGCTTGAGGTTGCGCCGCAGCATCGTCCATGCGTCGCGCAGCGGGTAGACCCTGACCTGGGCCGAGCGACCGGAAGTCACCGTGGCAGGGACTGGTGGGGCAACGGTCTCGTTCGTCATGACTGCGCCTTTCCGGATTGGCTGGTGAGAGCCAGGAAAACGTCGTCCAGGTCGGGCCGGTGCAGTGTCACGTGCCGGACCCCATCGACATCGATGCGGCTGAGCATGTCCTGGAGCGACCGCGCACTGCCGTCGCCCGGGATCTGCAGGGACAGGTCCTCGTCGTTAGTGGTGGCCATCCCGCTGAACTGCCCGGCCGCCGCGTGCAACGCCGTCCGCGAGGAGAAGGTGAGCAGCGCGTGGCCACCGGGGATGCGCTGCTTCAGTTCGGCCGGGGTGCCGCGGGCGACGATCGCCCCGTGGTCCAGCACGGCGATCTGGTCCGCAATCTGGTCGGCTTCCTCCAGGTACTGCGTGGTGAGGAAGATCGTCACTGCCTCGTCCCGGACGAGGCGCAGGATGATGTCCCACATCGTGCGCCGGCCACGCGGATCAAGGCCAGTGGTCGGCTCGTCCAGGAAGATGACCCGTGGCGAGGCCATCAGGGTCATCGCCAGGTCGAGGCGGCGCTGCATCCCGCCCGAGAATGCGAAGACGGGCTTGCGGCCAGCACCGCCGAGGTCGAACGTCCGCAGCAGTTCGGCGCTCCGCGCCCGGCCCTGCCGCGTGGGCAGGTGGCACAGATCCGCCATCAGCCGCAGATTCTCCTCGGCGGTCAGGTATGCGTCCACGGCCGAGAACTGCCCGGTGACACCGATCACCGCCCGGACCGCCATCGGCTCACGCGCGACGTCGTGGCCAGCGACCCGGACTACCCCGGTATCGGCAGCCGACAGCGTCGCCAGGATCCGCACCAGTGTCGTCTTCCCAGCGCCGTTCGGGCCGAGGAGCGCGAAGACAGAGCCCTCGGGGACGGACAGATCGACACCGCCGAGGACCGCCTGGCCACCGAAGTACTTCCGTACCCCGCTGACCTCGATGGCAGTCCTGACGCCCACCGAGGTGCCGCCGGGCTCACCGGACGTCATGGTCATGGTGGCTGCCCCTCCACGGGTTGCTTGCCGGCGCCTGTTCGCGGACTGAGAAGAGCCGGAGGCCGACTTGAACGATGCTCAAGTTCGATCGTATGACAGACTTGAGCACTGTTCAAGTACCAAAATCCGGAGTGGTCATGCCGGCGCGGCCGCTCTACTGATCGTC
>DAHUZQ010000193.1 GCA_027306495.1 Actinomycetota bacterium | reverse complement strand
GCGAGTTCGTGCTGCCACGCCCAGAATGGCGTCCGGTAGCGTGCCCGGATGTACCTCAGCCCCCAGCGGATCTGCGTTCGGGCGCTGAACTGCCAATCGGGCCCGGCAGTGCCCATCTTGCTGGCCGGCAGTGCCTGCGGGATACCGTATGCGCCCGAGTAGGGATTGAGGGCGGTGACTTGCCAGCCACTCTCCCTGGTCCACAGCGAGTCCAGGTACCTGAACTGCCACCGGGGCCAGCCGAACCGGTGGACGAGCATCCATCTGCCGATCTGCCGCGGTGCGCGGCCAGAGGCAGGCCTGCGGGCCGGATGCGGTGCCTGAATCGCCACCTCATTCAGCCGTTGCCTGGCATCAGATGCGGTAAGCATGACCGGCCCCCGACGGGGAGGGTGGGCGACGGGTTGTGCGATGGGCGCGCCAGTCGCGGCGGCAAGGCGAAGATCCGCTGCTGGCGCGCGGGGGGAATCCGTGGTCACGGCCTGGCCGGCCAGTTCGATCGCGTGGGGCCCGGCACCCTGGCGGGCATCGTCAGTGGCGGTGACGGGGCGACGGATGGATACGCCCGCCGGCCCGTTCCCCGGCCCTGGCGGGAGCGCGGCGAAGGCGATCGCCGCCCCGGTGAGCACGGATGCGAACGTGACCTGAATTCCGTTGACTGACATCTTCGATGACAATCGGATCGGCGCGGCATATCCATGCCGCACACAGCTTTCGCCCACGACACAATGCCGTCACCGCGGCGAATCTCCCCCGATGAAGGCGGCGGCGCGCGGATGCGGGCACAGGTTCAGGGTGCCAGCGGTGTCACGTAAGGGCTACAGAACCGCGCGCAGGGCGCTAAATCCGGCTATTACCACGGCCCGCGGCTCTGGCCGGCATGCGTTATGCGGCGTCCCGGGCCGGGATACAATGGACCGATTTCCTCCCCGATTTGCTTCGTTATGCCCCCGTAATGCCCTGCTTTGAAAGCAGAGCATTCTGGTAGCTATCATTAGCCATTAATGGCGGCTGATAAACATCGCGCCCGGAGGATTTCAGCGGCCCATGCATGAGACGGTCGGTGACGATACCGTCTGGCCGCGCCAGGTGAGGTCAGGCACTGGCAGCCCTGCTCAGACGCGGACTGCACCAGCGCGGCTCTGCCCAGAAAGCGGTCCCGCCGAGAAAGCCGCTCTGCCCAGAAAAGGCAAGGCGCCACGGCCGTCCTCAGAAAAGGCCAGGCACCAGCGCGGCCGTGCGTTCCCGGTAGACCTGGTAGTCGGATAGGGCGGCGAGCAGCACCCGTTCCTCACCGATCGCGCGGTAGGCCTGCAAGGCGCACAGCAGTGCCCAGACGGCGAACGCGGCAACTGTCCCGGACGCGATCGCCAGCCCAAGGCAGGAGACGACCTCCCCTGTGTACAGAGGGTGGCGCACCCACCGGTACGGCCCCGCGTCCACCACCTTGCGCGCCTGCGCGATCACCGACACGTTGCGGCCGAGGAAATGCAGTGTCCAGACCGACCACGCCGCGCCGCAGACCAGCAGCACATCGGCCGCGCCCTGGGCCGGCTGGCCCGTGTGCCCATGCAGCAGGGGCAGCGCGAAGGGGAGCAGCGTGGCGGTCACGGCGGCCGCCTGGGCGGGTCGCGAACGGGTGGTGGCAACGGCGGGCACCCGCCGCAGGTAGCACCAGACGACCAGCGCATAGAACAGGCAGGTCAGACCGTCGCCCGTCCATGCCAGCACCCCAGCGCTCCCTGCGCCAGCCGGGCGGCCCACGAGTGTGGCCATGTCGTAGAAGAGCAGACCGGCGGCCCCGGGCACCATGATGAGCCGGCCGGTGTCCACCCGCGCGCCGCGGGACCAAGCCGTCATCGCCGCTACTTCCCGAAGAGGATGCGCATTGCCTCGATGATTCCCGGGCCCAGGATGACCACAAAGAGCGCTGGGAAGAGGCAGAAGATAAGCGGGAAAAGGATCTTCACCGTGACTTTCTGCGCCTTTTCCTCGGCGCGCTGACGGCGCCGCACCCGCATCTCGCTGGCCTGCTGGCGCAGCACCTGCGCGACCGGCACACCGAGTTCGTTCGCCTGGATGAGGGCGGAGACGAAGACCCGAAGTTCCGGAACGGTGGTGCGGGCGACCATGCCCCGCAGCGCCTGGCTACGCGGGGCGCCGATCTGCATTTCCTGCAGGGCGCGGGTGAACTCCTCCGCGATGGGTCCCCGGGTATTGCGGGCCACCTGCGCCAGCGCGGAGTCGAACCCGAGGCCGGCTTCCACGCACACGGTCAGCATGTCGAGCGCGTCCGGCAGGCCCTGCTGGACGCGCTGCTGCCGCTTGAGCGCCGCGTTGTGCAGCAGCAGGTCGGGGAGGAAGAACCCGGCCACGCCCCCGACCAGGGCGAAGCCGATGAAGGTGTCCACGCCGTGCAACCCATAGAGCCCGCCGATCCCGCCCAGGGCCACCAGGCCTAGACCCTTGACCGCGAGGATCCGGTCGGCTGTCCAGCCCCGTGGGTTGCCAGCCAGATCGAGCTTTCGCTGAAGTCGCGTGCCCACCCCCGAAGGCGACAGGCGCAACCCCAGCCAGCGCAGCCACCCCGGAAGGACGGTGGGCTGGCCGCCCCGCTGCGGCAGGGCCGCAGTCCGCTGGGCGTAGTGCTGCTCGATGGCAGCCAGCGCTCCGCCGACTCCCCGCTGGCGCGAAGCATGTGGGACGAGAGCCGCCACCAGGAGGGCGAGCCCGAGGCCGAAGGCCCCGAGCGCGCCGTCGAGCAGCAGGCTGCTGGACATCAGACCTCCACCTTGATCACCACGCGCATCCAGATCACCCCGACCACGAACAGAGCCAAGGCGATGAACAGCATCAGCACACCGATCACCGTGGTGTAGAGAGGGCTCAGGTACGCCCGGTCCGTCAGCAGCAGCCAGCCCCCCATCAGCAGCGGAAGCGCGATCAGCACGTATGCGGACAGCCTGCCTTCGGCGCTGAGCGCACGGACGTGGCGGTGGAGGTAGGCGCGCTCGCGCATCGTCGCGATCGTGTTGCCCAGCACCTCGGCGAGGTTGCCGCCCACCTCCCGCTGAATCCGGATCGCCATGACCGTCCAGCGCAGATCATCGCTATCCATCCGGTCCGCAACCCCGTCAAGGGCCACATCGAGATCCACGCCGACCCGTGCCTCGGCCAGAGCGCGGCGGAACTCGCCTGAGGCCGGCTGGGCATCCTCGCGGACCGCGGCGTCAAGCGCTTGGCCGAGCGAGAACCCCGATCGCAGCGCGCCGGCCACGAACTGCAGCATGTCCGGCAACTGCCCGGCGAAAGCGGCCCGGCGGCGGCTGATCCGCACACTGACGAACAGGCGCATCCCCGCCCATCCCGCGATCGCACCAACCGGGACGCCGACCAGCGCACTGCCCACCAGCAGCGTCAGTACGGCCGCCAGGCCCGCGCAGACCCCGGCTCCGATGAGCACCCACTCGGCAGGCTTGCGCGCCAGACCCGCCAGGTCGAGCCGCTGCGCCAGTCCCGGTGCCGCCCGGCTGCTCACCAGCAACTGGGACGTCAGGTCCATCGCGGAGCGGGTGATGCCGTGCTGGCCGGACTGCACGGCGGGCACGTAGCGGGGCCCGTAGCGTTCGATCTGCCTCACCAGGTGCCGCCGCCGGTCGCCCGACATCGCCGGGCCGAGCGCCACCAGTGCCACCACCAGCAGGGCCAGGAAGACCAGGGCGAGCACGGCCGGCAGTGGCGGAGACGACCCGGAGCCGCGAGCCGGGGCGGCTGCCGCCCGGGTGCCAGGTGACGCGGATGGCCGCTGTCTGGATGCGACAACCTGCGGGAACACCGAGGCCAGTGCCGCCGCCCGCGTGGGCGTCACATACCGTCCGGCGCTGGCGGAGGCAAGGTGGCGCACGAGCGAAATGTTGTCGTCGCTCTCCACATACCAGGTGATGACGTCGGCGGGCACCGGCGAGGTCAACGGTGCGCCGGTGAGCACCTCGGCGTCGGTGAGGACAAGCAGTCGGCTGGGCGCCGGGGCCGCCAGGGAGGCCAGGCTGGACGCCGCCTCCGCCAGCGCGCCACGGATGCCGCGCGAGGTCGCCCCGCCGACGGCCCGGGTCGCGCGGATGTCGGCGCTCAGCCGGGCGTGGTCCGTGGTCACCGGCACCGCCACCCGCCAGCCATCGGCAAAGACGATGAGCCCGGCCGGCAAGCCTGCTGGCAGCGCCTTGACATAGGCAAGGGCCGCGCGCCGTTCAGCGGCCATGTTTGCCCCGGCCAGCGAGCCGTTATCGTCCAGCAGGATGACCGTCGCCGGGGGCGCTTGCGACGCCATGGCGGGCGTGGCACCGCGTGCCAGGGCAATGGTCGCGACCGCACCGGTCAATGCCGCGGCGGCTATCCACCGCCAGCCATTCGGTGTCACGGTCACCTGCCGTACTCGCCGGTGCCGAACATTCCCGGCGGCAGTTTGATCCCCCGGTCGCCCAGGACATCGAGGAAGCGCGGCCGAAGTCCCGTGCTCCGCAGGTTGCCCAGGTATCGGCCGTCGGGGTCAACCCCGGCGCGGTAGTCGAACGTGAAGACATCCTGCAAGGTGACGACGTCTCCCTCCATGCCCTCGATCTCGGTGATGTGCGTGATCCGGCGGGTGCCGTCCTTAAGACGGGCCTGGTGCACGATCAGGTCGAGGGCAGAGGCAAGCTGCTCCCGGATCGCCCGCTGGGGCAGATCGAGTTCGGCCATCAGCACCATCGTCTCGAGTCGCGCCAGCGAATCCCGGGGCGAATTCGAGTGGATGGTGGTGATTGACCCGTCATGACCGGTGTTCATCGCCTGCAGCATGTCCAGCGCCGCACCATCGCGCACCTCGCCGACGATGATCCGGTCCGGCCTCATCCGCAGTGAGTTCCGCACCAGGTCGCGGATCGAGATCTGGCCACGGTTCTCCAGATTCGGCGGCCGGGACTCCATCCGCAGCACGTGTTCCTGGCGCAGTTGCAGTTCGGCGGCGTCCTCGATGGTGATGATCCGCTCGTCCGGTGGGATGAAGCTGGACAGCACGTTGAGCGTCGTCGTCTTACCCGACCCGGTGCCCCCGCTGATCACAATGTTCAGCCGGCCTTGCACGCATGCCCGCAGCAATTCCGACACCGGCGCCGACATGGTGCCAAAGGAGATCAGGTCATCCACCGTGAACGGATCGGTGGCGAACTTCCGGATGGTGAGCATCGAGCCGTCCAGCGCCACCGGCGGCACCACGGCGTTGACGCGGCTGCCATCTGGCAAGCGGGCGTCGACCATCGGGCTCGACTCGTCAATACGGCGCCCAACACGGGCCACGATCTTGTCGATGGTCCGCCGCAGGTGGCCCTCATCGGCGAACACCGCCTCCGCCGGGTAGAGCCTTCCCACCCGCTCGATGTAGATCTGGTCGTAGCCGTTGACCATGATTTCGGTTATGTCCGGGTCACGCAGATACGGCTCCAGCGGGCCGTGGCCAAGGATCTCGTCCGCCACCTCCTGCGCGATCCGGAAGCGGTCGGCACCGGTCAAGGGTGTCTCGTCCTGCTGAAGAACCGCCTGCAGCGTCTGGGTGACCTGCACCTCCAGGTCCCGCTGGTCCAGCTGGGCTTCGTAGAGGGTGGGCCCGAGGGCGGCGAGCAGGGCTTCGTGGACCCTCCGCTTGACCGCCGCGAAGGGGTCGGCGTGCCTGGCAGCGCGGCGCGGCCCGGCGGGCTGCTGCTCCCGGGGACTGACCGCGGCGGCACCGGCTCGCTGGGCGAGCCTTTCAGACAGACCGCCGCTCATGCCTGCCGCCTTCTGCCGCGCGACAGTGACAGCGGTCCACGCGGGGCCGGCTTGGCCGGCACGCGGAGCAGCCGTTCCTGGGCGAACTGCACGATGGCCTGGCTGACCGGGTGTCCAGCGCTGGACAAAGTGATGGGAGTCCCCTTGTTGATCGAGATGGGGACCGCGCGGCTGGAGGGGACGTGCGCCACGATCGGGCAGCGCACGGCGCGTTCCACGTCCTCGGCACTGAGCCCGACCTTGGCATCTGAGCGGTTGAGCACCACGGACCTGATCTCCCGTTCGTAGGACAGCAGGTCGAGCATGTCCAAGGTGACGCGCAGGTTCTTCAGGGCCGACACATCCGGTGTGGTCAGCAGCACATGCTGGGCAGAGACATCCATGGCCGCGAGCACGTGCTCGCTGAACTGGGCTGGGGTGTCCACCACGACGAAGTCGAACATCCCACGCAGGACCGTGAGCAGTTCGGTCACCAGCGCGGCCGGCACCTTCTCCGCATCACCCGGGGTGACCGGGGCCAGCAGCATGTCCAGTCCGGGCCGGTAGCGGCTGAGCAGCGACGCCGCCCCCGTCACATCGATGTGCCCGGCCATGGGCAGCGCGTCCACGATCGTGCGCACCGGATCGAGTTGCACGCTGATGGCCACGTCGCCGAACGCCAGATCCAGGTCGACCACACAGACCCGTGCCCGCCCGCCGCTGGCCAGCGCCACCCCCAGGTTCACGGCCAGGGTCGTCTTGCCGCAGCCGCCCTTGGCCGCGAATACGGTGACGATTGCGCCGTCCCTGCCGGTTGCCATTTCCTGCTGAGTGGCGCTCGCCAGCAGCCGGCGTGAGACCTCCCGGGACCGCCGGCAGGCGGCCGAGAGCCCGGTGGGGTCGCTGGAATCAACGACCTCCCGCACCCCCGATTGCAGGGCCTGGGACAGCAGCGCGACATCGACGTGATCCCGGGCGAGGATCACCCCGACCATGGGCCGCGCCAGCCGCAGCTTGGCAGCGAAGGCCAGCGCCTCGGGTGTGGACGTGTCCGGCCCGATGATGACCAGGATCTCACCGGGGTCACTGTCCAGCAGCTGCGCTGCCGCCGCCAGGCTCGCGGCCGGCCGCACATCGCCGCCGATGCTGGCGATCAGCTCCCGCGACGCGCCCCCGGGCGCGCAGAGAATGGGCATGGCCTGCTCCTCAGGGCTGGAAGAGCGTCACGGGCGCCGACTGGAATACCGTCTGCGAACTGCTGGTGAGCAGCGCGAGGTAGGGCAGGCCGGTTTCGTTGAGCTGGATGAGGCGTTCCGCGTCAGCCTGGTTCACGGCCAGGGTCACCAGCACCGGCCCCGGCGATGCGCTGTTGCCGTTCTGGGCGAAAGTGCCGGAACTGGCCTGAGCGGACGTGGCGGACGCCTGCGCGTTCGCTTGGGCAGTGCCGACCGCCAGCACTTGCACCCGGGTCAGCACGATCCGGGTGTGGACGGCACCGCTGGCCGAGGAGGAGTGCGTCCCGTTGCAGTCCTGCGAGGTGAGGCTCCCGTGGGCGTAGGTGTCGAAGACCGCGACCTCCGCACCGGCCTGGACATAGCCCGCGACCGATTCGGGCATGCACAGGGCGACGGTCACGGCGACCATGCCCTTGGGTATCGCGAGAGCCGTGGCCCCTTGTACGGCACTGACAAGCATGGGCTGAACCAGCAGCTGACCGGGCTGCACGTCCGCGCTCATCACCAGCCCGGAGTCCTGCGAGCTGATCGAGCGGACCGCGTCGGCGGGCACGGAAGAGGCGGGGAACGTCTGCTTCGTCAGCAGCCCTTCCTGCATGGCCGCACCCGCACTGGTTCCCGACGGGATCACGCTCCCCGCGACCAGCACCGTGACGGCCCGCTGGCCCGCCAGCGCCCGGGCGTCCGCTTGGTGTACGTACGCGAGCACCCCAGCGGTCCCGAGCACCGCGAGAAGCACCGCCAGCGCCACGGTGAGGATGCGACGTTTCACGAGTTCGTTCTCCTTCGCGGGGTGCGCCGGGCACTCAGCCGGTCAGCTGGATGATGTCGGCACCGAGATTCGGGCCGCCCGGGGAGCCGACCGTCGGGATCAGGCCCTGCGTGAAGTAGCCGTTCAGGCAGAACATGTTGCCGGTGCAGTCGTTGGCCGGGTTGAGCCAGTCGGGCGCGTCGAAACCGGACAGGTGATACCCGGTGAGGACGAATGCGGCGAAGCCCTTGAGGGTGTAGACAGAGTTGCTGCCCGTCCCGGTGACACCGACGTAGACCGGGATGAAGAGCAGCGTCTTGTTCGCGTATGCGCTGGCGAGGGCGGTCTTACAGGCATTGCTCGCCGATACCCCGGTGTTGCCGTCGTAGGTGTTGCCGCTGATCGAGACGGTGCAGGTGCCCGCGTCGGTGGTCCAGCCGAAGTTGCCGGGGCCGTCCGCCCCGGCCGGCTCCGTGGCACAGCCCTGCGGATTGTGGTTGCCGGGGCTGCCATGGACCTGCAGGACCTGGTCGAGCGAAGGGCTGGGCAGGGGGTTGGGGGGATAGGGCGGGGGCGGCGCGAATACCGTCCCATTCTGGGTCGCCGCGTCCCAGGTGCAGGCCGAGATCGTGAACGCGATCGTGTCCGCGGTTGCGGGCGGCCCCCACTCCGCCTGCGCGCACGCCTTGACATTGGTGCCCTGATAGCTTCCGTTCCCGAGCAGTGTCCGGGCGAGCACGGGCGGCAGCAAGGTGCCCGTCGGGGTGCGCGTGGAGGTGTGCACGTCGACGTAGTTGACATCCGCGGCGGTGGGCGCGGGCGGACAGTCCACCAACGCCCCCGTGCTGGCCGGGCAGGCGCCCAGGCTCCCCGAACCGCACACCAGGTCCACCCCAGCCATACCGCTGGTCAGCTTGGACGCGTTGGCGCTGGCCAGGGCGGATGCGACGGACGTGGCGGCGGCCTGCGTGCAGGTGCCCGCCGCGCAGCTCTTGGCCACGCCCAGCGCCGCGGCGTCGGCGCCGTTCTGGAGTTCGGCGCGGTTCTGGTACAACTGCCCCACGTCTATGGCCATGGCGCCGATCCCGAGCAGCACCCCGCCGCCGATCAGGATGGCGATGAGCACACCCACCGCGCCACGGTCGTCGCGGCGCAGCAACTTCATCATCGGCCGGGCAAGGCCGACGATCAGGTCTCGCATGGCATGACCCCCTGCGCGGTGAGGGTGATCGGCGCGCCGAGGCCAGAACCGCCGAACATCGCGGCTATCGCCCCCACCGGCGTGATGAAAGAGAACTGGTAGGTCGTCTGGACGGATCCGTTGGCGGTGGGGCCCGCACCCGTAGGACAGGCGGACGTTACGGTCGCGGTCACCGGACTCAGCCCCATCACCCCCGCGTCCTGCTCGGTGCGGGCTACCACGTTCGGCTGGCCGAGCGCTTCCAGCCGGGCACCCTCCCGTGCCGCTTCCGTGAGGGTGAGCTGAGCGTTGAGCGCCCGCCCGAAGTCGATCGTGCCAAAAATGATCAAGAGCAGAACCGGGAGCAGCAGCGCGAATTCCACCGCGGCAGCGCCCCGATCGCGTGGGCGGTGCCGACAGGCTCGAGCCCTCATGTGCAGGCTCATCCCTTCTAACGCAGATGGGCGGCGGGCGGGAGGGCTGAGAACCCGCCCCGCCCCCTCCACCGTCAGCGGCGGATCCCCCGTGCCCCCGCCGGCCCCAGGACCGGCACAGCCGCGTCGGCGCGCCCGTTACAGAGCGGTCGCGACCTTGTTGAAGATGCTGCTCAGGTTGGATCCCAGCAGGGTGACCGCACCGATGATCACCAGCGCGATCAGGAAGACCATCAGGCCGTACTCCACCGCGGTAGCGCCTTGGTCATTCAGCCGCAGGCGCCGCGTCAGGAAAGCACGCACAAACGTCAGGGTCTCCAGCATCACAGAACTCCTTGTCATATTCGGGGCCGAGATCTCCCCGCCCCTGCACCCCACCCTTGGGCGGCAGCGCTCGCCACCCGAGATGACGACTGTCGTGGATCGGCAAAGGCGCCCGTCATCGGCCGAACGGCTGGAAAATTCATGGCCAGTCGGATGGCATGCCGGCCGGACGGGGGACACGGCGCCCGGGGGAAGGCGCCCGCTCGGCGGGAACCTGCCAGATGGACCGGCCTCACCCCCCGCACGGGTCCTACCGTGGAGCGGTGCACATCTTGTGGGCGGCCGGTGGCGCCGCCGCGGGCCTGGTGGCCGGCGGCATGCTCCGCCCCGTCGTGTTCCGGCTTTCCGTGCCGGCCGGCGAGCCCGAACGGTCCACCTGCCCACGTTGCGCGGCACCACTGGGACGCTGGCCAGCCACCGTCTGCCCGTATTGCGGTCATCTCCTGGGCCCCCCGGTGCTGCCGGAACTTGCGACGGCCGTGGTGCTCGGGCTCCTCTTCGGCCGGTACGCAGGCGCGCCGGAGGCGGTCGCGTTCGCCTTCCTGGGGGTGCTGGGGGTGGCGCTGTCCACTATCGACATCGCCGTGCACCGGTTGCCCAACCGTCTGGTCCTGCCCAGCTATGCCGTCATGCTGGCACTGCTGGGGGTGGCGGCTGTGGCGGGCCACGACCTGGCCGCGCTCGGACGGGCGGTCCTGGGTGGCTTGGCCCTGGCCGGGGGGTACCTCACGCTCGCACTGGTGCGCCCCGGGCAGATGGGAGGCGGCGACGTCAAACTGGCCGGGCTGACCGGGCTGGCACTGGGGTGGCTGGGGTGGCCGACGCTCGTCGTCGGCGCATTCCTGGCATTCCTGCTCTCGGCGCTGGTCAGCGTTGGATTGCTGATCTCCCGCCGGATCAGACTGGACGGCCATCTCGCCTTCGGCCCCTTCCTGGTGGGCGCAACGCTGCTGGCCATCCTCGGATCGAATCGGTAGACGGGGCGCGGCGCCGATGGTAAGCCCCGCGTAAACCTCGACGGCCACTCAGGCGTCTCCTTGTCAGGTCACGCTGGATCGGGGCAACCGTGACCTCGTCTCCCCCCGCTTGTGCATTCGCGCAGATCGGGCGCTGGATCTATGCATAATGACTCCGTAAAATCCGGCAAAATTCGTAATCACGGAGGAACCGGCTAAATTCGCTTTTCAGGGGGCCTGCATGCCGATACGCCTTGCCGTCATCGATGGGCATACCTTGACCCGCTACGGGTTGCGCCAGCTTGTCGCCGGGCACGCGGACATCGACGTAGTAGCGGAATGCGGCACGGCGTCCGAGGCCGACCAGTTGATCCGGGCCATCCAGCCCGATGTCGTCACCGTCGACGTCAGCCTGCCCGACGGCGACGGCCTGCGCCTTGCCCACGCTTTCCGTGACCGTTTTGCCGACATGGGCATCGTCATCCTGACCTCACGCGGCGAGGACGATGTGCTCTTCCGCGCCCTGGAATCGGGCGTCTCGGCATTCGTGGCCAAGACAGCGCCGGTGGAAGAGGTACTCGCGGCCATCCGCCACGCCGCGGTCGCAGCCTGCTCATTCACCGCCTCGGGGCTGGCGGTGGCGCTCGCCAGACGCCATACCGCCCAGGAACGGCTCACGCTCAGCCCACGCGAGGCGGAGGTGCTGGCGTTGCTGCGGGACGGCTTGTCCGTTCCGACGATCGCGCTCACGATGTTCATCAGCCAGTCCACGGCCAAGACGTACGTCGCCAGGCTTTACGAGAAGCTGGGCGCCACCAACCGGGCGCAGGCTCTCATGACCGGGGTCCGCTGTGGGCTGATCACCTGCCAGGACCGGCTCCCCCAGGTCGCCGCTCCATCGTCCGCGGTGCGCTAGAGGGCCAGGGACGGCTGGGTCGTGACACGGGTACCGCCCACGCTCCTGCCACGAGCCCGGGAATTGCCGGCGGGCTCCCCGGACGGACGGGGCCATTCGGAGGGCGCCCGCACATGGCTTGCCGCGACGGTGTCGCTCATCCTCGCCGCGAACGTCATGTTCTCCCGTTACCTGTTCGCGGACAGCCTGTATGACCTGTATGCGGGGCGCTACATCGTCCACCACGGGATCCCTGAGCGCAACGTGATCACAGCGGCCGCGCACGGAACGCCATGGACGGATCAGCAGTGGCTCGCCCACGTGCTGTACTACGCGGCCTGGAGCCTGGGGGGTTACCGCCTGCTCGCCGCCTTCTCGGCGGCTCTGGTCACCAGTGGATTCGCCCTGCTGGCGGTGGTCATGCTGCGCCGGGGCGTGCCGGGCCCGCGCGTGTTCCTCTGGACCGTCGCCGCGTTTGGCGCCTGCATGGGCAACACCGGGATCCGCGCCCAGAGCTTCGCTTACCCGTGCTTGGCCCTGGTGATATGGCTGATCCTGGACGACAGCCGGGCCCCGCGGTTGCGCGCACGGACGGCACTGGTCATTGCGGTGCTGCTGCTGTGGGCCAACACCCACGGCTCGGTGCTGATGGGCGCAGGGCTGGTGGGGCTGTACGCGATGTCCCGCGCCGCGCGGGCGGTCCGCCGGCGCGACCGCCGTGACGTCCTTGCCAGCGCCGGGCTCGGCGCCGCGGCGGGCGCCGCTGTTGTATGCACCCCCTACGGCGTTGGGGTCCTGCGGTACTACCGGCTGTTCATCGGCAACCCGGTGCTGTCCCGCAACATCGTCGAGTGGGCGCCGCCGAGCCCGCTGGATCCTTTCAGCTGGGGTTTCTTCGCTCTCCTGCTGATGATCGTCGCTGCGCTGGTGCTGGCCTGGCGGCGGGGTACCCGGCCGGACCCGCAGCTGCTCGTCCTCTCGATCCTCTTGCTCGGGCTGGCCCTGACGGCGGTGCGGGATCAGGCGTGGTTCGCCGTCGGCGGGAGCCTGCTCGCCGCCGACACACTCGCCCGCGGTGACCCGGGCAGGCCGCCACAGTTCGGTAGGGCGTTCCGCCGGGTGACCACCGTCGCCCTGGCCACACTGGCCGCCGCTGCCGTGATCACCCTCTCGGTGACACCCGTCAGCCAGTTCGAGAGCGAACTCCCGGTCGGCGCCATCAACGCGGCCGCCGCCATCGCGGTCCAGCACCCGGCCGTACGCATCATCGGCGACGACTGGTCCGGGACGGCCATGCTCTGGCTGCACCCCCGGACGGTCGGCCGGGTCGGCTTCGACATCCGGATAGAGCAGTACTCACCAGCCCAGATGGGGGCGTACTTCGATTTCCTTTTCGTCCGTGGCGCAGGCTGGGCGCGGGTGATGCGCGGCTACGGGATCGCCGTCGTGTCGGGTAAGGAGCACCCTGCCCTGGCCAGCGCGCTGGCTCAGCTGCCCGGCTGGCGGGTGGTGTACCGGGACCGCGCCGGTCTCGTGCTGGAACGGGCCGCGCGGTCGTGAGCGGGCACCCGGCAGCCGGGATCGTTCCGGCGACGGCTGGTCCCGGTGACGTGGCGGAGGGCGCGGTCCCACACCGCGGCCGCAGTCGCGTGCCGGCCGGCACCTGGTGCTGGTTCGCCGCCGCCATATCCCTCATCTTCGCCAAGAACGTCATGGCCTCCCGTGACCTGACCGTGGACAGCTACTACGACCTGTACGCCGGCCGGTACGTCGTCCAGCATGGCCTGCCACACAGCAACGTCTTCACCGTGGCGGCCCACGGGGCGCCCTGGGTGGACCAGCAATGGCTCGGTCAGGCGATCTATTACGCGGCCTGGTCGGCGGGCGGGTACCCGGCGCTGGCGGTTCTCTCCGCGGCCCTGGTCACCTCGGGGTTCGCACTGCTCGCCCTGCTGATGATCCGCCGGGCCGTCCCACCCACCCGGACCTTCGCCTGGACAGCGCTGGCGTTCCTGGCCTGCCTCGGCAACGACGCAGTGCGGGTGCAGAGTTTCGCTTATCCGTTGCTCGTCCTCACGCTCTGGCTGGTCCTCGACGACCGCCGTCACCTGCGTCCCGCTGGGAGGGTCTGGCTCTCGGTGCCCCTGCTCGTGTTCTGGGCGAACGTGCACGGGTCGGTCCTGCTCGGCGCCGCACTGGTGGCCGGATATGCCATGTGGCGTTCGATCGATGCGTCCTGCCGGCGAGACGCGGGCTCGGCGCTGAGGTATCTGGGGCTGGGCGCTGCCGCGGCGTTGAGCGTGGCGTGCACTCCTTACGGAACCGCCGTTATCGGCTACTACCGCAGCGTGGCCGGGAATCGCGAACTGGCGAGTGTCGTCGCGGAATGGGCAGCCCCGAACCCGCTCAGTCCACAGAGCTGGGGATTTACCGTACTGATCGTCCTGGTGGCCGCCGCCATGATCGTCGCCGGGCGCCGCGGCACCCGGCCGGACCCGTTGCTGGCCACCGTGACCCTGGCCTTGCTCGCACTCGCCCTGACGGGAGTCCGGTTCCAGGCCTGGTTCGCGCTCGGGGCGAGCCTGCTCGCCGCCGATACCCTGGCCCGGGCCCGCCGCCACCCGGTTCCTGCACTGGCCGTGCCATTCCGCTTGGTGACAGCGGCGGCTTTGGCCGCGCTGGCGGCGGCCAGCCTGGTGGTGGTGCTGCTGACCCCGGCGTCCCGTTTCGAAAGCGGCGTCCCGGCACGGGCGATCGGCGTGGCCGCCCAGATCGCGGCCCGCCACCCGGGCATGACGATCCTGGGCGACGACTGGTCCGGATCGCCGATGCTGTGGCTGGATCCCGCGGCCGTGGGCCGGGTCGGCTTCGACGCCCGGCTCGAGCAGTACTCGCCCGCGCAGATCACCTCGTTCTACGGCTTCGTGAACGTGGCCGGCCCTCGGTGGTGGCGGGTGACGAAAGGTTACGGGCTGATCGTGATCTCCCGCCTGCAGCACCCCACGCTTGCGGACGCGCTCGCCCGGCTGCCCGGCTGGCGGGTCGTCTACCGGGACCGCATGGGCCTGGTGCTGGAACGCGGGCACTGACCCGTTCGCTCGTCCGGGGGTCTTCCGCCAGGGCACGCTCGATCCGGCTCGCCACATGGTGGGGTGGTCCGGCGCGAACGGCCATTCCACCGTCCTGGCACGGACAGCCCGCCAGCGCCCCCATGGTCCAGGGTGGCCGGCTCGCCGCCGCCACCACCGGTGTCACCCAGCCGGGCCAGGCTGATCCGTGGGCGTGCCCGCGCTACCGGGGCTCGATCTGGAAATGGTCGTCAGGGCCAGCCTGCCTTTCCGCCGCGCCGGCCGGGCTGGCATCGGGACCCATCCCCGCCATCCTTTCGGCGGTACGCGCCTGCGTGAGCAGTGCCGCCGCGAGTTCGCGTGCCTCCGCGGGGGTCAGCGCTGCCCAGGTGCCGTCGTCCCGGCCGGGTGAGTGCCCGACATCCAGGGTGACGCGCCGGACCGGCCATTCGGCGTCGCCGAGCGTGAGCCAGCCGACGGCCACTTCCCTCCCGCACGTGGTGCGGAACCCGAGATGGTCATGTCCGCTTGGCATAGCGGGAAATTGCGTCGCCATGATGCCCGTCCTCTTCCGCCGGCACTGGCCCACCCGCCGGGAGGAGCCACCGCAAGTCCTCACAGTCACCCATCAGCTGCAGCCGCCGCCAGAGCACCGCGGTGGGTGAGATCTGGGTGGTGTGCAGGAGCGCGGCCGCGCGTTGCCTGTCGCGGTCAACCCGGATGCACAGGTCAACCTCGCCCGCTGGCAGCCCCGCGAAGGGCTGGCCCGTCTCTTTCCGCAACGTGGCGGCGACCGTGGCGGGAAGGGCCCACGCCAGGACCGGCAAGCCCGCGGCCGCGGCCGCACGCACCCCCGCCGCGGTGGCGGCCTGGTGGTCGGGATGGCCGGTGATGCCACTGCTGTCGAACACCAGCAAGCCCGCGGCCTGGCAGTGCTCAGCCGTGCGGGCGGCATGGGCCGCCAGTTCCTCGGCGGGTATCCCGGCGAGGCGGCCATCGGGGTAGTCGAGCAGCGTCACCGAGGCCGCGCCGAGTTCTGCGCTGGCATCCCGCAGTTCCCGGGCGCGGGCGGCAGACAGGTCCGCGCCCGTCTCGTTCACAGTGGAGGCCCCGCCGTGGGTGTAGCACAAGATGTGCACGCCGGCGCCGCCGGCCACCAACCGGTCGATGACAGCGCCGAGCCCGAACGCTTCGTCGTCGGGATGGGCGATGACCACCAGGACGCTGTCCCAGGCCGGAAGTGACCCCGGCCCGGGACTGTCAGGACGCGGCGGCCGCTGCTCGGGGCCGGCCGTCTCATCCGCTGCTGTCACGGCCAGTCACCGAGCCCGGGCCGGCGCCCGCAGCAGCGGTGCGGCCAGGCAGGTACCGGTTGCCCCCGCAGCCAGCGGGACCAGGCCGACCACAGCCAGGACCAGCCCCCAGGGACCACCGGTGAGTCCTCCCGCCACTATCAGCGCCGCCCCGGCCAGCCCCCGGGCGAGACGCCCTCCTCGCGAGTTCATCAGCCGGACGAACTTCATCGCGCACCTCCTGCCAGTCTCATGCCTTGCTCGCTGCCTGCGGCGGCAGCCTCCTCCAGCCGCAAGCCCCAACGCCCGCGGCGACCGCCGCCGGGCCCTGCACGGCCTGCCGCCGCTGCTTCACTGATGCGGCATCAGCCGAAATGGTGCGCGGCGCATCGGTGGCCACCGCGGCCCTACGCTGGATGGGTGGATCCAGCGGGGCCGTCCGCGGAGGCGGTATGGCGGTACCGGGCGGATGTGTGGCGGCTGGCGAGCCAGCTCTGCCAGCACCCTGAGGACGCCGAGGACGTGACTCAGAACGCCCTGCTGAAGGCTGCCCAGCACCTGGACGGGTTCCGGTGGGAAGCGAGCCTGCGCACCTGGCTGCACCGGATCGCCACCAATGAGTGCCGGATGCTGCGCCGCCGCCGGGCGCCGCTCTCCCTGGATCAGATGCTGGAGGAGGCAGCCACGCAGCAGCGGCCGGCCGAGCTTCCAGCGGCCGGTCCCGGCCCGGAAGAGGCCGCGGTCGAAGCGGAGACCCGCCGCCAGGTGATCGCCGCGCTCGCCAGCCTGCCCGAACGCTACCGGACCGCGGTGCTGCTCAAGGACGGCCTCGGCATGCCCGCGGAGGATGTGGCGGCGGCGATGGGGATCACGGTGCCAGCCGCCCGGTCGGTGTTGCACCGGGCCAGGACGGCCCTGCGCGCCGCGCTCCCGGCCGCCGCACGCGGATAGCGAGATACCCCCACGGGTATTTGTGCAAACAGCCCAGCGTCGGCTATGGTCGAGACCCTGGTCCTATACCCCCTGGGGTATACACGGAGGAGGTTATCTTGGTGCCCGAAGTTGACCTGGGTACGTTCGCCGCCGCGCACGCTGACGGCGCGTTCGTGATCGACGTCCGGGAGCCGTTCGAGTATGTCGGCGGTCACGTGCCCGGCGCGCGGCTGATCCCGCTCGCGCGGGTGCCGCAGCACACACACGAGCTGCCGATGAGTCAGCCCGTGTATGTGATCTGCCAGTCGGGGAACCGGAGCTGGACAGCGGCGCAGTTCCTCATCGGGCGCGGTATCGACGCCCGGTCGGTCGCGGGTGGCACCGGCGACTGGATCACCGGCGGCATGCCGGTGGTGCAGGGCGCGCAGGAGAACGTCGCATGACCACCGAGATCCTCGCGCTGGACACCCCGGGCCTGGGCGACCGCAGCTATCTGGCCCACGACGGGAATGTCGCGGTGGTGATCGACCCGCAGCGGGACATCGACCGGGTGCTGGCCCTGGCGGCGCGTCACGGCGTCACCATCACCCACATCTTCGAAACCCACCTGCACAACGACTATGTGACCGGTGGGCTCGCGCTCGCCCGCGAGACCGGCGCTGCCTACCACGTCAACGCGGCCGATCCGGTGTCGTTCGACCGGGTCGGTGTTCGGGACGGGGACGTGGTCGAGGCCAGCCCGGCGCTGCGGGTGCGCGTGCTGGCCACGCCGGGGCACACGTTCACCCATCTGTCCTATGTGCTCGAGGCGGACGGCCAGCTTCCGGCCGTCTTCACCGGAGGGTCGCTGCTGTACGGCTCGACCGGCCGGCCCGACCTGCTCGGCTCTACGAATTCGCCCGCTCTCGCCCGCGCCCAGTACGCTTCGGCGCACCGGCTAGCGGCCGAACTGCCGGATGAGGCGGGGATCTATCCCACACACGGCTTCGGCAGCTTCTGCTCAGCGACCCAGGCCGAGGGCGAGTCCTCCACCATCGGGCACGAACGGCGGGTGAACCCCGTTCTCACGCTGGGCGAGCAGGAATACGTGAGCGGGCTGCTGGCGGGACTGGACGTGTTCCCCGCGTACTACGCACACATGGGCCCGGCTAACGCCGCCGGCCCGGCGGGCGCGGACCTGACCGCGCCCGCCCGGGCCGACGCCGGCGAACTGCTCCGGCGGATCACGGCCGGGGAATGGGTGGTGGACCTGCGCAGTCGCACCGCCTTCGCGGCCGGCCACCTGGCAGGCACCTTCAGCTTCCCGCTCGATGGCAGCTTCGCCACCTACCTGGGCTGGCTGATCCCCTGGGGAGCCCCGCTGACCCTGCTGGGCGACACCTCCGTGCAGGTTGCGGACGCCCAGCGGGACCTGGTGCGCATCGGCGTGGACCGGCCCGCGGCGGCCGCGACCGGCAGCCCCGGTGACTGGGCAGGCGGGCAGGCGCTGCGGAGCTATCCGGTCGCGGACTTCCCAGCGCTGGCGGCCGTCCGCCACCACCGGCCCGTCACCGTGCTCGATGTGCGCCGCGACCTCGAATGGGCGCAGTCCCACATTGAGGGTGCGGTCCACATCCCGCTGCATGACCTGCTGACCCGGCTCCAGGAAGTCCCGGGGGATGAGGTGTGGGTGCACTGCCGCAGCGGTTACCGCGCCAGCGTGGCCGCCTCCATCCTGGACGCCGCGGGCCGCGTGGTGGTCGCGATCGACGACGAATACGACCGGGCGGCTACCGCCGGGCTGCCCGTGACCAGCAGCGAAGCCCCCGGGAGGGCAGCATGAGCGGATGGCTGGGCAAGCTGTTCCCGCGCCGGCCGAAGGTCAGCGCCCAGCAGGCGCACAACCTGGTGGGTGAGGGAGCCATACTGCTCGATGTCAGGGAAGACGCCGAATGGCGGGCCGGGCACGCCCCCAAGGCCCGGCACCTCCCGCTCGGCAGGCTGCCCAGCCGCCTGCGGGAGGTGCCGTCCAACCGCACCATCGTGACGGTGTGCCGCTCCGGGGCCCGTTCGGCCCGCGCCGCCACCCTGCTCACCGGGGAAGGGCATGACGTGGTCAACCTCTCCGGCGGCATGCACGCCTGGGTCCGCGCCGGGTTGCCGGTCGTCGCCCCGGGCGGCCGGCCCGGCCGGGTCATCTGACCCGCCGGCTGCCCGCGACCGGGCGGGGGCGGGCGCGGGCCCTTCGTGAAGCGCGCCCGACCCCTTAAAGTCAT
>DAHUZQ010000191.1 GCA_027306495.1 Actinomycetota bacterium | reverse complement strand
GACGTGGAACCGGCCGCCCGCCCGGCGCGACAGCCGGGCCGCGCCCATGCCCGTCACGCTCCGCAACCACCAACGCGACGATCACGTTTCGCCCCGAAGACCGTCACGAACGCTGATCACGCTGAAGTCCATGGCATTGGGTGTCGGCCCCCAATATGGCGGTCGGTGAGTCGTTCAACATCGGTATCACTGCGGTACAGGCTGGCGCGTCGGCGAGCGTTCCCGGCATCGCCGATCTGGCCGGGAACGGCGGTGTCATCACCCCCGGTATCCCGCAGGTCGCGGCACCGCACGGCCAGGCAAACCGAGCCGGGGGCTGACGGGAATGGCCGAGGACCCGCCCGGCCTGCTGCGCGCTTTGCTTGCCACCGATGTCTACACCGTGAAGGGCCGGCTGCGGTCGAGGACACCTCGGCCGCGGTGCGCGGCCTGCCGCTGCTGAATCAGGACAAGGTCCGGGACCGGGTGCGGCACGTCGGACTGGGATGAATGACTCGCTTCACCCGGACGTGTCGGCGTCGCTGTCGCCGTCGGCTATATGCCCAGCCAGGAACTGCGAGACCTGGCGAGCGATAAGGCCGTGGTCGTGGTGACAGGCCGGCGCGTTCTCGAACGCGTAGCGAAGTTCCTCCTGCGTGGGGGCACTGCCTCCGTAGTTGCCCGGCGCATGGAAACTGTAGTCGGCGGTGCCGCTCATCTCGGCATTCTCCTCTTCCCGGTTGCCCGGACGACGACGCAAGCGGTGCCTAGGCGGCGATAACCAGGCACAGTGCACGGTACCCGCCCGTGATCAGCGGATAGTGCAGATTCGGGGCCGTTCGGGAAGTTACCCGGCGCTGGAGCTCCGCGCAGGCAGGGCAGTGCCGGCGCGGCAGGACCGCTACCGGGTGTCAGCATCGTCTACAGCCCGTCAACACATCTCTACGCGCCGTTTCCAGGGCCCACGCTCGGGTAGCCCTACGCCCGGTCGGCTTGCCCGCCGGGCCTCATCGGCAGCCAGGCCCGCACAGGCCCGCACCAGTTCTGAGGAATGTCAGCGATCTGCGCCGGAGGTATCCGCATGCCAGGAAACAAGGCCGTCGCCTACATCGGGCCGCGGCACGTCGAAGTGCAGACGATCGACTACCCCAAGCTGGAGTTGCAGGACGGGCCGGGTGTCAACCGGGCGAATGTCGGGCGCAAGACTCCGCACGGGGTGATCCTCAAGGTCGTCTCCACCAACATCTGCGGCAGCGACCAGCACATGGTGCGCGGCCGCACGACCGCGCCCGCGGGCCTCGTACTCGGCCACGAAATCACCGGCGAGGTTGTCGAGGCGGGTCCCGACGTCGAGTTCATCAAGGTCGGGGACCTGGCCAGTGTCCCGTTCAACATCGCCTGCGGCCGGTGCCGCAACTGCAAGGAGCGCAAGACAGGCGTCTGCCTCAACGTTAACCCCGACCGGCCCGGCTCGGCCTACGGTTATGTGGACATGGGCGGCTGGGTCGGCGGCCAGGCCCAGTACGTCATGGTCCCGTACGCGGACTTCAACTTGCTGAAGTTCCCCGACAAGGACCAGGCCATGGCGAAGATCCGCGACCTGACCATGCTCTCTGACATCTTCCCCACCGGCTACCACGGCTGCGTTACCGCCGGGGTGACCACCGGTTCCACCGTGTACGTCGCCGGAGCCGGCCCTGTCGGGCTGGCCGCCGCGCACTCGGCGCAGATCCTCGGTGCCGCGGTGGTCATCGTCGGTGACATCAACGCCGAACGGCTAGCTCAGGCCCGCAGCTTCGGCTGCGAAACTGTCAACCTGGCGCAGGATGCCACCCTCGGGGAGCAGATTGCCGAGATCCTGGGCGAGCCCGAAGTGGACGCCTCGGTGGACTGCGTCGGGTTCGAGGCCAAGGGCCACGGGGCAGGCGCGGCTGAGGCCCCCGCCACGGTCCTTAACGACATCATGACGGTGACCCGGGCCGGTTCCGGGCTGGGCATCCCCGGCCTTTACGTCACCGGGGACCCCGGTGGGGTCGACTCGGACGCCAAGATCGGGTCGCTGCGGGTGCGACTCGGCCTCGGCTGGGCGAAGTCACACTTCTTCACCACCGGCCAGTGCCCTGTCATGAAGTACAACCGCGAGCTGATGATGTCGATCCTCTACGGCAAGGCACATATTGCCCGGGCCGTGAACGCGACGGTGATCCCCCTCGACAAGGCGCCTGAGGGGTATCAGGAATTCGACCAGGGAGTGGCCCGCAAATTCATTCTCGATCCGAATGGCATGATCCCTGCCTGACCGCGCCTGTGCAGCCTGCGCCCGGCGGCAGGCGGCCATGCCGTTCTGCCCGGCGTGGTGGAGCGGCCATCCACATCACCCGAGCTGGTTCCGGGCCGGTAGCAGCTGCCCGGCCCGGAACCGGACGCTGGATCAGGAGCAACCATCATGACAGCAGGCCTGGGCCGTCGCCTGGTGGCCGAAGCGATCGGCACCATGCTGCTGGTGCTTTTCGGCGCTGGCGCACTCGTGGCCGCGATCCTCGTCGGCAAGGGATATGTCACCTACGCCGGGGTGGGGATCATCGGCCTCTCCTTCGCGATCGTCGTCGCAGCGGTCATCTACATGTTCGGCCCTGTCTCAGGAGCCCACATCAACCCCGCGGTCACGATCGCGCTCGCGGCCGTCCGCCGCTTTCCCTGGGCCGAGGTTCTCCCCTACATCCTCGTCCAGCTGATCGGGGCCCTGTGCGGCGGACTCCTCATCAATGCGATCTTCGGCTCGGCCGCGCTCACCGCCAACTACTCCGGCGGCACGGTGGTACAGACCGGACACACCAGCCTCCAGGCGGTCATCGCCGAGGGCCTCGGCACCGCCCTCCTGCTCCTGGCGATCATGGCAATGGCTGTCGACACCCGCGCCCCGCACGGCTGGGCCGGGCTCATCATCGGTCTGGTAGTGGCCGGCGAAATCATGGTCATCGGCCCGATCAGCAACGGCTCCATCAACCCCGCCCGGACCTTCGGCCCCTACTCCGCCACAGCCATCCTCGGCGGGGCCACGCCCTGGCACGAATACTGGATCTACGTTGTCGGGCCAATCGTCGGCGCCGTCGTTGCCGCCGTCAGCTACGTGTTCGTAGCCAGGCCGGCCCCCGCAGGCCAGCAACAAGGCACCGCTGCCCGCAAACTGGCCGACTGATCGCGCGGCAGCGGGTGGAGCGTCCGGCCCCGGACAGCTGACGCCTGCGGGCAGTCTGTGCGCGATGGGCACCACGGAAAGCAGGCTGCCTGCGGGCACGAACGCAATCGTCCATCTCGTCCGCCACGGGTGTATGGCCGCCTGCTGGGTTACCACCTGTCCGAGGCCGGTCGGCCGGATAGCATCTACCGGGCGGCACAGTAAAGGGATGTCTCGCAGGAGTCTGGGCCTCGACGCGGCTGGAAGACCGAGCGGCTGTGGCCCGGGTGGCCCTCGGGGTGACCCAGCCGTGGTCGGTTGTTCCTCCGCGGGGCCCACTGCAGCGCCGGGCACGTTCCGGGCGTCGGCGAACGCCCGCTCGACGGGCCATCTCATCGCGTACCGGGACATGATCCGGGCCGGATCGGCCGCCGCGGCGCCGTCGGTGGTGACTTGCGGGTAGGTTCCGCCTATCCCGACCAAGATCACGGATCTTGCGCCCGGCTTGTCGGGCGTGTCGCGATCACCCGTCCCGACCCGATCACCCTTCAGCAATCAGCGACACAAAAGTGCGAAAGTCAAGCTTCAATGTGAGTTGCGTAAACCAGGAGATGTCGCTGAACGTCTTCGCAATGGACCGGTTGCAGGGCGGGACGGTGACGCAACGGCCTCTTCGCGCTCACCATGAGCGGGCTGAGCTGCCGTGTGATTACGGACCCGGGCTCAAGCGTCGACCGCCGGACGCCTCTGGCTGGCCGGCCCTCCCGGAACGTTTTACATCAAGTGGAACAGCCCCGGGGGCCGGCAGGCCCGCAGGGCGCCGTCGGGGCAACCGGCCTGTCGGCGGCGAGGAGGCGGCCGCTCAGTTCCCGGTCGCAATCACCAAGAACTAATCTCGGGCTGCGCTGCCGGGCCTGCCCGGCGGTAGGGCAGGTTTCGGTGAGCAAGTCCCGCGATGGGCAGAGGGGTCCGTACCCCGGCGCACGCTAACTCAGGAGACTAAGAGTCGGGATGCGGACCCCTTTCGGCGCGGTGTGACAGCTGCCCAGGAGCCACGACAGGCCCGGTCCCGGCGACCGCCCGTTCCCATCGAGAAAGGACCAAAACGGTTGTGGCACTGAGTGGCGCGGGGCTGGCATGCGCGCGAGGATGGCACTATGCCGGGTGCTAACGCCGGGCGCCATACGGGAGGCAAGACTATGCCCATACGTAACGTTATCAGGACGCTTAACCCAGCCGACGGTACCGAGGTCCTGATGGCCGGTAACGGGGAGCGTTCGCCCCAGGCATCCCGCAGGTCGGTGCACCGCACGCCACACAGCCGCACGGTCAGGCAGCCCGGACTGGGAGCTGACCGGAATGGCCGATAGCCCGTCCGGGCTTCTGCGCGCGTTGCTGGCCACCGACGTTTACACCGAGAAGGGCCGGCTGCGGTCTGATGACCTGCTTGTCCGTGAGCGAGTTGGCCGGGAACTGGGCGCGGCCGCGGCGGCGATCCGGAGCCTGATCAGCGCCTGGCGGGCGGACCGGGTGCCTGCCTCGACGCGGGAGCAGCCGTTCCCGCCCGCGGCGGTGATGGAGCCGATCCGTCGTGCTGAGCGGCTGGTGAAGCAGATCGAGGACGTTTCG